>PQAH01000253.1 GCA_003105195.1 Bradyrhizobiaceae bacterium
GCCTGCCGTTCGCAGGACCTCGGGGATACGCCGATCACGCTGCTGCCGAACGATTGCTATGCCAATCATGCCATCCAGTACGCGTTCGCGCGCGAATTCCTGGCGGCCGCCGCCGGCAAGTACGACCTCGTCGTCGGCTTCGACAAGCTGCTCGATCTCGACGTGCTCTATTGCGCCGATCCATCGGTGCGCTATCGCGCGCGGCGCCAGCCCTATCTCTACGCCTTGTCGCGCTACCGGACCTATGCGGCGCTCGAGCGGAGCAGCTTCGGCCCCGGGAGCCGCACGCGCATCCTGGTGCTGGGCCGCGAACAGCGTCACGAATACCTGGCGGCGTGGGACACGGATCCGGAGCGGGTTCAGCTGTTGCCGCCCACCGTGACGGCGGCGCGCCACCGGCCGGAATACCGCTCGCAGGACGCGCGTCGAAAGATGCGTGCCGCCCTCGGCTGCGGTGAGCCGGATTGGGTGCTGATGTCGGTCTGCGTGCAGCCGCGCACCAAGGGCCTCGATCGCGTGATCAGGGCGTTGCCGCAGGTCTCCGGAGCGAGGCTGCTGGTCGCCGGCTTGAGCGAGGACGACCTGCACGCCGCGTCTGCGCTGCGCCTGGCGCGGCGAATGGGTGTCTCGGAGCGCATCCATTGGCTCGGACACCGGGAGGATATCCCGCAGATCATGGCGGCGGCCGATCTGCTGGTGCACCCGGCGCGCTACGACACCACCGGGACCGTCATCCTCGAGGCGATCGTCAATGGCCTTCCGGTGATCTCGTCCGCGGCCTGCGGATATGCCGAGCATGTCGACCTGGCCGGAGCCGGCATCGTGCTCGAGGAGCCGTTCGATCCCCGCAAACTGGTCGCCGCACTGGCGGCGGCGCGCGATCCGGCGCGGCATGCCGCATGGACGGCCGCCGCCGCGGCCTACGGGGAGTCGACCTGGCTGTACGAGGGGCATACCCGCGCCGCCGACACGATCGTCGCCGCAGCCGAGGCCGCTTCGGCCACGCGCGGCGCGAAGCTCTCCCCCGCCTGCCGATAGGGCTGTCATGGAATCGCCCGCCGTCTCGGTGGTGATGGCGGTCCGCGACGGTGCAGCCTGGCTGGGCGAAGCCGTGCGCTCGCTGCAGGACCAGACGCTCGCCGAACTCGAGCTGATCGTCGTGGATGACGGGTCCGAGGACGCGAGCCCGGCGATTCTTGCGCAATTCGCCCGTGCCGACCCGCGTATCCGCTGTCTCCGGCAGGAGCCAGCCGGGCTGGTGTCGGCGCTCAACCGCGGCCTGTCCGAGGCCCGCGCACCGCTCCTCGCCCGGCTCGACGCCGACGACCGTGCGCACCCCCGCCGGCTGGAGGCGCAGATGCGCCACCTCGGCGCGCATCCCGACATCGGCCTGCTCGGCACCTGGGCCCACACGATCGACGCCAACGGCGCCCGCATCGGCAGCCGCAGGCCCGCCACCGATCCGGAGCAGCTGCGCAGCATCCTCCAGCGCACCAATCCGTTCGTTCACTCCTCGGTCATGATGCGCACCGCGCTGGTGCGGCGCGTCGGCGGATACCGCGAGGCCTTCGCGGGCGCGGAGGACGATGACCTCTGGCTGCGCCTCGCCGAGGCGACACGGCTCGCCAACCTGCCCGAATTCCTCGTCGACTACCGGCTGCGCGCGGCGACCAGGTCCGCGGATCGCATGCTGCGCCAGGCCTTCTCGGCGCGGCTGGCGCGACGTTCCGCGGCGTTGCGGCGCGCGACCGGCGCGGATCCGGCCGACGCGCTCCTGCGGCCACCGGATTGGCGCGCGCCGGAGGCGCAGAACGGCTTCTTCGGGGACATTGCCGTGTTGTATCGCACCCTCGAGTCCGGCGACGGCGCGGGGCTTGCCGCGCTGCCGAGGCTCGCGCTCACGCCCGCCGAGCGCAGGCTGGCCGGGCGGGCGATCGGCATGGCCTTGGAAGCCGGCGGTTGGCGTGAGGCGCTCCGGCTCGCGGGCCGCCATCCAGGTTTCGCCCTGATGGCCCTGTGGCGTGCCTGTCGGCCGGAACGCACGAAACCTTAGCCGGCGGTCAGTCGATCGCGTGGGTCGATCGTCCCGGCCCGAAGAGCGCGCCGGCGAGACAGCCCAGCAGATGTGCGAAACCGACGGCACGCAGCCGCCAGGGCGTGCCGGCCGGCAGTTCGCGCAGGCGCGGCGCGAGCGCCCGCGTGAGCTGTTGCGGCCGTTCCGCGAAGACGTGCCAGCCCTCGTACAGGATGGCCCGGGTCGGCCGCCCCAGCCTTCGGCTCAGCCCCGCGCACGCCCGGGCATTGTGGAAGTTCAGGACCAGGCACTCCGCGCCGGCCAAGGGTCGGACATGGTCGATGTAGATCTCGTTTCCGAAGGCGACGCGGCCGCTCGCGAACAGTCGCGGGATCAGCTCGAGCTCCCAGCCGCCTTCGCGCAGCTCCCCGATGACGGAGCGCCGCACGATCGCGGCAGGCGCCGGCGAGAAGGCGGGCGGCCCCTCGATCGGCGCCCAGACGAGCGCGAAGGTGTGCAGGAAGTTCGCCCATTCCCACGGTCCCGTGGACGTGAGATTCCTCCCCAGGAACATGATCAGGTCGACGTCCCGGCGTTCCCTGATGATCGATCGCGCCGCCTCCAGGGTCGCGGCCGTGACCAGCGAATGCTCCTCGAGCAGCACGATCCAGTCGTTGCGGGCATGCTTCGGCGCGCTGGCGCGCAAGGCGAAGACGGACGCCTCCGGCACGCCGACCACGCGCAGCCAGCCTTCCCCCCGATAGGGGACCTCGGCGACGTGGTCCTGGCGCGTGACCACCAGGATCTCGTCGCTGTCGGTCCCCACCGTCCGCAGCACATCGAGGTTTCGGCCGCAGGCATGGGCCCCCGTTTCCGTGACCACGACGAAGCTGATCGTGTCCGCTGCCGCCTGTCTCCCGCTTTCGGCGCGCGTCGCGCTTTCGGACTCTCCGCGCGGCTCCGGAACGGGTTGGCTGACGGCCTCCGCGATCCAGCGCTCGAGATGCGCGGCGACCAGCGCGACCGTGGGCTCGGTGAGGGCGACCTCGTGATCCGAAGGAATATCGAGGATCTCCAGCGACCCGGCCACGAACCGGTTCCAGCCGAGATCGCGCAGCTTCCAGCGGGTCCCGCGTCCGCCCGTGCAGCGCAGCAGCTTCATGGCGCCGTCGTGACGCGGCGGCGCATACCGGTCGTGGGCCTCGAGCAGTCGCGCATCGATATGGGTGGCCCCGGGCGTGGCGGCAGCGGGGGCGGGAGCGGGCCGCGACCTGCGCGCCCGGTGCCGGCGCACTTCGGCGCGCGCGGCATCGATCCAGTGTGCGATCCACGCCGACGGCGGCGCGTCCGCCATGGCGGTGAATTGATGCGCGAGCTTGCGCGCGAAACGCTGGGCGCCGCTCATGAGGGCGTGACGGTTCTCGCCGTCGATGGACACGAGCAGGCCGATCCGGTCGCCGCGGGCGCCCAACTGATGCGCCATCTCGTAGGCGATGGTCCCCCCCAGCGAATGACCGGCCAGCAGATAGGGCCCGTGCGGCTGGATCGACTTGACGCATTCGACATAGAGCCTGGCCATCTCCGGAATCGACGACGCAAATCCTGCACCGGGCCATTGCAGTGCGTACACCTTGCGGTGCGGGCCGAGTCGTCGCACCAGGTCGCGATAGCCGAACACGGTGCCGGTCGCGTCGTGGACGAGGAACAGCGGCGGTGCCGCGCCTTCCGATTGCAGCGGCACCAGGCAGCGCGCCGGTGCCCCCGGCGCCAGCAATGGCGCGAGCCGCGCCACCGTCGGATGCTCGATGATCGTCGAGGGCGCAAGGGCCACCCCGAACGCCGTCTCGATCCGCACGAACAGGTCGACGGCCTGCAGCGAGTCGCCGCCGAGCTCGAAGAAGCTGTCGTTGCGCCCCACCCTGTCGATCCGCAGCACGCTCTGCATCAGGCGCGACAGCCTTGCTTCCGTCTCGCCCTCCGGCGCGAGGTAGTCGGAGCCCGGATCGATGCGGTCGCGGCGCGCGACGGGAGCGTCGGCGAGCTGGTCGAGCGGCGGCACCGGGCGGCTGTTCATCACGCTTTCTCTCTCAGCCGATGTCCCGCGCCATGCGCTGCAGCTCGGTCTTGAGGATCTTGCCGGCCGGGTTCTTCGGGAATTCCTCGAGCGCGATGATGGTCTTCGGCAGCTTGTAGGGTGTCAAATGGCGCAGGCAGGTCTCCATCAGGTCCCGTCGCGGCGTCGCGCGCGCGAGGCGGACGAAAGCAACCACCTCTTCCCCGTAGTCGGGCGAAGGGATCCCGACCACCGCCGCCTCCGCGACGGCCGGATGGCGCATCAGCACGTGCTCGATCTCCATGGGATAGATGTTGCTGCCGGCGCGCAGGATCACGTCCGCCGCGCGGCCCGTGATGTACAGGAAGCCCTCGCCGTCCCGCCGTGCGAGCTCGCCCGGATAGTACCAGCCGTCCCGGAACGTTTCGTCGGAGGCATCCTCGCCATTGCAGAATCCGCGCGCCACCCCGGGGCCGCGGCAGCGCAACAGCCCGGTTTCGCCGGCCGGCAGCGGACGCCCTTGCGGGTCGACGATCTCGACCTCGCGCAGCGGAGCCGGGCGGCCGACGCTCTCGGCATGGGCCTCGACGTCCTCGGGCCTCAGGACGGTGATCGGGCCTGCACCGCTGGCGCCGTAGACCTCGTGGAAGCCGGGCGAGAGCCTGCGCAGCGCGGCGCGCCGCTCGTCCGGGGCGAGCGGCGCGCCGAGGCTGATCAGGCGGGAGACCCCCGGGAGCAGGTGTCCCTGCGCCGGGGCCAGCGCGAGCAGCCGCCGCAGCACCGTCGGCACCAGCACCGTGCTGGTGATGCCGCGGCTCGTGAGGGCGGCAACGAGCTCCTCCGGCGTGAACAGCGACGGAAACAGCTCGACCGTGCCGCCGAGCAGCAGCTGCGGAACGCTGAAGTTGAAGGTGCCCGTGAAGGCGAGCGGCGTGGCCGACAGGTGGCGCTGCGGTGCCGAGAGACGCAGCGCCCCGGAGACGGATTCGCACCAGGCGAGGAGGCCCGCATGGGTCAGCTCGACGCCTTTCGGCACGCCGGTGGTGCCGGATGTCAGGAGGATCCGCAGCGGCAGGTCGCGCGCGGCGATCGGCGCGAGGGCGTCCGCGGACTCGCTCGCTGCCTGCCGCAGCGCGTCCAGGTCCAGGGTCGCGACGCCGTCCGGCGAGCGCGCTCCGGTCTCCCTGATGAGCAGCCGGGGCCGGAAGGCCTCGACGATCGCGCGCTTCTCCTCGATCTTGCTCCGCCAGTTCAGCGAGATGCTGGCGGCGCCGACCGCCGCGGCCGCGAGGATCAGGATCAGGTGATCGGCGCGATCCTGCAGCATCAGCCCGACGCGGTCGTTCGCCGCGAGCCCGTGCGCGCGCAGGGCCGCCGCATAGCGCAGCGTCAGCGCCTGGAGCTCGGCGGCGTCGACGGTGCGCGAGCCGTCCACGATCGCTGCGTGTCGCGGCGACGCCGCGGCCCGGGCCGCGAGCAACGCGACCACGTTCTCGACGCCATGGAGGTCCGGAAGTCTCATGGCACCGGGGCCATTTCCGCGACGTCGCGCCGCTCCGCGCGCCGGGGAGCGTTCTCGACCGCGGCGAAGAAGCGCTGCGCCGCCTCGCTCCAGGACACGTGCCGGAACCGGCGGCGGATCTCCGTCGCGTGCGCCGTCGCGACGGCCGGATCGCTGATCCAGCGCGCGAGCATCGTCTGCCACGCGCCCGCGTCGTCCGGGTCGAGGCACGGCGCGAGCCCGGCCGCGACCTCGGGGATCGCGCCGCCCGTCGAGGCGAGCACGGCCTTTCCGCGCAGGAACGCCTCGACGATCGGCAGGCCGAAGCCCTCATAGGCGGACGGATAGAGACAGAAGGCCGCGCCGTCGTAGAGCGCGTGCAGGGTCTCGTCCGGCACGTCGTGGAGCAGATGCAGGGTCTCGCGCAGGGGGGCGTCCGACCTCAGCCGCTCGATCAGATCGTCCATCAGCCAGCCGGGGCGGCCCGCGAACACGAGCTTGAAGCCGTGTCGCTGGGGGATGCCGTCCGCAAGAAGCCGCAGCCATGCGTCCGTGAGCATGCGGTGGCCCTTGCGCGGCTCGATCGTGCTGACGAACAGCGCATAGCGGCCGGGCGCCAGTCCGTCGGGCAGAGGAGCGCCCCGCTGCACCGGGGGCGGGAGGTTCGCGCCGAGCGGGACGACGCAGCTCTGCCCGATCGGAATGCCGAGCCGGCGGCACGCCGCGATCGTATCCTGCTCGACGACGCGGGCGTTGAACACCACGAGGTCCGCGATCGGAAACGCGGCCTCGTAGTAGTCGCGGAACAGGCGCGCATCGTCCTCCTTGTAGTAGTGCGGGAACAGCACCGGAATGAAGTCGTAGCAGAGCAGCGCGAGGCGGAACCGATGCCGCGCCTTCAGGGCCGCGACCGTGCGGACATTGGCGTGGGCCCAAGGTGCGCCGGCGCAGACCAGGACGTCGTCGGCCGCGAAGGCGACGGGCGGTCCGGCCAGTTCCTCGCGGCGCAGGACATTGCGCCGGCTGCCGTCGGGATTGAACAGGTAGCCGCGGTATTTGTCGGTGAGCAGCATCTGCTGCAGGCGTTCGGCGATGCGGCTGGCCGAATCCGCGCCGGCGCGCAGGCGCTCCCGCTCCAGCGCGAGCAGGGCGCTCCGCCGGAATTGCAGCACCCATTGGGCGGCTGGCCGCAGCGCCGGCGGAATGCGATCCGAGCGTCGCTTGCGGGCGGTGGCGCTGGGCGCGCTCCAGGGCTCCATCGAGACCGTGCCGGCGATCAGGGACGGAACGTAGCGCGGGTTCGCCTGCCGATAGGAGTCGGTGAGCGGGTCGAAGAGCACGAAGACCGCGTGTTCGAGGTGGTCGCGCGCAAAGCGCGCGAGCTCCCGCTCCGCACGGATGATGCCGACCGGCGGTCCGGCCCAGCGTGCCAGCGTCGAAAGGTCGAAGAGGAGGCGAGGGGCCATGGTTCGGGGGCAGGGCTGAGGCGCGCCGACTTCGCCGCCGACGCACTGGTATGCCAGACCGCGGTCCTCGTCAAAAAGAGGCTGTCCATCAGCCGGGCTTGTCCGCCCTCCCATACTCCCGGCTCGTGGAATGCGGGGGACCGGAGGCGGTCCGGCCTGCCGAAATGCCGAACGACGCCGCTCGGGTGAGGGGGCGGGCGGGTAGCCGGCCCTCAGCCCGCCCGCTTGAACGGCGCGATGCGCGCGAGCTCCTTCGGGATGGCGCGCTGCGCCGCCAGCGTGTCGTGCCGGGTCTGCAGGTTGAGCCAGAACTCCGGCGTGGTCCCGAAGAACTTCGCCAGCCGGAGCGCGGTATCGGCGCTGATTCCGAGCTCCTCGCGCGCGATGCGCTCGATCCGCGTGCGCGGCACCCCGCAGGCCTTGGCGACCGCATAGGGCGTAAGCCCGAGCGGCACGAGAAACTCCTCGCGCAGCATCTCGCCGGGATGCATCGGGGGGAGGGTCTTCGGGGTCTTCATGGGTCCGGCCCGCTCCTGGGCTTCAGTGATAATCGACGATCTCGACGTCTACGGCCCCTTCATCGGTCCAGCGGAAGCAAACGCGCCATTGATCATTGATCCGGATCGAATACTGTCCTTTTCGGTCGCCCTTCAACAGTTCGAGACGATTGCTCGGTGGAACTCTCAGATCTTGCAGTCTCGCTGCGGCATTCACGGCTTCCAGCTTACGCCTCGCCACCTTGAAGATGTCGGCCGGAAATCCCCTCGGGCATTCGCCGTTGAAGACCGTCTGCGTGACCCGATCCTTGAAGCTCCGGATCATCGCAGGTGCCAGCGTTGCGTTCGGGTGCTATAGTATCGCCGATCGATACCAATGGCAAGCGACACTGCTCCGTTGCCGTGGCGACGCGTCACACCTCGGCCTGTCGATCAAGTGCCTGTTCGATTTCGTTTCGGTTCACCAGCACGATATGTTGTACGTTTGGCGGCCGTGCATCGGGACCGACATCGAGGCCGAGGCGTTTGAGCGCGTAGAACAGGAGCGCGCGGCGCACGGGAATCGATGCGGACGTGCCGCGGATGCCGTAGTCGGTGGCGATCGCCCGCGCCTGCGCCGCGGTGAGACCGGAATGCGGCGCGATCTTGAGAACGATCGAGGACTGCCAGTCGCGATCGTCCTCGGGCCGCGACTGCGCAACGTCGCCGAGTTTCGGCTTGGTGATGCGCCCGAGCACGAAGTCGCGGAAGTCGAGCACTTCGCGGTCGAATGCCCGGGTGTGCCAGCGGAATCCGTCGTGGGCGAGGGCATGGGGCTCGATCGCCCGTCGTATCGGCTCGGAACGGCTCATCGACTGGTATGTCACCTCAAGAGTGCGATGCTCGCGGATGGCGCGCACGATCGCTCGAAGCGTGACCGAATCGATCGGCCGCTGAGGCACCGGCGTCGCGTCGAAGGGCGGCACGGTGCCGAGCATGGTTTCGGTCGCGGGCATGACGCCGAGGTCGACCAGTCGCAACTCGCCGAGGAGGCGCGCGGAGTCCGGCGCGCCCAGCACGGGCCGGAAATCGTCCCCTGCGACATATCGCTTGGCCGATTTGTCATATGACACTCCGCGCGGCGTGCGGGCCAGATAGCGGGCAATGTCCGCCGAGGCTTGGCTCATCGACACGCCGAAGCGCCGGACCAGGTCGGTGCGATTGACCTCGCCGATCCAGAACAGCCGCTCCTCGATGAAGGCGAGACGCTGCTCGACGGACCAGCGCAGAGTGTGCTCAGCGTCGCCTCTTGACGGCGATGTCATTCTAGTTTTTACTACCATCTAATAATTAGAACCATCCAGTTATCCGACGGTCTTGTTGTAGCAGATTCGATCCGGAGGAAGTCCGAACGACGCGCCTTGGGCGCGGCGCAACTTGCGGGCTAGATTGGACGCAGACAGAACGTATGATCGCTAACGGGGAGGGGCACATGGCGTCAATTTCGAACCGGTCGCGACACGGTGCAGCCTGAGGCGCCGTGCCCTGATGGTCCACGACCCAACGAACGAGGACTTGGCCCGCTTCCGAGCGGAGTTCGAGTCGATTCAAGGCAAGTCGCCCCTGCTGTGGCAGCGGCGCCTGTTCCGCCGGTTCTGCGGCGGCGAGCTGCCGCGATTGCTCGATATTCCGACCGGACTCGGCAAGACCTCGGTCATCCTGGTCTGGCTCCTTGCGCTTGCCGCGCAGGCGAGGGACGGCACTTCGTCGCTGCCTCGACGTCTCGTGTACGTGGTCAATCGGCGGACCGTCGTCGATCAGGCGACCGATACTACCCTGGCGATCCGAAAGGCCCTGCGGGACGCCGAACCCGGATCTCCTGCAGCGGGTCTGCGCGAGGCACTTCGGAACCTGTGCCTCGATCCGGATGACGACGCGTCGCCCGTTGCCGTCAGCACCTTGCGCGGCGAGCTGGCGGACAATCGCGAATGGCAAGTCGACCCCGCGCGGCCCGCGATCGTGGTCGGGACCGTTGACATGATCGGAAGCAGGCTCCTGTTTTCCGGCTACGGGGCGGGGCGCTCCTACGGCCGCGCATTGAGCGCCGGTATTCTCGGGCACGACGCGTTGCTGGTGCACGACGAAGCTCACCTCAGTCCCGCCTTCGGCGTACTCGTTCGCTTCGTCGCTCGGACACAGGTTGATGCCCAAGAGCGGCGACCGTTGCGGATCATGGAGTTGTCGGCCACGCCGCCCGCCCCCGATGAATCGCGGGTCGATGAGCCGCCCTTCACGCTGACGGACGAGGAAAAGCAGGAAGGGATCGTCCGCAAGCGCGTCGAGGCGGCGAAGGCGCTTCGACTCGTCGAGGTGACCGATCAGGGCGATCTCCCGGCCAAGCTGATCGAAGCGGCTCTCGCTCATCGCGACGCCAGGGCCCGCATTCTGATCTATGTCCGCTCGCCCGAGCTGGCGGACAAGGTGCGCGACGGTCTCGGCAAAGCTCTTGGAAGGTTGGGCCGGCAACGCGTCGGAATGCTGACGGGCACGATGCGCGGGTCGGAGCGCGACGAGCTTGCGGCGGGCGAGTTCTTTCGCAGCTTCAGGGCCGCCACCGACCGCGAGCCGGTCGAGGAGAGTCGGTATCTCGTCGCCACGTCGGCGGGCGAAGTCGGCGTGGACCTGGACGCCGACCATCTCGTCTGCGACCTGACGACCCTCGATTCACTGATCCAGCGCTTCGGGCGAGTGAACCGGCTGGGCCGGGACGATGCGAATTTCGTTTCGAACATCGCCCTCCATTACGCGATGGACGACAAGGACACGGATGACGCGGAGCGCTGCCGGGCGACCGAGACGGCTCTCCGGAACTTGGCGCCGCGCGGCGATGATTTCGATGCGAGTCCTGCGGCGTTGCGAGCGCTCGTGGAAGGGCTCGGAACGGGCGGCATCGCGCGGGCTTTCGCCGTGCCGCCTCAGATCGTGCCGTGCACCGACATACTGCTTGACACGTGGGCGCTCACATCCCTGCGGAGCCTGCCCGGTCAGCCGCCCGTGGAACGTTGGTTGCACGGAATCGAGCGCGACCTGCCCGAGACGACGGTGGTGTGGCGCGCGGAAGCGGACAGGCTTTGTGCGCTCGCGGCCGAAGACGAGCGGCGCGCGGAGGCCCGTGGAGACGATAGTCCCGCAGAGGCGAGCAGTTTGTGGGCCGAGATGGTGGAGCAGTGGCTCGACTCTCATCCGATCTTCGCACGCGAGCGCCTCCGCGACCGTGCCGATCGCGTCGCCAGGCAGGTCGCCGAGATCGTCCGGCGGCATCCGGAGGCCCGGGGGCTGCTGACGGTCCCGCCCGGCCCGGCACGGTGCCTCCGGCTGGTCGAGGCCGACAAGGACGCGCTCGCGGGTGCCTGGCTCGTCCTGCCGACCCAAGTGGGCGGCTTCGATTCCGAAGGCGGTGTCATGAACGGTCGGTTCGAAGGCCAGGCCGACGACGTCGCCGACCTCGGAGGAGATTTGGAGCCCACACGCCTCCGCGTCCTGTTGGAACGCGATGAGGAAGGGACTTGGAGGGTGACGCTGCTCGGTCGCCGCCGCGACGGATTGGCCGAACGCATCCGCGAAGCCGTCTCCGGAGTCGCGGACAGCTGGCCGCTCGACAGGCTCGTCGAGCATCTGCTTACGTCCCTCAACGATGGCAGGACCGCCGGCAGGCTGATCGAGAAGGAACCTCGCATCGCGGCTCCGGAGCGCGAGACGGGTGCGACCTGGGCACTCGTCTCGTTCGGACAGGCGCGAGCAGCCGATACGCTGTTTGCGGCATCGGCGACCGCATCCGAGCGGCAAATGCTCGTCGACCACTCGCGATGGACCGAGATCGCGGCGACGCGCGTTGGACGCAAAGTCGCCCTTGGCGGGAGCTTGGCTTCGGCTCTGTCGACTGCGGGACGGTGGCACGATCGGGGCAAGGCACGAAACCCGTGGCAAAGGGCGATCGGCAACCCGCGGCCGGACCAGCCATGGGCCAAGAGCGGCGGCAGGGGGTTCAAGCTCGATCTCTGCCCGGGCTATCGTCATGAATTCGGCTCGCTTCGCGAGGCCGCGGACGATCCGGCGATCGCGACCCATCCCGAGAGCGATTTGATCCTGCATCTCATCGCCTCCCACCACGGCTGGGCGCGGCCGCATTTCGAGCCGGATCACTGGGATATCGCCCTGGATGCGGGCGACGACGAGAATGCCGCGCTCGCGGCGGAGACCTTGCGGCGCTACGCGCGCCTCCAGCGTCGCTTCGGCCGCTGGGGACTGGCCTGGCTCGAGGCGCTGATGAAAGCCGCAGATGCGCTGGCTTCGAGCCGCGGTCGCGGCGTGGAGGAGCTCGCGCCATGAGCCGGCCCAACGCGGACATCACGCTCGATGTCGATCTGCGCAATCCAGGCCAGTTCTTCGCCTGCTGCGGCGTGCTGGAGCTCGCGTCCCGGCTCTGGCCCGGCAGCGAAGGCTGGTTTGCCGCCCACGGCCTCCGCACCGAGTTCCGGATCGCGACCCATGGCGCGGACGAGGATCCGCTCGTCGAGATCGCGCGCAGGATCTGCGAGGCGGACCAGCTCATCCAGCTCGCCCAGGGCCACGAGGCGCAGGCGCAGGCCGATCGCAAGCCTGTCGTTCTCGTGCCCTTCGGCCTCCGTCTCGACTGGTGGCTCGCGTCCTACCGCGGCGGCGACAAGTCGGAGCTGAAGACCTGGGCCGGACAGCAGACGCCGTCGCGAATCTTCGCCGGTCTGCGCGGCGCGTTGCGAGAGATTCTGGGCCGCGACGACGGTCGATCCGACTCCCGTCGGCTGTTCGCTCGCACCTGGCCGATGAAGGGGCGGTTCGGCTTCGACCCGAGTGCATCCTGGGACGCGCTGGGGGTAGGGTTCTCGCCCGACGAGCAGGATGTGCCTGTGCAGACGGCCCCTGCAACCGAGATCTTCGCGGCGATCGGCCTCCAGCGCTGCCGGCCGACGCGCGTCGAGGCGAGGGGGCGTTGGTTCGCCTATCGTGCCTGGGGCGATCCCATCGAGGTTGCGGTCGTGCCGGCCGCGATCGTGGGCGCCGCCCGATCGATCGCGGCGTACGAATTTCCCGTCGTGATGCGCAGCGCGCAGTATGGCGGCTTCGGTTGGGCGAGACATTCGGAGGACGGACAATGACGACCTGGGAAGGATTGGCCAGCGAGATGCTCGCGAGCGGCGGACCGGCGGCGCTCGTCTGTCGTCAATGTCTGATGCCGGCGGAAGGTCGCGATGCCGTGATATTCCCGCCGACCTTTGCGGCGCCCGAAGGCGGCGGCAAGGCGGGATACAATATAGACGTTCTCGGCGACCCGGCCGATCCGAAGGCGCCACGTGTCGTCATCGTCGACACGGTGGGCGCACAGGCCAATCGCATGGAGCCACTTTTCAAGAAGGTGGACGGCGAGGACTCCCCGCTTGCGCGCCTCGTGCCGCAGATCGAGATCCTGGCGGGCAACCGGACCGTCAGTCTCCTGGACGCCGGACATCGCGCCGCCGACGCGATCGCGCGCTACTCGGAGCTGGGGCCGCGGCTGCGCGAAGCCTTCGATTCCTATCAGGCCACCGGAGATGCGACCGAGCTCGCCAAGATCGCGCCCACCTCGCTGGTCTTCGGTGCCTGGGATTCGCGCGATACCCAGGCGAAGCTGCCGCGCCTGGTCGCCTCGACGATCCGCGCTTATGACGTGGTCGAGCTCAAGCGGTCCGCGCAGTACAATCCGCCGCTCGACTATATCGGCCTCGGTCTGATCGACGACGCCGACGACAAGAAGGTGCTCGATACCGCCTCCGAGCTCGGCTTCCGGCACGCACCGGCCGGCGGCACGCACGGCGGCGTCGTCGTCCGCGGCGAGATCCGTCGCGAGGCCATCCTGAGCCTGACGGGGTTGCGGACGATCGGGCCGAAGGGCCCGGGCGGCGATACGCTGCGGCGCTACGTGCTCGGCCTCGCCCTGGTCGCCATGACCTACGACCGTCCTCACGACCTGCGTCAGGGTTGCCTGCTCGTCGCCGATCCGGAGAAGCCCGCTCAATGGGAGCTCGTATCGCACGACGGCACGCGGCGGCCGTTCGCTCCGGACGCGAGCGCGGCCCTCGCTTTCGCGCAGGCCGCGGCCGCTGGCTTCGGAGTCGGCGATAGCCGCACCGTCGCCTTCGACTCGAAGGCGGCCAACGAGGCCATCAAGGAGAAGATCGGCGGAAAGCCGCGCGGCCGAAGGGGCGGATGACCATGCGCTGGCTCTGCGTCGAGGCGCATTTCCTGGCGGGACGGTATCACGGGTCTCGCGACGATGGCCGGCTGGCCCAATGGCCGCCCGATCCGTATCGCCTGTTCCAGGCTCTCGTCGCGGCGGGGAATCTCGGCTTTCGCCGCACCGAGTTCTCGGACGCCAAGAAGGCGGCACTGCGCTGGCTGGAGCGGCGGCCGCCGCCGGAGATCCTCGTGCCTCCGGCACGGCGCGCCAACACGTTCCGCCTCTATGTTCCGAACAACGACATGGACAAGGTGGCTCGCGCCTGGGCCAAGGGCAGCGAACCGGAGAAGCGGCCGGCCGAGTTGCGGACCGACAAGGACCTGCGGCCGCACGCGGTCGACGGCGATGCGACGGTGCGCTTCCTTTGGCCTGTCGAGGACGACGAGTGGAGCGCGGCGCAGGCCTCTGCCGAGCTGGTCTGCGCCGAGGCCCGGCACTTGCACGCCCTCGGCCTCGGCATCGATCTCGTGGTCGGGCAAGGTCGAATTCTCGGCGAGGCCGAACGACGCGCTCTCGCGGGCGACCTCTGGATCGCGGACTCCCTTCGACCGGGCTGGCGCGTGCCGGCGGAAGGTTCCCTCGACGAGCTGCTCGCGAGGCATCTGGAGCAGATCGCTCGCGTGCAGGCCGGCGGCAGCCGCGGCGCGCGGCGCTGGGTCACGCCGCCCGCGCCTCCCACGGTCTTCCGCGAGGTCGAGTACCGGCCCCGCGGCGCGGCACGCTCTCGGCCCGTGCACCTCTTCGCCCTCGCCGGCGGCGACGGCGGCTACCGCTCGTTCGATCCGCGTCAGGCGATCGAGGTCGCGGCCTGGACGCGACATGCGGCCCACGAGATCGCCCGCCTGCCGCAGCTGAAATTCAGCAAGGCATTCGTCGAGGAGTTCGTCTGCGGCCATGGCGTCGACGCGGAGTCGAAAAACCACCGTTTCTCCTATCTGTCGCTGCCGACGATCAGTCCCAAGGGCAGGGACGGTCGCATTCGTCGCGTTCTTCTTGTCGAGCCGCCCGAGGGCGGGGGAAAGGAGGCCTCCGCGCTCGTGCGGCGGCTCGCCGGCATGCCGCTGGTGGAGGAGGGCACCGGGGAGATCAAGGCCGAGCTTCAGCCAACCGACCCCTTCGCCGACGGCGTCGCCGGACGGTATCTGCGCAAGGCACGGAAGTGGGGCTCGGTGACACCGCTCGTGCTCCCTGGCCGCGACGATCGGGACTCCCGCAAGGCCGTGGGACTCGTGATCAAGGCGCTGAGGCAGGCAGGCTATGCGGCTCCGGTCGAGGAAATCCATCTGCAGGCCGAGCCGGTCTTCGCCGGCGCCGAAATGGCAGCCCGCTATCGCGTGCCGGCCTATCTCAAGTCGTTCCCGCGCACCCACGCGATCATCACGTTCGCCGAACAGATCTCCGGGCCGATCGCTCTCGGCGCCGGCCGGCACATCGGGCTGGGAGTGTTTGCGGCGATGGCTTGAAAGACCGACGTCGCCGTCACCAGCCAAGCCAGAGGCTTCTGGAGAAACGATCAGGTTGGGGGCAGTTCAAATTCCCAGCCTGCCTCACTTATTCGACCTCCAGCCTCGCAGTTCCTCGTCCAGCTGGACGTACTCGGCCGGCACCTCCGCCTTGGCGATCGCCTCCATCTCCGCGTCGCTCAGCTCCTCGATGCGTCGCGCCCGCCGGTCCCGCCGCTCTATCCGATCGTCTTTTGAATCCTTCATGAGCTGCAACCATGCCTTCGCGGCTTACGGCTCGCAAGGTCGGGGTCTCCCAATACCCCTTGCCGTCGCGGTCCGTTCCCGCTTTGATACCCCGCAGATGCGGCCGCGTTCGGGGGGGTGTGGCGTATGGCGTCCCCTGCTTCCGAGTTCGTGTCCGCGCCGCCGGGCCAGCTGCGGCTCGAGCTGCCGGCGCCGCCGGCGACGGCTGAGACGCCGCTCGTGCCGGTGCGCATGGTCAACGAGTGGGTCTATTGCCCGCGGCTCGCCTTCCTCGAATGGGTCGACGGCGAATGGGCCGATTCCGGCGACACCGAGGAGGGGCGGCGCGTGCACGTGCGGGTCGACGCCGGCGGCGGCAGGCTGCCCGCGCCGGCCGAGACCGACGAGCGGCCGGACTTCGTCGCCCGCTCGGTGACGCTCGCCTCCGAGCGCCTCGGCATCATCGCCAAGATGGACCTGATCGAGGGCGAGGACGGCGTCGTCACGCCGGTCGACACCAAGAAGGGCAGGCGGCCGCACGTCGCCGAGGGCGCCTACGAGCCGGAGCGCGTGCAGGTCTGCGCCCAGGCGCTCATTCTCGAGGACGCGGGCTTTCGCGTCGCCGAAGGGGCGATCTGGTATGCGGGCTCGCGCGAGCGCGTGCGCATCGCCCTCGACGAGGAGCTGCGCGCCTCGACCCGCGCCGCGATCGCCGGCCTGCGGCTCGCCGCGGCCGCCGGGCGCCTGCCGCCGCCGCTGCTCGACAGCCCGAAATGCACGCGCTGCTCGCTCGCCGGCATCTGCCTTCCCGACGAGGTCGCCTTCTTCCGCCGCGGGCTCGCGCCGCGGCCGCTCAATCCCTCCGCCGACGCCGCCCTGCCGCTCTACGTGCAGGAGCCGGGCGCGCGCGTCGGCAAGTCGGGCGAGACGCTGGTGGTCGAGGCCGAGGCCGGCAAGACCGAGGTGCCGATCGGCGAGGTCTCCGCGCTGGTGCTGCACGGGCCGGTCTCGCTCACCACGCCGGCGGTCGGCGCGCTGCTGCGCGAGGAGATCCCGGTCACCTGGGCCTCCTCGGGCGGCTGGGTCCTCGGCCACACGGTGTCGACCGGCCACCGCAACGTGGCGATCCGCATCGACCAGTACCGCGCCGCCTTCGACGAGCCGCGCGCGCTTCGCTTCGCGCGCGGCCTGGTGGCCGCGAAGATCCGCAATTCGCGCGTCTTCCTGCGCCGCAACTTCAAGGCCGGCGACGAGGCCGCGCGCGACGCCGCGCTCGAGGCCCTCGCGCGCCTCGCCGACCGCGCGGCGCACGCCCCGGGCACGGCCGAGCTCCTCGGCGTCGAGGGCGAGGCGGCGGCGCGCTATTTCCGGCTGTTCGACACCATGCTCGGCGCCGGCGCGCGCGACTTCCCGGCCTTCGCCTTCGAGAAGCGCACGCGCCGCCCGCCGGCCGATCCGGTCAACGCCATGCTCTCCTTCGGCTATGCGCTGCTCGCGCGCAGCTGGCTCGCGGTGCTCTCCGCGGTCGGCTTCGATCCCTATCTCGGCTTCTACCATCGTCCGCGCTTCGGGAGGCCGGCGCTGGCGCTCGACATGATGGAGCCGTTCCGGCCCATCCTCGCGGATTCCGCCGTGATCCAGGCGATCAACAACGGCGAGGTGAAGGCGGACGCCTTCGTCGCCGCCGGGCCGGCCGTGAACCTGAAGCCGCATGCGCGCCGGGCCTTCATCGCGGCCTACGAGCGCCGGCTCGACCAGGAGGTGACCCATCCGGTGTTCGGCTATCGGGTCTCCATGCGGCGCCTGCTCGAGGTGCAGGCGCGCCTGCTCGCCCGCCATCTCGCGGGCGAGATCGAGGACTATCCGCATTACCTGGTGCGGTGACGCGCGATGGTCGAGGAGCGCCTCTACATCGTCACCTACGACATCTCGGACGACAAGCGCTGGCGGCGCGTGTTCAAGCTGATGCGCGGCTACGGCCGCTGGCTGCAGCTCTCGGTCTTCCAGTGCCGCCTCAGCGCCGCGCGCCGGGCCGAGCTCGCCCGCCGGCTCGAGGAGACGATCCACGGCCGCGACGACCATGTGCTGATCCTCGATCTCGGCCCGGCCGACAAGGTCGACCCGCGCGTGGAGAGCCTCGGCAAGTCCTTCGAGCCGGTGACGCGCAGCGCGATCGTGATATGATGCGTCCGCTCGTCGCCGCGGCTGCCGGCCCCTCCGCGAGCGCTCGCGTGCCCGCGCCGGTGCCGCCAGCGCTCGCGACCGGGAAAGAGCTTGCCGATCAGGCGGTTGTTTGACATGGTGAATCGCATCGGCCGGGAGCCGGACCCGCGCCCGGCGACGCAACCGGCACCGCTCGCAGGCGGCGCGAGTCCCCTCGACCGCGCCGCCACTTGCGAGCAGGACACTTCCGCGGCGTTCGCGCCGCGGCTTCATTGAAGCGATACCGCGGCGGATGACGTCGTGAAGCTCCAGCGCACTTCCGCGGCGTTCGCGCCGCGGCTTCATTGAAGCCTGTTCGCG
>PQAH01000254.1 GCA_003105195.1 Bradyrhizobiaceae bacterium
ATGCCGCGGCCCGGCTCGATGATCGTGTCCGGGATGCGGTTGCCGAAGTGCTTGCGCAGCGCGCGGAAGATCGAGCGCCCGTAGCTCTTCACGGTCGGCACGTCCTTCAGGTAGCGGGTCGGGAAGCCGCCGCCGAGATTGACCATCGACAGGTTGATGCCGCGCTCGGCGCAGGCGCGGAAGATCGCGGCCGCCGACTTGAGCGCCTCGTCCCAGGCCTGGGTGCGGCCCTGCTGCGAGCCGACGTGGAACGACACGCCGTAGGCCTCGAGGCCCGCCCGGTGCGCCTGCTCGAGCACGTCCACCGCCATGGCGGGGTCGCAGCCGAACTTGCGCGACAGCGGCCACTCGGCGCCGACGCAGTCGAACAGGATGCGGCAGAACACCTTGGAGCCGGGCGCCGCGCGAGCGACCTTCTCGACCTCGGCCGGGGAATCGACCGCGAACAGCCGCACGCCCAGCGCATGGGCGCGCGCGACGTCGCGCTCCTTCTTGATGGTGTTGCCGAAGGAGATCCGGTCGGGCGTGGCGCCGGCCGCCAGCACCATCTCGATCTCGGCGACCGAGGCGGTGTCGAAGCACGAGCCGAGCGCGGCCAGCAGCGACAGGAGCTCCGGCGCCGGGTTCGCCTTCACGGCATAGAACACCCGGCTGTCCGGCAGCGCCTTGGCGAAGGCCTGGTAGTTCTCGCGCACGACGTCGAGGTCGACGACGAGGCAAGGCCCGTCCTCGCGGCGGTTGCGAAGGAATTCTCGGATGCGCTCGGTCATCGGCGCGTTCCTCTCCAAGATCCGTGGGCGCGGACGCCCGATTGCGGTTCGGGCGGGAAACCGCCCGGCGTCAGCGGATGAGGAGACCTCGCGTGACCGTGCGATGGAGACACGGAAACCCGGAGGGTTCTTCACCCGGCGATGCTGCCTTGGATTGGAGCGGGAGACCCGTTCCGCACGGCCGGCAAGGATGGACAAGCCTCTTCGGTGTCGACCTTTGGAGGGCCGACGAGACACCAAGAAGCCCGCTCCGTCGTTGCTTTAAGCCGCGTCCCCCGTTGAGGGCGGGGTGCGCCGGTTTCGCCTCCGGCTGCCGGTCAAGTGTTTCGGAGCTCAGCGACCTCGGACCAAGTCTCCGGCTTTCGCCGTCGATCCTCGTCCTCGATCTCGCTCCGGGCGGCTGTCCGGCCTCTTGTCCGGATGCCCACCGACCGACACACGGCCACAGGCACGTGCGAAATTGGGCAAGCGTCAAATAAGCGATTCATCCGTCGCTTGCAAGAACCTTTGCGCGCGCCCGCGTGAAAATCGAATTGCGACCGTGCGGTGGCGAGGATGCGTTAGAACTTTGTAAAGGAGTCAGCCGCGCGACGTGAAGGGCTCGACGCGCATGGCGGCGCGCACGAAGGCCACCATGACGAACATGCCGAGCACGAAGAAGATCGCCTGCAGCACGTAGACGGCGGTCTCGCCGAGCTCGAACAGGTTGGCGAGCGCCCAGCCGCCCGCGAAGGCCGCGCCGAACACCTCGGCGGCGATCAGGATCGCGGCGCTCAGCACCGTGACGACGTTCGGCCAGTTGGTGCGCGAGCCGGTGGAAGCGGCCATGGGTGTCCTCGATGGGCGCGGGAGCCCCGCGCGGCGCGGCAATCTCCCCGAAACCGGCCGCAGGATCAAGCCCTCGCCAAGCCGCGGCCAGTCACTACATTGGGACGGACCCCGAGGAGCACCGAGAGCCCGATGAGCACGCCAGAGTCCCCGTCCTCCGCCGGCAATCCCCTGCTCGAGGCCTGGAGCGAGCCCTTCGGCGTACCGCCCTTCGCGGGCATCCGCACCGAGCACTTCGACGGCGCCTTCGACCGGGCGCTGGCGGCGCACCGCGCCGAGATCGCGGCGATCGCGGCGGATCCGGCAGAGCCCGCCTTCGACAACACGATCGCGGCGCTGGAGCGCAGCGGCCGGCTGCTCGCCCGGGTGAGCAGCGCCTTCTACGTGCTCTCCGGCGCCCATACGAGCGAGCCCCTGATGGCGGTCGAGCGCGAGGTCGCGCCGCTCCTCGCCAAGCACTGGAACGACATCTACCTGGACGCCGGCCTCTACGGACGGGTCGACGCCCTGGCCGGGAGGCGCGCCGCCCTCGGCCTCACGGCCGAGCAGGCGCGGGTGCTCGAGCGCTATCACCTGGCGTTCCGGCGCGCCGGTGCCGCCCTCGCGGACGTGGCCAAGCGGCGGCTCGCCGAGATCGCCGAGCGGCTGGCGACGCTCGGCACCGCCTTCGGCCAGAACGTGCTCGCCGACGAGCAGGCCTATGGGCTGGTGCTCGCGGGCGAGGACGACCTCGCGGGCCTGCCCGACTCGCTGCGCGACGCAGCGCGCAGCGCCGCCGAGGAGCGGGGCCTCCCGGGCAAGCACGTGATCACGCTCTCGCGCTCGCTGGTGGAGCCGTTCCTGCAATTCTCGGCCCGGCGCGACCTGCGCGAGAAGGTGTTCGAGGCCTGGATCGCGCGCGGCGCCGGCGGCGGCGCTCACGACAACCGGCCCGTGATCGCCGAGATCGTGGCCCTGCGAACCGAGCGCGCCCGGCTGCTCGGCTATCCGGACTTCGCGGCCTATCGCCTCGACGACACCATGGCGAAGACGCCCGCGGCGGTGCGGGAGCTGCTCGACGCGGTCTGGGCGCCGGCGCGGCGGCGGGTCGGCGAGGAGCGCGAGGCGCTGCAGGCGATCGTGCGGGCCGAGGGCGGAAATTTCCACCTCGCGCCCTGGGACTGGCGCTACTACGCCGAGAAGCTGCGCAAGGCGCGCTACGACCTCGACGAGGACGACATCAAGCCGTACCTGCGGCTCGAGAACGTGATCGCGGCCGCCTTCCACACGGCGGAGCGCCTGTTCGGGCTCTCCTTCGCGCCGCTCGCCGACGTGCCGGTGTGGCACCCGGACGTGCGGGTCTGGGAGGTGCGGCGCGGCGAGCGCCATGTCGGCCTGTTCTTCGGCGATTACTTCGCCCGCGCCTCCAAGCGCAGCGGCGCCTGGATGACCACACTGCGCGACCAGGAGCGCCTCGACGGCGAGGTACGGCCGCTGGTGGTCAATGTCATGAATTTCGCCAAGGCGGCCGAGGGCGAGCCGACGCTCCTGAGCTTCGAGGACGCCCGCACCCTGTTCCACGAGTTCGGCCACGCCCTGCACGGCCTGCTCTCGGACGTCACCTATCCGCGGATCTCGGGGACCGGCGTGCTGCAGGACTTCGTCGAGCTGCCCTCGCAGCTCTACGAGCACTGGCTGGAGCGGCCCGAGATCCTGCGGGCGTTCGCGCGCCATGCCGAGACGGGCGCGCCGATGCCGGAGGCGCTGCTGTCGCGCCTGATCGCGGCGCGCAGCTTCAACCAGGGCTTCATGACGGCCGAGTATCTGGGCTCGTCCTATGTGGACCTCGCCTTCCACGCGGGCGGCGAGGCGACCGACGCCGCGGCGGTCGAGCGGGACACGCGCGCGCGGCTCGGCATGCCCGAGGAGGTCGTGCTGCGCCACCGGCCGACCCACTTCCAGCACATCTTCGCGGGCGAGGGCTACGCGGCCGGCTACTACGGCTACATGTGGTCCGAGGTGCTCGACGCCGATGCGTTCCGCGCCTTCGAGGAGGCGGGCGACGTGTTCGACCCCGCGCTCGCGCAGCGCCTGCACGACCACATCTACGCGGCCGGCGGGGCACGCGATCCGCGCGAGGCCTACCTGGCGTTCCGCGGCCGGCTGCCCACCGTGGACGCCCTGCTGGCGCGGCGCGGGCTCGCCGACGCCGTGCCGGCGGGCGAAGCCTGACGGCTTGCTCCGCGAGAGCGCGCCGTTATGGTGCCGCGCTCACCAGCGCGGGAACCAATCGATGGATCTTCACACGGCCGGACATCGCCGCGGCGTCGTGGCGGCGCCCCACGCGGCGGCCGCGGAGGCGGGGCGGGCGATCCTCGCCGAGGGCGGCAATGCGCTCGAGGCGATGGTCGCCATGGCGGCCACCATCGTGGCCGTCTACCCGCACATGAACCATATCGGCGGCGACGGCTTCTGGCTGGTGCACGAGCCCTCGGGGCGCGTGCACGCCATCATGGGGGCAGGGCGCGCCGGGGCGCGGGCGACGCCGGCGCTCTATCGCGAACACGGCCACGACGCGATTCCCCCGCGCGGGCCGCTCGCCGCGCTCACGGCGCCGGCCGCGGTCGCGGGGTGGATGCTGGCGCTCGAGGCGGCCGCCGCCCGGGGCGGCAAGCTGCCGCTCGACCTCCTGCTCGGCGCCGCGATGCGATACGCCCGCGACGGCTATGCCGTGACGCGCAGCCAGGCGCGGCTCACGGCCGAGAAGCTCGACGAGTGCCGCGCGGCGCCCGGCTTCGCGGCGACCTTCCTGGCCGACGGCAAGGCGCCGGAGGCGGGCACGGTGCTGCGCCAGCCGGCGCTCGCCGCGACGCTCGAGCATCTCGCGCAGGCCGGGCTCGCCGACTTCTATCGCGGCGATGTCGGGCGCGAGATCGCGGCGGACCTCGCGCGGATCGGCAGCCCGGTCACCCGCGCCGACCTCGCGGCCTGCCGCGCCTGGCTCGCCGAGCCGCTCAGCGTCGATCTCGCGGCGGGCACGCTCTACAACACGCCGCCGCCGACCCAGGGGCTCGCCTCGCTGATCATCCTCGCGCTCTACGAGCGTCTCGCCGTGGCGGAGGCGGAGGGCTTCGCCTTCGCGCACGGCCTGGTCGAGGCGACCAAGCGGGCCTTCCGGGTGCGCGACACGATCGTCACCGATCCGGACCTCGTGCCGGCGCCGCCCGCGCGCTTTCTCGAGGCGGGCTTCCTCGACCGCGAAGCCGCGCGCATCGATCCGCGCAAGGCGGCGCCTTTCCCGGCGCCGCCGGGCGAGGGCGACACGGTCTGGATGGGCGCGGCCGACGCCTCGGGCCTGGTCGTCTCCTACATCCAGTCGATCTACTGGGAGTTCGGCTCGGCCTGCGTGCTGCCGGCGACCGGCGTGCTGATGCAGAACCGCGGCGCCAGCTTCTCGCTCGAGAGCGGCGCGCTCAACCGGCTGGCGCCGGGACGCCGCCCGTTCCACACCCTCAATCCGGCGCTCGCCCGGCTCGCCGACGGACGCGTGATCGCCTACGGAACCATGGGCGGCGACGGCCAGCCGCAGACGCAAGGCATGCTGTTCGCGCGCCACGTGCTGCATCGCCGGCCGCTCGACGTCGCGCTCGACGCGCCGCGCTGGCTGCTCGGCCGCACCTGGGGCTCGACGCACACCAATCTGCGGCTGGAAGCGCGCTTCCCGGAGGGCCTGGTCGACCGGCTGCTCTCGGCCGGCCACGACGTCGAGGTGCTGGGCGAGGGCTATTCGGACACCATGGGGCATGCGGGCGCCGTGGTGATGCACCCGACCGGCCTGCTCGAAGGCGCCCACGACCCGCGCGCGGACGGCGGGGCGGCGGGCCTGTAGGCACTTGTCGGTAGCCGTCTTCGGCGGGACGAAGGGCCGCACCGCCTGCTTTCCGCCGCAGTCGGTGCTATGGTGGGCCGGAACCGCCCATCGGCGAAAAGGTCCTTCTCACATGCGCAAGCTTTGCCGTAGGGTCGCGGCCGCGCTCGCCGGCCTGTTGCTCGCGACGGCCGGGGCCGCGGCACACCCGCACGTCTGGGTCACGATCAAGAGCGAGCTCGTCTACGCGGGCGACGGCAGCGTCACGGGCGTACGCCACATCTGGACCTTCGACGAGATGTTCTCGGCCTTCGCGTCCCAGGGGCTCGACAAGAACAACGACGGCACCCTGACGCGCGAGGAGCTTGCCGAGCTCGCCGAGGTCAATATCAGCTCCATGAAGGAGTACGACTACTTCACCAAGGCCCGGGCGAACGGCAAGGCGGCGGATTTCGCCGCGCCCAAGGAGTATTTCCTCGCCCACAAGGACAAGCTGCTGACGCTGCACTTCACGCTGCCGTTCAAGGCCCCCGTGAAGGCGCAGAACCTGGACCTCGAGGTCTATGACGGCAGCTTCTTCGTCGCCTTCTCGCTCGACGAGAAGGACCCGGTGCGGCTCGTGAACGCTCCGGCGGCCTGCCGGCTCGCGCTGGCGCGGCCGAACGAGGCGAGCCAGGCGCAGAGCAAGTCGCTCGGCGAATCCTTCTTCAACCAGCTCGACGCCTCGAGCGGCTTCGGCGCGCAATTCGCCAACAAGATCTCGGTGAAATGCCCCTGAGGCGTCGGCGCAGGGTGCCGGCCGCGGTTGCCGCGCTGGCGGCGGCCGTGCTCGTCGTCGCGGCGACGGGGCTGCTCGACGCCGCGCTGGGGCAGCTGGGGCCGTTCGGGCCGAAATCGGCGGCGCCGCCTACACCGTCCGGTGGCGTCACGGGCTTCATCCTCGCCAAGCAGGCCGAGTTCTACCGTTCGTTCCAGGGCCTGATCCGCGCCGCCAAGGCGGACGGCAGCGCGCTCTGGACGCTGATGGGTGTCTCGTTTCTCTACGGGATCTTCCACGCGGCGGGGCCGGGCCACGGCAAGGCGGTGATTTCGTCCTACGTAATCGCGAACCAGGAGACCTGGCGGCGCGGCGTCGTGCTCTCCTTCGCCTCGGCGCTGCTGCAGGCGCTGGTGGCGGTCGCGATCGTCGGCATCGCGGCCGCGCTCCTCGGCGCGACCGCCCGCGCCATGGGCGAGACGGTGCGCTACATCGAGATCGTCAGCTACGCGCTGATCGCGGCGATCGGGCTGCGCCTGTTGTGGGTGAAAGGCCGCGGCCTGCTCGCGGCCTGGCAGGCATTGCGGGCGCCGACGCACGATCACGCGCATGCCCACCACCATGCTCACGATCATGCGCATCACCACCACGCGCCTGGCCATGACCACGGGCACGACCACGTCCACGACGCTCACTGCGGGCATTCGCACGGGCCGGAGCCGCAGGCGCTCGCCGGCCCGGGCGGCTGGCAGCGCGGCCTGAGCGCGATCGTGGCGGTCGGGCTGCGACCGTGTTCGGGCGCGATCCTGGTGCTGGTCTTCGCGCTGGCGCAGGGGATCTTCTGGAGCGGGGTCGCGGCGACCTTCGTGATGGGCCTCGGCACCGCGATCACGGTCGCGGCCATCGCGACGCTGGCGATCGGCGCCCGGGCGCTCGCCGCGCGCTTCGCCGCGACGCGCCCGAGCTACGGCATGTTGGCGCTGCGCGGCATCGAGGTCGGCGCCGCCGCCCTGGTGCTCGCCTTCGGCGTCGCGCTGCTCACCGGCTACATGGCGAACGAGCGGCTGATGTAAGGACGCGACCGGATCCCCGCCGCGCCCTGCCAGGCCTGCGGGCGGCTAGGCATCCGGCTGCAGCCGCGTCGCCGCGCGCCGCAGGGCGAGCGCCAGCACCAGGAGGCCGGTGAGCCGGTAGCTGGCGCCGACCCAGCCGAGATCCGTCACCGCGCCGAGCGAGAGCGTGACCGCGCCGAGGGCGGCTCCCGCCGCGCTGCCGAGATACATCGCCGAGGCATTGAGCGAGAGCGCCACCACGGCGGCGTCCGGCGCGAGCGAGACCAGCCGCGCGCTCTGCGCCGGATGGAAGGCCCAGCCCGCGATACCCCAGGTCGCCATGGCGGCCAGCAGGATCGACTTGGCGGCGGGCGAGGGGCCGATCAGCGCCGCGGCCGAGCAGGCGAGGTCGGCGGCCACCAGGACGGCGAGCGTGGTCACCAGGGTGCGCGCCGGTCCGCTGCGGTCGCTGAGCCAGCCGCCGAGCGCATTGCCGGCGGCGGCCGCGAGGCCGAAGGCGAGCAGCAGCAG
>PQAH01000255.1 GCA_003105195.1 Bradyrhizobiaceae bacterium
TCGGCGATGTTGCGCACCTGGTCGGTCAGGTTGCCGCACATCGCGTTCACCGAGTCGGTCAGGTCCTTCCAGGTGCCGGCGACGCCCGGCACGATCGCCTGGCCGCCCAGCTTGCCGTCGGTGCCGACCTCGCGCGCCACGCGCGTCACTTCCGAGGCGAACGAGCTGAGCTGGTCCACCATGGTGTTGATGGTGTCCTTGAGCTGCAGGATCTCGCCGCGCACGTCGACCGTGATCTTCTTCGACAGGTCGCCGTTGGCGACCGCGATCGTCACCTCGGCGATGTTGCGCACCTGAGCCGTCAGGTTGCTCGCCATCGAGTTCACGCTCTCGGTGAGGTCCTTCCAGACGCCCGTCACCTCGCGCACCTGGGCCTGGCCGCCGAGCTTGCCCTCGGTGCCGACCTCGCGGGCGACGCGCGTCACCTCGGAGGTGAACACGTTGAGCTGCTTGATCATGGTGTTGACGATGTTGGCGGACTGCAGGAACTCGCCCTGCAGCGGCCGGCCGTCGACGTCGAGCCGCACGGTCTGCAGCAGGTTGCCCTGGGCGACCGCGGCGATCGCACGCGTGACCTCCGTCGTCGGCCAGAGCAGGTCGTCGACCAGCGTGTTGACCGAGGTCTCCATCTCGCCCCAGGCGCCGCTGGTGACGCCGAACCTCACCCGGTGCCGCGTCTTGCCCTCGCGGCCGACCAGCTGTCCGACGCGCTCCAGCTGCTGGGCCATGCGCTGGTTCGCGGCGACGATCTCGTTGAACACGTCCGCGATCTTGCCGTGGATCCCGTCCCGGTCGCTCGCCATCCGCACCGAGAAGTCGCCGACCCGCATGGCCTGCAGGGCGTGCAGCAGGTCGCGCAGCTCGGCTTCGGAGTGACCGCCGCCATTGGCGAGCACGGCATCGCCCGGGCTCCCGTTCGCGGGACCGGCGGGCGAACCCTCGGTCATCGGCGTGCTGTTCGGCTGCATCACTCCCTCCGGATCCTCTGGCGCGTCCGCGACGGTCCGCCGGTGTCACAAGCTGCGGCGCCGCGCGCCGGCACGAGGGGCCGGGCGGGTCGGCGTCGTCGCGTGCAAGCGCCGGGGCGATCGTGTCGACTCGCCAGCAACATGCAAGAGTTTACTTGCCCCTGCTCGCCCGAATAGATCACAGGACGATGTCGATGTCACATCGTTGCTTGATCTATACTTGGCTAAACGAAGAGCCCCATGCAAAACATAAAACAACGCTTCGGCCGGCAATTGGTTCCGTCGAAGGCGACGAAATTTTTCGGCACACGGGGCCGCCCGGTCTCAGGGCCCGGTGAGGGCCCCCGGGAGCGGAACCTTGCGCTCGTTCCGCAGCCTCTCGGTCACCGCGTCGGCCGTGAGCGGCCGTGCGAACCGGTACCCTTGCATGAAATGGACGCCGGCCGCGTTGAGGAACCGCTGCTGGTCCGCCTCCTCGACCCCTTCCGCCACCACCTTCAGCCCGAGCGCCCGGCCGATGCTGACCACCGCGTGGACGATGGTGGCATCGACCGTCATCCCGATATTGCTGATGAAGGCCCGGTCGATCTTGATCTTCCCGAACGGGAAGCGCCGCAGGTAGTTCAGGCTCGAGTAGCCGGTGCCGAAGTCGTCGAGCGCGAAATTGGCGCCGAGTCCGCCCAGCCGCTCCATCACCCGCATCACGGCGTCCTCGGCCTCGAGCAGGGCCGTCTCCGTGATCTCGAGCTCCAGGCGCCGCCACGCGAAGCCGCAGTCCGCGACGATCCGCTCGAACCGCTCCGCGAGATCCGGCTGCGCGAACTGGATCGGCGACACGTTGACGGCCAGCGTCAGCCCCGGCCAGGCCGCCGCGTCGGTGCAGGCGCGCCGCATCACCCAATCGCCGATCGGGTTGATCAGGCCGGTCCGCTCGGCCAGGGGCACGAACACCGCCGGCGAGATCGGCTCCGCGCCCGCCGGCTGCCAGCGCAGCAGCGCCTCCACGCCACAGGTCCTGGCGCCCGCGCGATCGACGATCGGCTGATAGAGCAGGGACAGCTCGTTGCGCTCGATCGCATGCGCCAGCGCCTGCTGCATGTCGTCGGCCGGGGTCGCGGCCGGGGACGCCGTCGGCCCGCGCGCGTTCGCGAGCGCCGTCAGGGTCGCCGCCATCGCGTCGGACAGGGCCTGCAGGATCGTCTCGCCCGGCAGCGCGCCGTCGATCCGCGCGAGCTTCTCGATCGCGCCGGCATGGTCCGCCGCGCGTCGCGCGCCGATATTGTAGCTCATCGACTTGAGCGCGTGCGCGGCGCGTGCGCATTCCTCCAGGTCGCCGCGCCTGGCCGCGTCCCCGATCCGTGCCGTCGCGGCCGGGCCGTGCTCGAGATAGAGGCCGAAGACCTTCTGCACGAAATCGCCCTTGCCGTTCGCCTGCAGGTCCGCGAGCTGCCGCAGGATCGCGGGATCCAGCAGGGGCGGGCCATCGGGCCGCGGCGCCGGCGGGGCGGTCTCCTCCGCGGCGGCCGCGGCGGTCGCGTCGCGGAGGAGCCGCGGCACGTGCTTGGCGATCGTGCGCGCGAGCTTCTCCATGGTGAACGGCTTGTACAGCACGTCGTCCATGCCGGCGCTGCGCCATGCGTCGGCCGCGCTGCCGACCACATGCGCGGTCAGCGCCACGATGACGCTGCGCGGCGCGCCTCGGGCGGCCTCCGTCTCGCGGATCCGGCGCGTCGCCTCGAAGCCGTCCATCTCGGGCATGCTGCCGTCCATGAACACGATGTCGTAACGCGCCTCGGCCAGCGCCGCGACGGCCTCGACGCCGTTCTCGGCCGTCGCCACCGTGCCGCCGAGCTGCGACAGCGCCTCCACGGCGACCTCGCGATTGACCGCGTTGTCGTCGGCGACCAGCGCGCTGAAGGGATGGAACGCCGCCGGCGCGCGCCCCTGGGCCGTCGAGGCCGAGGGCTGCAGCACGCTCTCCCCGTCGACGAGCCGCTGCAGCAGCTCCTCGATGTCCGAGCGCAGCACCGGCCGCGTCAGGACCGCGTCCGCGCGGCCGCTCGCGACCAGCTCCTCGGCCGACGCATCGCCGAGCGACTGCACGGCGAGGATCCGCGGCCGCCGCTCGCCGGCCGGGAACGAATAGGTCGCGAGGCGCTCGGCATCCACGCAGATCGCCGCGGCTTCGCGGCAATGGTCCATGTCGAGCCGTTCGTCGCGGCGGACGATCGCATAGCCCGAGGCCGCGAAGTAGCGTGCCAGCGCGGCTTCCGTGGCGGACCCCGCCACGTCGAGCACGCAGAAGGCGAGCGCGCCGGGCCCGAGCCGCAATTGCGGCCAGGGCGCGCGCTCGTGCGCGCCCGCCGGAATGCTCACCGTGAAGGTCGCGCCGTCCCTCGGCCGGCTCGTCACCGAGATCTCGCCGTCCATGGCTTCCACGAGCCGCCGGCAGATCGCGAGCCCGAGGCCGGTGCCGCCGAACTGCCGCGTGGTCGACTGGTCCGCCTGCGAGAAGGCGTCGAAGATGGTCGCGAGCTTGTCCTGCGCAATGCCGATGCCGCTGTCCGTGACCGCGATCTCGATGCGCTCGGCGGCCTTCGTGACCGCGATCTTGACGAAGCCGCTCTCGGTGAACTTGAGCGCGTTGTTCGCCAGGTTGCTGACGATCTGCCCGAGCCGCACCGGATCCGCGAGGATGCTGCGCGGAACGCTCGGGTCGACCAGCCCCGCGAGGTCGATGCTCTTGCTGCGCGCCCGCTCGGAGAACAGGCTGGTGACGTTCTCGACCAGGGCGTTCAGGTCCACCGGCACGCGCTCCAGCTCGAGCTTGCCGGCCTCGATCTTCGAGAAGTCGAGAATGTCGTTGATGATGGCGAGCAGGCTCTGGCCCGACCGTGCGATCACCTCGGCGAAACGCTGCTGGCGCCGCGGCAGCTCGCTTTGGCTCAAGAGCTCGGCCATCACCAGGATGCCGTTCATCGGCGTCCGGATCTCGTGGCTCATGGTGGCGAGGAATTCCGACTTCGCCCGGTTCGCGGTCTCGGCGGCGTCGCGCGCGTCCCGCAGCTCGAAGGTCCGCGCCGCGACCTCGTGCTCGAGGTTCTGCCGATGCGCCTCGAGCCGCCGGTCCCGCTCGCGCACGTCGCCGAGCATGCGGTTGAAGCCCTCGACCAGTTCGCCGATCTCCCGGTCCGACGCCTCCGCGACCGCGACCGTATAGTCGTGCTCCTGCCGCACGCGGCCCATCGCCTGCAGCAGGGCGCGCAACGGCGTGGTGACGCGCCGCTGCAGGCGCCAGGCGACCGCGAACCCGACCACCAGCGCGAGCGCGCCGCCGATCGCGGTGAATGCTGCGGTCGTCATCAGCTTGGCGCGCAGGTCGGAGATTCCGCCGACCAGCAGGAACCGTCCGACCGGCGTGCCGCCGTTCAGCACCGGCACCGACACCTCGATGGTGCCCGTCGTGAGCAGCCGGTGGAGCGACGGCTCCTCGCTCCCGGTGAGCGAGAGGTCGCTCGCGAGCCGCGCCGCCCCGCCGAACGCCGCCAGGGTTCGGCCATCCGCGCTACGCACTTCTGCGTAGTGGATATCCGGCACCCGGCCGATCGCCCGCAGCGCCAGCCATGCGCCTTCCTGCCGGCCCGCGGCCACCGCCGGGCCCACGGCCGCTGCGAAGATCTGTGCGGTCGCGACCAGGGCCTGGCGCCGCATCACGCTGTAATTGTTGGCTTGCTGCCACAGCGCGATCGTCATCGAGACCGCCATGGCGGCTCCGACAGCCGTCAAGACCAGCACCACGAGCCTGCGCTGCAGGGAAGGTCGCGCGGACATGATTCCGCATCCCGGAAAAAGCAATTCGTGAACGAAAACCTAAAGGCAAAACCAATAAATAACCGTGAATTAAAACCGCTATTTAGAAGGTTCCCGGTAAGACCGTTGAAGGAGACCCATCATGGCCCTTACCGAGATCCGACAGAAACCTTGGGTTTACGTCATCGACGAGGCCACGCGCGTGCTCGTCGCCGACGATGATCCGATCCTGCGCGAGTTCGCGAGCGTCCATCTCTCGTCGCCCGCCGTCACCATCGAGACGGCGCCGGATGGCGCCGCGGCGTTCGAGATGCTGGAGGCGGGCGATTTCGACATCGCGCTGCTCGACATCGAGATGCCGCCCTTCGACGGCTTCGTCCTCCTGGAGAAGATCCGGGCCGAGCCGAAGCTGCGCCACCTGCCGGTCATGATGCTGACCGGCCATGAGGACATCGGCTCGGTCGATCGCGCCTACGATCTCGGCGCCAACTCGTTCGTTCCCAAGCCGGTCAACTGGCGGCTGCTGAGCTACCACATCCGCTATGTGATGCGCTCCAGCCGGATCGAGCAGGAGCTGCGGCGTGCGAACGACCTGTCCGGGTCCGGGGACGCGGCGTCATCCTTCGACGCCGCGGCCGAGGAGCACGAGGCTCTCCTGAACGGCATCGTCGACCAGGCGCGTGGAATGCGCGCCGCCGCCGGCATGTCGGCCTCCCTCGCCGGCGACATCGACCGGATCGAGACCCTTGCGCGCGCCGCCTTGAGCCAGTGCCGATCCGTCCGCCATGCCATGCGCGCCCCGTCGCCGGATGCCGCGCGTGCGCCCTATGTCGATGAGGGTGCCGATGCCGCCTGACATTCCCCTCCGCGGCCGCGATCTGCTGCGACGCTTCCTTCGCGACCGCGCCGGCAACACCGCCATGGCGTTCGCGGTGACGGCCCCGGTCCTGTTCGGCGCCGTCGGCGTCGGCATCGACTATGCCTCGGCGCTGAACATGCGCGCCCGGATGCAGGCCGTCGCCGACGCCGCCGCCGTCTCGGCGGCGCGCGAGTTCCAGATGGCCCAGTCGAACGCCCCGAAGATCTCGGAGATCGCCCGGAACTATGTCGTCAGCCAGATCGACGGCGTCGCGGTGACGATCGATGTCGACGCGCCCAACCTGAAGATCGGGGTCCGGCTCGAGAAGGAGATCGAGCTGACGCTGGCCCGGGTGCTGCTCAGCGACACCATGCATGTGAGCGTCAACGCCACCGCCAAGATGACCGGCGGCCTGCCGCTCTGCCTGCTCGCGCTCGAGCCCAAGGCGCGGGGAGCCGTCACGCTGCAGGCCAATGCCCGGATGACCGCGCCGAACTGCATCGTCAACTCCAATTCGGCCCATCCGCAGGGCATCGTCTCGCTCGACGACGCCGTCCTGAAGGCGGGCTTCATCTGCTCGGCGGGCGGCCGGCTGAACACGCGCAACACGAACTTCGCGCCCGACCCGATGACCGACTGTCCGCCGATGTCGGATCCGCTCGCGGCGCGCCAGGCACCGACCGACTTCGCCTGCAACCACACGAACAGGGTGCTGGAGTTCACCTTCGCGACGATCCAGCCCGGCGTCTATTGCGGCGGGCTCAAGATCACGAACGCGGCCCAGGTCACCATGAGCCCCGGCACCTATGTGTTCAAGGACGGCCCGCTGATCGTCGAGCGCCTCGCCAGCCTGCGCGGCGACGGCGTGACCATCGTCATGAAGGGCCCCGGCGCCAACCTGACCTTCGACTTCGCCACCCTGATCAGCCTCAAGGCGCCGACCACCGGGCCTCTCGCCGGCATCCTGATCTACGACGATCCGACCGGTGTCGCGGCGCCGGACCGGAAGAAGAAGTGGCCGAAGCTGGGCGCCTCGGCGCGCGAGCACGTGATCCAGAGCGACAATGCGCGCATGCTTCTCGGCACCATCTACATGCCGAAGGCCCGTCTGATCATCGACGCCGACAGGCCTGTGGCCGACAGGTCCGCCTATACGGTGCTGGTCGTCCAGCAGCTCGATCTCTATGACGGCCCGAACCTCTATCTCAACACCGACTATCAGGGCACCGACGTCCCGGTGCCGCAGGGGGTCGGCCCTTACGGCGGCAAGGTGCTGTTGACGAACTGACGCCGTCGGCCTCGGGCTCCGGCCCGGGGCCTTTGAACGCCGGCCTCTTCTGACTACGATCGATCGCATCATCGCCATCCGGCGCCTTGCGCCGGAGGGCTCCTTCCCACGGCTCCGGGTCCGCCGGGCCAGGCGATCGCGATGTCGCTCGACCGCACCAAGGACGCGCTGCCCGCGCCCGGGCTCGACCCGGGCTCCCTGCTCCGGCCCGTGCCGCGCGATCTCGCCCGGCAGGTCGCGGCCGGCCTTCTGGCGCTCGCGGCCTTTCTGGCGCTCGAATGGGTCAGCTTCATCCACGAGTACA
>PQAH01000256.1 GCA_003105195.1 Bradyrhizobiaceae bacterium
TCGCCTCCGGCGAGCTTGTTCATGGCGCCGGTCATCTCCCGGATCGGCGGCACGATCGAGCGCGAGGTCAGGAAGGCGATGACCGCGGCGGCCGCGAGGCCCGCGACCAGCAGGATCCACTGCACCATGGTGAGGAACGAGATCCCCGCGCGCACCTCGCCGGCCTCCTGGGTCAGCATCGCCTTCTGGTTGGTCTTGATGCCGCCCATGCGCGTGCCGTCGGACTGCTTCGGCCCGTCGAGCAGGTCGAGAAGCTTCAGCGCGCGCGGCGCCGCCTCGCTGACCAGGATGTGCACCGGTGCGTTCCACTGCGCGGACTCGCGGATCGTGAACATCCGCGCCGGCATCGGCGCGAACTCGCCGTGCGCCTTCAACAGGCTCTCGAAGCTCGCCTTCTGCGCCGACGACAGCGTCCCGCGCCCCGCCTCGAGGATCTTGAACGCGGCTTCGAAATTGCCCCAGAGCCGGGCGAACTGCTCCTTGTTGGCGGCGTCGCCGGTGAGCAGGAACATGCGCAGCTGCGCGGTTGCGGCCGCCAGGTTGCCGCGCGCGTCGGCCATGGCCTTGAACATGCGCTTGCGCTCGGGCGTGGCCTCGAGCCGCTCCTCCTCGTCGATCATCCGGCTGAGCGCGCCGAACATGGCGTCGGCGCGCGGCGCGGCCTCGGTGGTCAGCAGCTTGGTCGCCGGATAGGCGTCCGGCGTGAAGGCAATCGATTCGGCCCGCTCCTGCGCGCCGCGGAATTCCGCGAGCAGCGCCTTGGCCTCGGCCCACTTGCGCTTGTTCTCGGGATTGGTGAAGCGCTCGGCCATCTTGTCGAACTCGGCCGCGGTGGCGTCGAGCTCCCGCCACATGGCCGCGCGATCCGCCTTGCCCTGCGGATTGCCGGTCAAGAGGTAGCCGCGCAGGGTCGCGAGCGTCGAGTAGAGGTTGCCGACCATCTCGGTGCTGCCGAGCGCGACCGGCGTGCGCAGCATCACCATCCGCTCCACGATCGCCGACACGCCGCCGACCGTGAACACCGTATAGCCGACGGCAGCCGCCAGGACGAGGCAGAGAGCGACGAAGCCCGCCGCCAACCGCCCGCCGATACGCAGTCTGAGAATTGAAAGCGCACGCATTCCAGCCCCCGATGTGAACCAAGTGAGTAGCGGTCATTTGGCTTTATGCCCGTAAATGAGGCGTTAACCTTAAGGCATTTGCGTAGTTGTACGTAGTTGAATCGCTTGGATTTTTAACCTGGATCAAGGCGCGCGACCGAGAATTTCAACTGGCGGTCAGGTCGCACCGCACGTGCGCCGGCATCGTCCACGGACCCTTTGCGGCGTCGGCGACATCGGCGGTGGTCCCCCGAGGCCGATTCGCGCGAACGGCGGCGTCGGCCCCGCTGTCGCGCCGACCGGTGCGCTTCTCGGCGAAAATGTCCTAGGCTGAGAAGATGGATACCTTGGTCAGGATCGGCTGCGCGGCCGGCTTCGCGGGCGACCGCGCCGACGCCTCGCTGCCGATCATCGCCGAGCTCGCGCGCCACGGCGGGCCGCGCTTCCTGATGTTCGAGACGCTCGCCGAGCGCACGCTGGCGCTGTGCCAGCTCGAGAAGCGGCACGATTCCACGCGCGGCTACAGCCCGGCGCTCGCGCGCATGCTGCCGGTCGCGCTCGGCCCCGCTCTCTCGGCCGGCATCCGCATCGTCGGGAATTTCGGCGGCGCCAATCCGGCGGGCGCGGCGCGGCGCATCGCCGAATGGGCGCAGGCCGCCGGCTTTCCGGCCGCGCGCATCGCCGTGGTCGAGGGCGACGACCTCACGGCGAGCATCGCGCGCGAGGAGCTCGCCGCCCGCGAGACCGGGGGCGCGCTGCTGGCCGGCCCGGGCGAGATCGTCGCCGCCAATGTCTATCTCGGCGCGGAGGGGATCGCGCGGGCGCTCGACGCCGGCGCCGACATCGTGGTGACGGGACGCGTCGCCGATCCCTCGCTGGCGCTCGGCCCCCTGGTGCATGCCCATGGCTGGGCCTGGAACGACTGGGCGCGGCTCGCCGACGGCACGCTCGCGGGCCATCTTCTCGAATGCGGTGCCCAGGTCACGGGCGGCTATTTCGCCGACCCCGACGTGAAGGACGTGCCCGGCTTCGACGAGGTCGGCTATCCGATCGTCGAGATCGCGGCGAGCGGCGCGATGGTGGTGACCAAGCCGGCCGGCACCGGCGGCCTGGTCGACCGCCGCACCGTCACCGAGCAGATCCTCTACGAGGTCCACGACCCCGCCGCCTATGTGACCCCCGACGTGGTGCTCGACGTCACCGGCGTCGGGCTCGCGGCCGACGGACCGGACCGCGTCCGCGTCGCGGGCGCCGCCGGCAAGCCGCGCCCCGCCACCCTGAAAGCGACCGTGTTCCTGGAAAGCGGCCTCCTCGGCGAGGCCGAGATCTCCTATGCGGGCCCGAACGCGCGCGCGCGCGCGCGCCTCGCCGGCGAGACGGTCGCCGAGCGTCTGCGCAAGCGGGCGCCGGAGCTCGCGCTGCGCATCGACCTGATCGGCGTCGACAGCGTCTTCGGCAACCTCGCGGCCGCGGCGGAAGCCGATCCGCCCGAGGTGCGCCTGCGCGTCGCCGCCCAGGACCGGGACCGCGCGCGCGTGGAACTGATGCTGAACGAGGTCGAGGCGCTTTACTGTGCGGGCCCCGCCGGCGGGGCCGGCGTGCGCCGGCACCTCACGCCGCGGCTCGCCAGCGCCTCCTGCCTGATCGAGCGCGAGCGGGTCGCGCCGCGCGTCTGGTTCGTGGGAGACGCGCCGTGAACCGCGGCGTCGAGGTCGAGCTCTATCGGCTCGCTTATGCCCGCACCGGCGACAAGGGCAACCGGCTCAACATCGCGGTGGTCTGCCGCGCTCCCGCGTACTATCCGGTGCTCGCCGCCGAGCTCACGGCAGCGCGCGTCGCGCGGCTGTTCGCCCCGCGCAATCCGGGAAAGGTCGTGCGCTACGACCTGCCGAAGCTCTCCGCCTTCAATTTCGTGCTCGACGACGTGCTGCAAGGCGGCGTCAACGCCAGCCTCGGCCACGACGGCCACGGCAAGTCGCTCTCCTACTTCCTGCTCACCGCGCGGATCCGCGTCGACCCGGCCCTGCTCGCTGCCGGCGATGCCACGACGGTGTGACGCGCGCCGTCAGGCGCGCGCCGACGAGCTCTTCAGCTGTTCGGCCACCCGCGCCGTGACCTCCTTGCGCCGCGCCAGCATCGGCGCGGCCATCGCGCGGAAGGCTGCGACCACGGCGGGCGGCGCCGTGTCGGGAGCGCCCGACCGAAAGGGCGGCGCGGGATCGTACTCCATGTAGAGCTGGATCTTCTCGGCGGCCTCCTGCCCCGCGAGCTCCCGTGCCACCACCAGGCCGAAATCGATTCCGGCCGTCACGCCGCCGCCCGTGATCCGGTTCCTGTCCACGCAGACGCGAACCTTCGTCGGCGTGGCGCCGAAATGCTCGAGATTGTCCATCGACGCCCAGTGGGTTGCCGCCTTGTAGCCGCGCAGCAGCCCCGCTGCACCGAGCACCAGCGCCCCCGTGCACACCGACGTCACGTAGCGCGCCCGCTCGCCCTGGCGCCGCACGAAATCGATGATCTCGGGGTCCTCCATCAGGTCGATCTGGCCGGGCCCTCCGGGAATGCAGATCACGTCGAGCGGCGGGCAGTCCGCGCAGGTCGTAGTCGGGACCAGGGTGAGGCCGACGTCGCTCACGACCGGCTCCGGCCTTTTCCAGACCAGATGGACCTTGGCATCGGGAATGCGGGCGAACACCTCGAACGGTCCCGTCATGTCGAGTTGCGTCATCCGCGGAAAGACCAGCAGGCCGATCTGTGTCTCGGTCATGGAGCCCTCTTTGAACCTTGGTCCGGCCGATCCCCTCAGCGCTCCTGCCTGGCCGCCGCGGTCTCGCGGAACGAGACCACTGCCGGCTGTTCGTGGGCCTCCGCGCCCGGAGGCTCCTCGACACCCTCCGCGAACCGCGCCGGGTCCCGCTGCGAGCGGTCGACGCGCAGGTCGAACACGTCGAACCGGTTGTAGTAGCCCACCACGTCGTGGAACTGCTTCGGCTCGACCGAGAGCGAGGTGTCGATCTCGGCGTAGACGATACCCTCCTGGTCCGACAGCGGCGCCCCGATCGGCTCGCCGGCCGGATCGAGAATCATCGAGACGCTGCGCGGCGAGCGGTCGACGACGTCCAGCGCATCTTTGTCGACCGCCCCGATCGCGTCCTTCAGCGTCCGGTCCGCGAAGGCGGAGGACACGATGTTGAAGGCCTTGGCCTCGAACGCATGCGCCCCGGCGCGGATCTCGATCGCGCGGCGCAGGTCGTAGGCCCCGCTCTCGGCCGGCGGCCGCGTCGGCCAGCACGGCGGGTAGGTCGAGATGTGCACCTGCTCGCCTTCCGCCATGAGCGCGAAGCGGGCGAGAGGGTTGGTGTTCTCGCCGCAGATCAGCATGCCGATCCGGCCGATGCCGGTCTGCACCACGCGCAGGCCGCGCGCGTCGCCGTTGGCCCAGATCAGCTTCTCGTAGAAGGTCGGCACCAGCTTGCGATGGAGGTTCAGGACCGCCCCATCGGGGCCGATCAGGACATTCGAATTCCACAGGCAGCCGACGCTCGCTTCCGTCCCCTCCGTGAAGCCGAGCGAGACGTGCACCCCGTGCCGGCGCGCCCCGGCGCGCACGCGGCCGATCTCCGGCCCGTCGACGCGCAGCGCCTCGCGCGCAAGGGCGCGGAAGAAGTCGTGATTGACGATCGGCGCACGCAGCGCCGCCCAGATCGGGAAGGCGGGCACGAAGCTCTCGGGGAACGCGATCAGCGCGGCCCCGTGGCTTGCGGCCTCCTCGATCAGATCGAGCGTCTTGTCGATGGTTCGTGCACTGTCGAGGAAGACCGGTGCCGCGTGGCACGCGGCCGCCTTGAAGGAAGGATAGCTGATCGACACGTCCGGCTCCGGTTTCGGGGGGCTCAGGCTTCGGCCGCCGCGACGGCGGACGGCCCTTTTTCGCTGCGCCGGCCGCGCGGCGCCCGACACGAGGCCCACAGCGCCTCGAACAGGTTGCGCTGCATGAGCGCGAATTCCTCGCTCTCGATCGTCATGGCGAAGTTCTCCTGCTGCGACGAGATGATCGCAACCTTGTTGTTGTAGATGTAGCTCGTCATCGTGAACACGAAGTCCGCCGACGCGAAACGCACGTCGCGCAGGTCCTCGGCGCTCGGCGGCCATACGTTGGCGATGTCCTTCACGGGCGAGCGGATCACGCGCATGAAGACGCCGGCCTCGATGCGGCGGCGCACGAAGTCGTTCATCCAGGTGCGGCCGGGCACGACGAAGAGGTCGCGCATCGACAGGATGCCGAGCAGCCGCTTGTCGCGGACCGTCAGCGTGTCGTTGAGCACCAGCTTGATGCCCTCGAGGCCCTGGTAGAAGCGCACGCGCGGCTTGCCGCTGGCGCGGTTGTGGAGCGAGCGCAGCTCCGGCAGCAGCGCGTCGAGCCGGCGCCGGCGCGCCTCGAACAGCTCGACCAGCTGGTCGGGAGGCTCCGCCCCCACCATCATGGTCTTGCTCGCGGCGCCCCCGACCTGCGTCACCAGGCCGAGCTCGAGCAACCGCGCGAACACGTCGTAGGCGTTGGTCCGGGTGATGCCGGCCTTGGCCGCGATGTCGCGCACCGATGCCTGCCCCAGTTCCAGGGCCGCGAGGTAGAACCTGGCCTCCGTCTCCTGCAGACCGATCTGGACCAGGACCTGTCCGATGCTCATGGCGTCCGTCGAGGGTTGCGCGTCGGGGCATGGGAGCAGCCGCGCGCCGCACGCTACCACAGGGTGTCGATCCGCGTCCACAGTCTGCTTGTGGCGACGAAGTTTTTTGCCACAACTGCCTTTGAAATCGGCATAATCAATTTTTGCTGTTTGTCGCGTCGTGCCGACTTGACAGTCAAATTGAAGCTCCGCAAGATTGCTTCATTGCCATGCCGGGCGAAACGACGGGCGCCTCGTGAGCGAATATGTCTTCGCGCTTGCTGTGAATGGGCTGGTGTGGGGGCTGATCATCGCCCTCATCGCGCTCGGCCTTTCCATCATTTTCGGCCTGCTCGACATCATCAACGTCGCTCACGGCGACTTCTTCATGCTCGGCACCGTCGGCGGCCTGGTCGTCGCGGTCGGCACCGGTTCGTTCTGGCTTGCCCTGCTGGTCGTGCCGATCGTCGGGCTGCTCCTCGGCGCCGTGATCGAGCGCTTGGTGATCCGCCCAACCCTGCGCCAGGCGTCGCTGACGATCGTCACCACCTTCGGTCTCTCGATCATCGTTCAGGAGATGGTGCGCGCGACCTACGGCCCGCAGCCGCGCCGCATGGCGGCGCCGATCGAGGGAACGGTGCCGGTGTTCGGCATCGACTACGAAATCTACCGGATCGCGGCGGCGGCGTTCGCGGCGGTCTGCCTGATCGTCTTCTTCCTGTTTCTGAACCGCACCCGGCTCGGCACCTGGATCCGCGCCGCGCGGCACGACCCGGAGACCGCCACCGCCCTCGGCGTGCCGGTGACCCGGGTCTGCGCCTTCACCTTCGCGCTCGGCACCGCCATGGCCCTGCTCGGCGGCGTCATCGCGGCGCCGATCACGACGGTGGAGTTCCGCACCGGCGTCGACATCCTGCCGTTCTGCTTCATGGCCGTGATCATCGGCGGCCTCGGCAACCTGCAGGGCACGGTGGCGGCGGCCATTATGCTGGCGGTCCTCGAGGGGCTGATGACCAGCGTGCTGGAGCCCACCTCCGCCCGTATCCTGTCCCTCGGCTTCATGTGCGCCGTGCTGCTGGTGCGCCCGCACGGCCTGTTCGCCGGGGCGACGCGATGACCGTTGCCCGCGTCCGCGCCGCCGCCCTCGCGATCCTGCTCGTCGCCCTGGTCGCGGTTCCCTGGGCCCTGCCCGCGCTCGGGGCCACCTTCTGGGTCAACATCGTCGCCGAGATCCTGATCTGGTCCCTGCTGGCGGCGAGCGCGAATCTGCTGTTCGGGTTCGTCGGCCTGCTCTCCTTCGGCCAAGCGCTCTTCTTCGGCTTCGGCATGTACGGGGTCGCGCTCTCGATCGAGGCCTGGGGCTTCGGCTTCTGGCCGGCGCTCGCCACGGGCGTCCTTGCCGCCAGCGCCATGGCGCTGGTCACCGGGGTGATGGCCGTCCGCCTCACCTGGCACTATTTCGCGATCATCACGGTGGTGTTCTCGCTGATCTTCTATTTCGCGGCCATGAGCATGAAATGGCTCACTGGCGGCGATGACGGGATCTCGTTCAGCCCGCCGTCGGTCTTCGCGCTCGGTGGCCACACGCTTTCTCTCGGCGACGCGACGGTCCAGTACTACGTCATCCTCGCCATCGTCAGCGCCTGCTTCGCGGCCACCGCGCTGGTTGTGAGCAGCCCGCTCGGGCTGCGCTTCAAGGCGGTGCGCGAGAACGACCGTCGCGCCGCTCTGGTCGGGATCAACGTCTATGCGACGCGGCTGATCGCCTTCGTGCTGGCGGGCGCGCTCGCCGGCGCATCCGGCGCCCTGTTCGCCTTCTTCGGGCGCTACGCCTCGGCCTCGTACATGTTCTACCACGTGTCGGGCGAGGCCGTGGTCTGGGCGATCATCGGCGGCTCCGGCACGATCCTGGGGCCACTGTTCGGCACCGGGCTCCTGATCGTGTTCCGCGAGCTCGTCTCGACCGTCTGGGAGCATTACCTGCTCGCAGTGGGCGCGATCACCATCCTGGTCGTGATGTTCGCGCCGCGCGGCCTCGCCGGCGCGTGGAACGGCCTCGTCGCCGGCCTCCTCGACCGCGGCGCCGAGGAGCCGCGCCGCGCCGCGATACCGGAGGAGAGCTGATGTCCGACGCCGGCGTCGCGCTCAGCCTTTCCGGCGTCTCCAAGCGCTTCGGCGGCCTCGTCGCGGTCGACGGCGTGACGATCGACTTCGCGAGCCGCAGGCTCAACGCCATCATCGGCCCGAACGGCGCCGGCAAGACCACGCTGTTCAACCTTATCAGCGGCGAGATCCCTGCCGATGCGGGCCGCATGCGCTTCCGGGACAGCGACATCCTCGGCCTCGCGCCACACGAGGTCGTGCGCCGGGGCATCTCGCGCACCCTGCAGATCAAGAGCGTGTTCGGCGGTCTGACCGTGACCGATAACGTGCGCTGCGCCGTGCTCGTCCACGAGCGCGTGATGGCGCCGCTCCGCCCGGTGTCGTCGTTCCGCGCGGCGGCGGCGCGCGCCGACGCGCTGATCGACGAGGTCGGGCTGTCCGCGCACCGGCACCGCCTCGCCTCCACCCTCTCCTACGGCGACGTCGCCCTCCTCGAGTTGGCGCTGGCGCTTGCCGCCGAGCCGCGGCTGCTCCTCCTCGACGAGCCGGTCTGCGGCATGGGCCCGCAGGAGACGGAGCGCACCGTCGACAAGATCCGCGAGATTTCGCGGCGCGTCGACGTGATCCTGATCGAGCACGACATGGAGGTCGTGTTCGACATCGCGGACTTCATCATGGTGATGGCCCAGGGCGCCATCCTGGCGACCGGCGCCGCGTCCGAGATCGCCGCCCACCCCAAGGTGCAGGAAGCCTATCTCGGCTCTCCCGAGGACGACTGAGATGCTGAGCGTGAGCGGTCTCACGGCAGAGATCGGCAAGGTCCCGGTGCTCCGGGGCGTCGACCTGACGGTCCGGGAAGCCGACACGGTCGCGCTTCTCGGCCGCAACGGCGTCGGTAAGACCTCGACCCTGCGCGCGATCCTTGGTCTGCTGCGCCGCACGGGCGGCTCGGTCGTCTACGACGGGACGCCGCTCGACCGCGTCCCGACGCACCGGCTCGCCGCCATGGGCGTCGGCTACGTCCCGCAGGGCCGCGGCATCTTTCCGCTCCTCACCGTGGAGGAGAACCTCCTGCTCGGGGCGCCGGCCAAGGCCGACCCGCAGGCGCGCGAGGAGATCTACCGGCGCTTCCCGCGGATCCGCGAGCGGCTGCGTCAGCGCGCCGGCACGCTGTCGGGCGGCGAACAGCAGATGCTCGCGATCGCGCGTTGCCTGGTGATGCGGCCGAAGCTGATCATCCTGGACGAGCCGACCGAGGGGATCATGCCCAAGCTGGTCGCGCAGATCCGGCACGAGATCGCCGGCATCGCCCGGCAGGGAATCTCGGTGCTGCTGGTGGAGCAGAACCTGCGCACCGCGCTCCGCCTCGCCAAGCGAATCTATCTCATGGAGCGCGGCCAGATCGTGCACGAAGGGACACCGGAGTCCCTGCAGGCCGACCCCGACATCGTCCACCGCTATCTCGGCGTGTCCCTCAAGGACCTCAAAGGAGCAAGGCAATGAGCAAGCTCGAGCATGCGCGAAACCGCACGCGGATCGACCGCCGCAGCTTCCTGGGCACCGCGCTCGCCGGAGGCGCGGCCTATGTGGCGCTCGCGCGCGACATGTCGGCGTTCGCCCAGGCGGGCGGCCCGATCGTCATCGGCCATCACTGCGAGCTGACCGGCGGCTTCGCCTCCTGGGGATACTGGCACAACAAATGCGCGCTGGCCGCCGCCAAGGTGATCAACGAGGGCGGGGGCATCGCGGGGCGCAAGCTCGAGCTGGTCACCGAGGACACCGAATCCAACCCCGCCGCCGGCGCCCGCAAGCTGCGCTCCCTGATCCAGCGCAATGGCGCGGCCTTCGTCACCGGCTCGGTCCACTCGGGCATCATGCTGGCCTCGATCCCGGTCGCGACCGAGCTGAAGACGGTCTACTTTTCGACCGGCGAGGCGACGGAAGCCACCGGCGAGAAGGGCACGCGCTACAGCTTCCGCACTGGTACCGACACCTACGGGCTCGCCGCCGCCGGCGCGCCCTGGGCCTACCAGAACCTCGGCAAGCGTTGGACCATCATCTCGCCCGACTACGCCTGGGGCCACAGCCACTTCAAGGAGCACAAGGCGATCATCGAGAAGCTCGGCGGCAAGGTCAACGACCCGATCTTCGTGCCGCTCGACGCCAAGGACCTGATCCCCTATCTGGCCAAGATCCCGCAGGACACCGAGGTGCTGTTCTCGGTGTTCTTCGGCGCGCTGTCGGTGGCCTTCTACACCCAGGCCAAGTCGATGGGCCTGGAGCGCACCATGAAGATGTACTCGGTGTCCGGGACGATCGAGGCGATCGCGCCCGCCGACCTCAAGGGTGCTGCCGAAGGCGTCTACATCGTCGAGAACTTCCCGCGCATGGTGAAGTACAAGGACGACGAATTCCATCGCCAGTTCGTCAAGCTGATCGGCACCGACGACGTTCACGCCCGCGAGGTCGGCTCCGAGCGGGTCAACGCCAAGAGCCATTCCTGGCAGAGCTACGAGAACCTTTTCGCGCTCAAGAAGGCGATCGAGGCGTCCGGCTGGAAGGCCAAGAAGGACGACCAGGGGGTGATCGAGGCGCTGGAAGGCCTGCAGATGGAGAACTCGCTCGGCTTCCCCCAGGGCGCCAAGACCCTGCGCAAGGAGGATCACAGCGGCATCATCGACTGCTACATCAGCCGGGTGCAGAACGACGAGCTCCACGTGATCAAGAAGGTCTCCAAGGAGGAGCTGGTCACGCACCTGCCCCCGCGCTTTGACCTGTCGCGGCAGGCGGTGTGACCGACGGCGGCGCGGCTGCGCTCAGGGCCGCTTGTTTCCTACCCGCCCGAACTTGTTCGAGCGCGGGAAGCCCTTGGGCGCCAGCCGGCCCGCATCGGCGCGGTTGCCGCGCCAGTCGGCGAGCTCCTTCAGCGAGAGCGAGAAGGCGCGGCCCGCCGCGTCCAGCCAGGTGAGGCCGTCCGCGCCCTTGAAGGTCGTCACGTCGGAGAGCCCGCCGTCCTTGTAGCGCTGCAGACGCACGCCGGCCCCGCGCGCCATCTCGGGCACCTGCTCGAGCGGGAACACCAGCATCTTGCGGTTCTCGCCGATCGCCGCGACCTGCTCGCCGTCGACCGGCGCGAGCGCACGCGCCTCGTCCGGCGCCTTGACGTTGAGCACCTGCTTGCCCTTGCGGGTGGTCCCCAGGCATTCGTCCTCGGCCACCACGAAGCCGCGCCCCTCGTGGCTCGCCACCAGGAACTTGCGGCCGCCCTGGAACGGCAAGGCCGCGACGATGTCGGCTTCCTGCTCGAGGTCGAAGAACAGCCGCACCGGCTCGCCGTGCCCGCGGCCGCCCGGCAGCTTGGCGGCATCGAGCGTGTAGAAGCGGCCGTTGGTCGCGAAGAACAGGAGCTTCGAGGTCGTCTCCGCGAAGAACGCGAAGCGCAGCCGGTCGTCCGCCTTGAAGGCGAGACCCGACACGTCCTCGACATGGCCGCGCAGTGCGCGCACCCAGCCCTTGTCGGAGACCACGACCGTGACCGGCTCGCGCTCGACCAAGGCCTCCTCGATCGCGGCGAGGTCGTGCTCGGGCGCCTCGGCGAAGCTGGTGCGGCGCTTGCCGAGCGGCGTCTTCGGGCCGAAGGTCGCCTTCACGGCCCTGATCTGGTCGCCGACCGCCTTCCACTGCTGCTTCTCGGACCCGGTCAGCTCCTCGAGCGCTTTCTTCTCGCCGCGCAGCGCCTTGTCCTCCAGGCGGATCTCCATCTCCTCGAGCCGCCGGAGGTTGCGCAGCCGCATGTTGAGGATCGCGTCCGCCTGCACCTCGGAGAGCCGGAAGGTCTTGATCAGGACCGGCTTCGGCTCGTCCTCGTGGCGGATGATCTTGATCACCTTGTCGAGATTGAGATAGGCGACCAGGTAGCCGCCGAGCACCTCGAGACGGTGCTCGATCTGCTTCAGCCGATGGCGCGAGCGACGCAGCAGCACGTCGCGGCGGTGGTCGAGCCATTCGCGCAGCGCCTCGGCGAGGCCGATCACCTGCGGGACGCGCCCGCTTTTGACCAGCACGTTCATGTTGAAGCCGATGCGGCTCTCGAGCTCCGTGGTCCGGAACAGGCTCTCCATCAGGAGCTCGGCCTCCACGGTGCCGGCGCGGGGCTCGAGCACCAGGCGGATGTCCTCCGCCGACTCGTCGCGCACGTCGGCGAGCAGCGGCAGCTTCTTCTCGTTGAGCAGCTCGGCGATGCGCTCGACCAGGCGCGACTTCTGCACCAGCCAGGGGATCTCGGTGACCACGACCACGTAGCGGCCGCGCCCGAGATCCTCCTTGTGCCAGCGTGCCCGCACCCGGAAGCCGCCGCGGCCGGTCGTGTAGGCCTCGGCGATGCTCTCGCGCGTATCGACGACCACGCCGCCGGTCGGGAAGTCCGGGCCGGGCACGAACTTCAGCAGGTTGCGGCTCTTGGTGTTGGGATGATCGATCAGGTGCAGGGCCGCGTCGCACAGCTCCGCCGCGTTGTGCGGCGGAATCGAGGTCGCCATGCCGACCGCGATGCCCTGCGCGCCGTTCGCGAGCAGGTTCGGGAAGGCGGCCGGCAGCACGACCGGCTCCTCCGAGGTACCGTCGTAGTTCGCGCGGAAGTCGACCGCGTCCTCGTCGATGCCGTCGAGCAGCAGGCGCGCGACCTCGGTCATGCGCGCCTCGGTGTAGCGGTAGGCCGCGGCATTGTCGCCGTCGACATTGCCGAAATTGCCCTGCCCGTCCACCAGCGGATAGCGCGAGGCGAAGTCCTGCGCGAGCCGCACCAGCGCGTCGTAGATCGCCTGGTCGCCGTGCGGATGGAAGTTGCCCATCACGTCGCCGACGATCTTGGCGGATTTCTTGAAGGTGGTGCCGGGATCGAGCCGCAACAGCCGCATGCCGTAGAGGATGCGGCGGTGCACCGGCTTGAGGCCGTCGCGCGCATCGGGCAGCGCCCGGTGCATGATGGTGGAGAGCGCGTAGGCGAGATAGCGCTCCTCGAGCGCCTCGCGCAGCGCGATCTCGTGGATCTCGCCCGGATCGGGGGGAATCAGTTGCTTGCCCATGGCGGATCACTAACGCCATTTGGGACCGGAGGGAATCGCGGCGATCCGGGCAATCGTCGACGAATTGTCCTGGATTTCGCGCCGCGCCGCCGGGATGAACCGGAAATGAACAAGTCGGCCACGAACTGTCCGTATTCATTTGATTAAGCTCAACATCAGGGCAGCGTGGGAGATGCAGACTTGCTTTGCTATCGTCAGGTCACGGCCCCGACGATCACGCTGGTGGGAAAAGCGGTCGATGTCCGGAGCTTTCCGCGTGCGGAGAGCTGTGGGGACCGACCGGTCGTTTCGAGCCAAGTCCAATGTTGAAGAGGAGAACTGATATGCGTGCATTGATCCTTGCAGCGCTGCTCGCCATGGGTGTCGGTCTCGCCGGTGCGCCCGTCGCGTCGGCCGCCCCCGTGAACGGCGCCGCGATCGGCTCGGCGGCCGATGCCGCCAACCTGGCCGAGCAGGTGCAGTGGCACAGCCGCCGTCGCAGCTGGCGCCACCGCCATGGCCACTGGCGCTGGGGCAGCTATCACCGTCCGCGCATCATCTGCCGCCACGACCGTTGGTCCACCGGCCGCCGCTGCTGGCGCCGGTGGTAATCCGCGCCTGACGCGCCCCACACGGCTTGCGGAACTTCTCGGGCCGGCCGCCGCAGGCGCCGGCCCGAACCGTTTGCGACCCCGTCAGCCGGCCGAGGCCGCCCGTGCCGGAAGGCCGAGAGCCGCTGCAATGAACCGCTCGCGCGCGTCCGGCAGCAGCAGGCCGCGCGGCTCGAGCACCCGGTGCGCCAGGAAATAGCCCGTGAGCGCGAGCGCATCCGCGATCTCCTCGCGCGCCGGCGAGGCGGCGCTCGCGCCCTCGCGCAGGAAGAACGGCAGACGCAGCAGCCGGTCCCGCCACGGCGCGCCCGCCGCCTGCGAGACCGCCCGGCCCGACTTCGGCGAGACATAGACGAGGTCCGTGCGCGCGCCCGTGGCCGCGCACTGGTCGAGCTCGAGGCCGAAGCCGAGCTCGCCCAGCAACTGCAGCTCGAACCGCGCGGTGAGCGCGGCCGCCAGGCCCGGCTCGGCCACGTGGTCGAGGATCGCCTCCAGCATGTCGTGCGCGGTCCGGTGCGGATCGCGCTCCGGCAGGAGCCGGCAGAGCGCCGCCAGATGGGTGACCCCGAACACCGCGTGCGCCTGCGCGAGCAGGCCCGCCGCGCGCAGCTTCAGGCCCTCGACCGCATAGACGCCGAGGTGCTCGTCGAGCCGCGCCCGCCAGGTGACCCGCACGCCGTTGCCCGGCTGCAGCACCGGCCGCAGGCGCGCGCCCGCGCCGCCGCGCGCAAGGCCGAGATGGCGCCCGTGCTCCCGCGTCAGCACCTCGAGGATGGCGTTCGCCTCCCCGTGGCGCCGCACGCCGAGCACGATCCCCTCGTCGGTCCATTCCATGGCCGAATCCTAGCAGATCGCCCGGCGCGTGGGCTGGATCATCGTCCCTTGCCGGGCTTTCGCCCCTGCTCGCGTGGCGGGCCCGGCATGGCGCCGTCTTCCCGCCGCTTGGTGACGAAGCAGCGGTAATAGGCGGCCTCGGCGCCGCCGCGCCGGCGGGTCGCACAGCGGTCGAAGCGGTGAAGCTCGTCCTCGAACGCATAATGCAGGTAGGGCGCGATCATGTAGCGGAATTCGCCGTCGGGCGAGCCGCCGAAGCGGTCGATCTCGCCCGCGAGCGTCGGATCCATCTCGATCAGCGCCTCGCGCAGGGTCTCGCCCTCGATGATGCTGTCCGGCAGCTGGTCGAAGGGACCGTCGAGATGGTTGTTCACGCGCGCATTGCCGTCGAACACGCCGATCAGGATCTTCCGCGCGCGGCGATGGTCGCGATAGAACGCGAAGCCGGTGCGCTTGCCGATCAGGATCCGGTCGCGGCGCGCGACCGGCGTGAAGGCATCGGCGACGCGCGCGGTCTCGTCCAGCACGTAGTGGAAATTCTTCACCCGCGGGTTGTAGACGAGGAAGAAGCGCAGGCCCGACTCGTCGAACATCGGCCCGATCAGCCGCTCGTGCGGCGCCACGGCCCCTTCGGGCGGCTTCACGTCCGAGAGGTCGTTGAGCCGGAACACCACGCTCTTGTCGCGATGGGTCACCCGGTAGACCAGCCGCGCGAGCCTCTCGACCGCCACGCCTTGCGTCGCGTCGAGGCGGCGGTAGCGGGTCGGCGTCTCGCCGCGCCAGTCGGCCATCTCCTCGAAATAGGCGAAGTGCAGCGCGCCGGCGTCGCGGTCGCTGGCGTCGAGGCGGATGTTGCCGCTGTAGTTCACGCCGCCGTGGCTGAAGCCGAAATAGTAATAGCCCTCGCTCGGATAGACCGTCACCTCGCCGGGCAGGCTCGCGAGCACGAAGGCGAACACCGCCATCGGATCGTCGATCGCGAGCGTCGTCTCGCGCATCCAGTCCTCGATCTGCGCCTGGTTGGTGGTGAGCCGCGGGCGGTCGGAGGATTGCGCCGATGCGACGACGCTCGGCAGGATCCAAGCCAGCAATGCGAGACAGAGCCCGTAGGGTGCAATAGGCGCGAAGCGCCGTATTGCACCGTCGGCGCATCCGGCCGCGCTGCCGGTGCAATACGCCGCTGCGCAGCTATTGCACCCTACAGAGTGCGCCGAGCATGCCACCGTGCCTCGCATCGCCTCCGCTACTCCTTCGGAAACTCCAGTCCCATCTCGCGGTAGCGCTCGGGGTCGTCGCCCCAGCCTTCCCGCACCTTCACGAACAGGAACAGGTGCACGGGCTGCTCGATCAGCGCGGCGATCTCCTTGCGCGCCTCGGCGCCGATCGCCTTGATGGCCTGGCCGCCCTTGCCGAGCACGATCTTCCGCTGGCTCTCGCGCTCGACGAAGATCGTCTGCTCGATCCGCACCGAGCCGTCCGGCTTCTCGGTCCACATGGTGGTCTCCACCGTGGACTGGTAAGGCAGCTCCTGGTGCAGGCGGTGGTAGAGCTTCTCCCGCGTGATCTCCGCCGCGAGGCTGCGCAGCGGTGCGTCCGAGATCTGGTCCTCGGGATAGAGCCACGGCCCCGGCGGGACATGCGCGGCGAGCCAGGCCTTGACGGACTCGAGCCCGTCGCCGGTGAGCGCCGAAACCAGGAACAGGGCCGCGAAGGCCGCGCGGTCGTTGAGCGCCTTGACGATCGGCAGCAGCGCCGGCTTCTCGATCAGGTCGACCTTGTTGACGATGGCGATCTTCGGCTGGCGCACCTCGGCGAGCCCCTGCAGGATCGCCTCCGCCTCCGCGTCGATGCCCTTCTTGGCGTCGATCAGCACGGCGACCAGGTCGGCATCGTGCGCGCCGCCCCAGGCGGTCGTCACCATGGCGCGGTCGAGCCGCCGGCGCGGCCGGAAGATCCCGGGCGTGTCGACGAAGATCAGCTGCGCGGCGCCGACGATGGCGATGCCGCGCACCAGGGCGCGCGTGGTCTGCACCTTGCGGCTGACGATCGTGACCTTGGCGCCGACGATCGCATTGACGAGCGTCGACTTGCCGACATTGGGCGCGCCGATCAGGGCGACGAAGCCACAGCGCGTACCGGACGCTTCAGCCATCGGAGAACTCCGCCTTCACGCCCTCGCGTACCAGCATCGCGGCGGCGGCCGCCTGCTCGGCGGCGCGCTTGGAGCGGCCGCTGCCTTCCGCGGGCACGAGCTCCGCGACGTCCACCGCCACCCGGAACTCCGGCTTGTGGTGCGGTCCGGTGCGCTCGACCTCGCGATAGGAGGGCGTCGGCAGGCCTTGCGCCTGCGCCCATTCCTGCAGCACCGTCTTGGCGTCGCGCAGCGGCCGCGGCGGCTTGAGCATCCGCTCCAGCCACAGCCGCTCGACGAATTCGGCCGCCGCCGGATAGCCGCCGTCGAGGAACACGGCGCCGATCAGCGACTCGCAGACGTCGGCCAGGATCGCGGTGCGGCGGCGCCCGCCGGAGTTCGACTCCGAGGCGCCGAGCCGCACGGCCGCGCCGAGGTCGATCGCGCGCGCGACCTCCGCGCAGGTCTCCTGGCGCACGAGATCGGCGAGCCGGCGCGACAGCTCGCCCTCGTCCGCCTTGGGATAGGCGCGGAACAGCATGTCGGACACCACCAGGCCGAGCACGTGGTCGCCGAGGAACTCGAGCCGCTGATAGCTGTCGGCGCGCCCGCGCTTGGCTGCCGAGATGTGGGTCAGCGCCCGGTCGAGCAGCGCCTTGTCGCGGAAATCGTAACCGATGCGCCTCTCGAGGGCCTCGGTCCGCTTCGGCCTTCGGGTCATCTGACGATCGTGAACAGCCTCGACCAGCGCACCACCCAGGGCCAGCGCCAGACCTTCCAGGCCGCCTCCCCCTCGGCGACCGAGAAGAAGATGATCTCGGCACGGCCGACGAGGTTCTCGAACGGCACGTAGCCGACCTGGCTGAGGGCGCGGCTGTCGGTGGAATTGTCGCGGTTGTCGCCCATCATGAAGAAGTGCCCGGGCGGCACCGTGTAGACCGGCGTGTTGTCGTAGTAGCCGTTCTCCTCGCGGTCGAGCGTGTAATAGGCCGTCCCGTTCGGCAGCGTCTCGCGCCAGCGCCTGATGCGCCGCACCTGGGGGCCGTCCTCCTGGCCGACGAAGTCCTCGACCCGCTCGCGCCTCACCGGCTGCCCGTTGATGTGCAGGAGGCCGTCGAGCATCTGGATGCGGTCGCCCGGCAGGCCGATCACGCGCTTGATGTAGTCGGTGGAGTCGTCGCGCGGCAGCCGGAACACCACCACGTCGCCGCGTTGCGGCTCGGACGCCATGATCCGCCCCGAGAAGATCGGCGGCGAGAACGGGATCGAGTAGTGGCTGTAGCCGTAGGAATATTTTGAGACGAACAGGTAGTCGCCGACCAGCAGCGTCGCGATCATCGAGCCGGACGGGATGTTGAAGGGCTGGAACAGGAAGGTCCGGATGATCACCGCGATGATCAGCGCGTGGACGACCACCCGTACGGTTTCGGCAAAGCCGCCTTCCTTCCGATTCTGCTCGGTCGACACGCGCATCGGCCTTCTGTCTTTTCTGTGAGCTGGCGCCCGCCCGGCGCCCTTGTAGCGGCTGGGCCGACGCCGCGCAATGAAACGGCTTGCGCCCACATGTCCGGGGCTGCGGGCCGCGGCGCGGATGACCGGCGCCCCGGGACCGGAGCGAATCGGCCGCGTTCAGGAAAAATTCCTAGCCGCCGCCCTGCCCGGCCGGAACCGCCGAGATCACCACGAAGGCCTGCGCCAGCGGATATTCGTCCGTGATCGTCACGTCGATCCGCGGCGCGCAGCCTTCGGGCGTGATTTCCTCGAGCCGCCGCAGCGCTCCGCCGGTGAGCCGCATGGTGGGGCGGCCGGAGGGCAGGTTCACGACCCCCATGTCGCGCCAGAACACGCCGCGGCGCATGCCCGTGCCGAGCGCCTTGGCGCAGGCCTCCTTGGCGGCGAAGCGCTTGGCGTAGGTGGCGGCGCGGTTGGTGCGCCGCTCCGCCCGCGCGCGCTCGGCCTCGGTGAAGATGCGCGCCAGGAACCGCTCGCCGTGGCGTGCGATGGTCTTCTCGATGCGGCGGATGTCGGTGAGGTCCGAGCCGATGCCGAGGATCATGCCCGCGCGCGACCCTTGTCCATGGCGGCCCGCATGGTGCGCACCGCCGGCCCGAGCCCGCTGAAGATCGCCTCGCCCACCAGGAAGTGCCCGATATTGAGCTCGACGACCTCGGGCAGCGCCGCGATCGCCTCGGCGGTGCCGAAATCGAGGCCATGTCCCGCATGGACCTCGAGGCCGGCGCGGCGCGCGAGCCTCGCCGCGTCGCGGATGCGCGCGAACTCCGCGGCCGCTTCCGCCGCATGGCCGTCGGCCGCCGCGTCGCACCAGGCGCCGGTGTGGATCTCGATCACGGGCGCGCGCAGCGCCGCGGCGGCCTCGATCTGGCGCGGGTCGGCCGCGATGAACAGCGAGACGCGGATCCCGGCCTCCGCCAGGCGCGCCACCGCCGGCGCCAGCTGGGCGCGCTGGCCGGCCGCGTCGAGCCCGCCCTCGGTGGTGCGCTCCTCGCGCCGCTCCGGGACCAGGCAGCAGGCATGCGGCCGGGTCTTCAGCGCGATCTCGACCATCTCGGGCGTCGCCGCCATCTCGAAGTTGAGCGGCTGGGAGATCGCGGCCTTGAGCCGCGCCATGTCGTCGTCGCGGATGTGCCGCCGGTCCTCGCGCAGGTGCGCCGTGATCCCGTCGGCGCCGGCCTCGATCGCGGCCAGCGCCGCCCGCACGGGATCCGGATGGCGCCCGCCGCGCGCGTTCCGCACGGTCGCGACATGATCGATATTGACCCCGAGACGCAGTTGAGGAAGATCGCTCAAGATACTGACCTGTCGATATTTTTCAGAGACGGAACCGGCCTACTCGTTCACCCGCTCGGCCTTCGCGACCACGCTCTTGGCGCGCAGCTGCGAGATGATCGCATTGAGATGCTTGAGGTCGTAGACCTCGAGGTCGATGGTCAGGTCGGTGAAGTCCGGCGCCCGCCGCGCCATACGGATATTGTCGATATTGCCGTCGTTCTCGGCGATCGCCTGCGCGACCTGCACGAGCGTGCCGGGCTCGTTGAGCGACTGCACCTCGATGCGCGCCGGGAATCGGTGCGGGGTCGCCTCGTCCACGTCCCAGCGCACGTCGAGCCAGCGCTCCGGCGCGTCCTCGAACTGCTTCAGGGCCGGCGACTGGATCGGGTAGATCGTGATCCCCTCGCCCGGCGTGAGGATGCCGACGATCCGGTCGCCCGGCACGGCGCCGCCGTTCGGCGCGAAGCGCACCGGCAGGTCGCCGGCGACGCCGCGGATCGGAATCGCCGACGACGGCCGCGGCCCCTCCGGCACCTTGAACATCACCGACTTCACCCGGGCGAGGTTGAACCAGCCGGTGTCGGGCCTCGCCTTCACGGGACGGCTGACGACGCGCTCCTCCTTGTAGTCCGGATACATCGCGCGGGCGACGTCGGAGGCCTTCATCTCGCCGCGTCCGACCGCGGCCATCACGTCGTCGATCGAGGCGCGCGCGAGCCGCGGCAGCGCGCCCTGCAGCTTCTCGTCCGAATAGTCCTTCTTGGCGCGCTGGAACAGGCGCTCGACGATCCGCCGCCCGAGCCCCGCATACTGCGCCCTGACCGCCGCGCGGGTCGCGCGCCGGATCGAGGCGCGCGCCTTGCCGGTGACCACGATCGACTCCCAGGCGGCCGGCGGCGCGAGCTGCGCCTTCGAGCCGAGGATCTCGACCTCGTCGCCGTTGCTGAGCTCGGAGACGAGCGGCGCGATCTTGCCGTTGATCTTGCAGCCGACCGCGCTGTTGCCGACGTCGGTGTGCACCGCATAGGCGAAGTCGATGGCGGTCGCCCGGCGCGGCAGCGCGATCAGCTTGCCCTTGGGCGTGAAGCAGAACACCTGGTCGTGGAACAATTCGAGCTTGGTGTGCTCGAGGAACTCCTCCGGGTTCGAGCCCTCGGCGAGCAGCTCGACGGTGCGCCGGAGCCACGCATAGGCGTTCGACTCGCGCGAGAGCATCTCCGAGGGAGAGCCATATCCGTCCTTGTAGAGCGCGTGCGCCGCGATGCCGTATTCGGCGATCTCGTGCATCTCGCGGGTGCGGATCTGCAGCTCGACGCGCTGGTTGCCGGGCCCGATCACGGTGGTGTGCAGCGAGCGGTAGTCGTTCTGCTTCGGGGTCGAGACGTAGTCCTTGAACCGGTTCGGCACCATCGGCCAGGTCGTGTGCACGATGCCGAGCGCCTGGTAGCAGTCCTGAAGCGTGTCGACGACGATGCGGAAGCCGTAGAGGTCGGAGAGCTGCTCGAAGCCGACCGCCTTGCGCTCCATCTTGCGCCACACCGAATAGGGCCGCTTCTGGCGCCCCGAGACCTCGGCCGCGATGCCGCGCTCCTTGAGCTTGCGCGTGAGCTGCTCCTCGATCTCGGAGATCAGGTCGCGATTGTAGGCCGCGAGCGCGAGCAGCCGCTCGGTCATCACCGCATAGGCGTCGGGATTGAGTTCCTGGAACGCCAGGTCCTCGAGCTCCTCGCGCATCTCGTGCATGCCCATGCGGCCGGCGAGCGGCGCATAGATGTCGAGCGTCTCCTCGGCGGTGCGCCGGCGCGATTCCGGCGGCACGAAGTCCAGCGTGCGCATGTTGTGCAACCGGTCGGCGAGCTTGACCAGAAGCACGCGCACGTCGTCGGCGATCGCGAGCAGGAGCTTGCGCAGGTTCTCGGCCTGCTTCGCCTCGCGGGTGACGAGGTCGAGCTTCTTGAGCTTGGTCAGCCCCTCGACCAGCGCGCCGATCTCGGGCCCGAACAGCTCGTCGATCTCGCCGCGCGTGGCGGCGGTGTCCTCGATCGTGTCGTGCAGCAGCGCCGCCACGATGGTGGCATCGTCGAGCTTGAGGTCGGTCAGGATCGCGGCGACCTCGAGCGGATGCGAGAAATAGGGATCGCCGGAGGCCCGGGTCTGCGCGCCGTGCGCCCGCATCGCATAGACATAGGCGCGGTTGAGCAGGTCCTCGTTGGTCGCCGGGTTGTAGCTCCTGACCCGCTCGATCAGGTCGTACTGGCGCATCATCTGCGCCGGCTTGCGCGGCCGGCGGACCGCCTCGGCCCCCGCGGGCGCGATCGAAGGCGCCAGCTCCGGCGCCGGCTTGCGGCGCGGCTGGTTCTGCATGCGTGGCAGATCGGCCTGGGTGCGGGCCATGCGCATCCCTGCGGCGGCCCACGACGAGCCGCCCGACATCACAGGATATCATGGGGATTCGCCGCTGCCGCAAGCCGTTTGCGGACAAAGGGTTGCCGAAACCGCAACAATCGCGAGGCGCGCCCGCCGCGAAAGCGAAACGGCCCGGGGTACCGGGCCGTTCCAGCGCATCGACGCGCGGCGGGAGCCGCCTAGTCCTCGTCGTCGCCCGTGTCGGGCTCCGGCTGCTCCTCGGGCGGGGTCAACCCCTCGAGGCCGCGCAGCAGCTCCTCCTCGGTCATGCGGTCCGCCGTGACCTCGGTGTCGTCGGCGTCCACCCCCTCGCCGGCTGCGCCGATCAGCGGCACGGACTCGGGCTCGGGCTCGTCCACCTCGACGTATTTCTGCAGCGAGTGGATCAGGTCTTCCTTCAGGTCGCCGGGCGAGATGGTCTCGTCGGCGATCTCGCGCAGCGCCACCACCGGGTTCTTGTCGTTGTCGCGTTCGATCGTGATCTGGGCGCCCGACGAGATCATGCGCGCACGGTGGCTCGCCAGCAGCACGAGATCGAACCGGTTCTCAACCTTGTCGATGCAGTCTTCGACGGTGACACGGGCCATGGCCTCGTCACTCCTTCGGGGCTGTGTGTTCCGGAAAGTTGCCGCCAGATAGCGCCCCGGGCCGGAAAACACAAGCCGGAACTTTTGACTTGGCGGCCCCTGGGGTCTCTGTTACCCACCGGGCCTGGACGGTCCGGCCCCTTGATCACGCGGCTCGATTGCGAGAGCCGGCCCGTCCCGACGCGCGTGGCGGGCATTGAGAGCCGCGCCGTCGCCCATTGCCGTCGAAGCCGGTCGGGGGTCCCGTGTGCGGGATTCGGTCGGCCGCAGCCCGTGTTCGTTTTGATGAAGAGATCCCCCATGTCTCCCCAGTCCGAGAAGCTCGCCCTGTTCATCGACGGGGCCAATCTCTACGCCACCGCCAAGACCCTCGGCTTCGACATCGACTACAAGCGCCTCCTGCGCGAGTTCCAGTCGCGCGGCTACCTGATGCGCGCCTTCTACTACACGGCCGTGATCGAGGATCAGGAGTATTCCTCGATCCGCCCGCTGATCGACTGGCTCGACTACAACGGCTACACGGTGGTCACCAAGGCCACCAAGGAGTTCGTCGACCAGAGCGGGCGGCGCAAGGTCAAGGGCAACATGGACATCGAGCTCGCGGTCGACGCCATGGAGCTCGCCGAGCACATCGACCACATGGTGCTGTTCTCCGGCGACGGCGACTTCCGCTCGCTGGTCGAGGCGATCCAGCGCCGCGGCGTCCGCGTCACCGTCGTCTCCACCATCTCGTCCTCGCCGCCCATGGTCGCCGACGAGCTGCGCCGCCAGGCCGACGTGTTCCTCGACATCGTCGAGCTGCAGCCGAAGATCGGGCGCGATCCTTCGGAGCGGCCGCATCGCGAGCCACGCGAGCCACGCGAACCGCGCGGACACACGCCGCAGTTCCTGCAGCGCAGCGCCGTCCGCGACCGCCCCGGCCCCACCGACGACGACTTCGACGAGGACTAGCGCATGTTCCGGCGAAGTGGATACCGGTTCGCCGATAAGAACATGCGCCAGGCAAGACGCATGTTCCGGCGAAGTGGATACCGGTTCGCCGACAAGAACATGCGCCAGGCAAGACGCATGTTCCGGCGAAGTGGATACCGGTTCGCCGACAAGAACATGCGCCAAGAAAACACTTGGCGATGACGCCGCGCGAAGCGGCGGAGCCGGGCCGCAACTGCCCGCGCTGCCCGCGCCTGGTCGCGTTCCGTCGGAGCTGGCGCGAACGCGAGCCCGCCTGGCACAACGCGCCCGTGTCGTCCTTCGGCCGCCCCGATGCGCGTCTGCTGATCGTCGGCCTCGCCCCCGGCCTGCAGGGCGCGAACCGTACCGGCCGCCCCTTCACGGGCGACTATGCGGGCGTGCTGCTCTACGACACGCTCAACCGCTACGGCTTCGCGCGCGGGCAGTACCAGGCGCATCCCGACGACGGGCTGACGCTGGTCGATGCCTGCATCACCAATGCGGTGCGCTGCGTGCCGCCCGAGAACAAGCCGACGCCGGCCGAGATCGCGACCTGCCGCGACTACCTGGTCGCCACGCTCCGTGCCATGGCCCGGCTGCGCGCCATCGTCGCGCTCGGCCGCATCGCCCATGCGAGCGTGGTGGCCGCCCTCGGCGCCAGGCAGTCGGCGGCGCCCTTTGCCCACGGCGCCGTGCACGACCTCGGCGGTCTCGCGCTCTTCGACAGCTACCACTGCTCCCGCTACAACACGAACACCGGCGTGCTCACGCCCGAGATGTTCCGCGCCGTGTTCGCGGCCGTGCGCGCGCGGCTGGACCAATCCTGAGCTTCCGATGGACTGGCCGTCCCTGCTGCCGTTCTTCCTGCTGATCTGGGGGCTCGCCGCGCTGCTCCAGCTCATCCGCGTCGTGCGGTCGCGCGAGGGCGTACCGCTCGGCGTGCTCGCGCGCGATTTCGTGGTGAGCGCGACCGCGATCTCCCTGGTGCTGGTCGCCGACGAGGCGCGCCGGACCGGGCTCGTCCCGGCCTGGGCCTTCGCGGTCGTCCTGCTGGCGGTCGCCGCCGGGCTGTTCCTGCTGCTGCGGCCATCCGCGTAGGGTGGGCGAAGGCGGCCACGGCGCACGTCGTCTTGGAAGCCGTCGCGCCGCCGCGCCCACGCGTGGGCACGGCGCGAGCGATACCGAGTGCCGAGCGCGACACCCCGGCGCGCCTTTGCCCACCCTGCTCCGGCGCCATGCCTCAGGCCTCGATCACCTCCGAAACCAGCAGGGTGACGCCGCCGGTCGCGAAATTCTTCAGGTCCGCGGCCGTCGCCCGCGCCTGCGGCGTGCCCATCACCTGTTTCATGTGCTCGGGGCTGTCGAAATAGAGGTCCGCCATGCGGTAATAGGCGGGCTTGCTGCCGTCCGGCGTCCCGGTGACCCGCGACAGCTCGAAGCGCCGCAACCCTTGGATCTTGGCGGCGAGCGGCATGTGCGTCTCCGCGTAGTAGCGCTCGAACGCGGCCGGGTCGGTCGGGTGACCGTAGATCACGGACATCTTCACCATGCGGTTTCTCCCTTCGGCGAGGTCTCGTCAGTGCGGCGCGAGCCAGGCGATCACCTCCTCGGCGTTCCGGTCCGGCGGGAACACCGGATAGAACACATGGGTGATCGCGCCGTCGTCGATGATCAGCGTGAGGCGCTTGTTGAGCGTCATGCCGTGGATCTCGAAGGTCGGCAGCCCGATCGCCCGGGCGAGCGCGAGCCGCGCGTCGGAGAGAAGCGCGAACGGCAGGTGCAGGCGGGCGGCGGCCTCCTGCTGGTAGGCCGTGTCCTGGGTGGAGAGCCCGTGGAGCTGCGCGACGCCGAGGCGCCTGAGCTCGGCGAAATGGTCGCGGAAGGCGCAGGACTGGGGCGTGCAGCCGCGCGCGCCCGGCACGGCGTCCCACCCGTCCGGCGGCGGCTTGCCGGGCTCGCCCGTGCGCGGATAGGCGTAGACGACCGTGCGTCCCCGCAGGGCCGAGAGGTTGACCTCGCGGCCGTCGGTCGCCGGCAGCGCGATGTCCGGCAGCCGCAGGCCGACGAGATGGCGCGCCGCGCCGTCGTCCACGGGCACCGGAAGATCCTTCGGCAATTCGAGGGGATTGTGCATGGCTCTCTCCGGGACGCGATCATGTCCCCGCATGGGCGACGAGTGCAAGCGGTGCCGCCGCAAGCCGCCGAAGCTACCCCCGCTGGCGCAGCAGGCGGCCCTTCTCGCGCTCCCAGCTGCGCTTCTTCTCGGTCTCGCGCTTGTCGTGCAGCTTCTTGCCGCGCGCGAGCGCGAGCTCGACCTTGGCGCGCCCCTTCTCGTTGAAGTAGAGCTTCAGCGGCACGATCGTCATGCCCTCGCGCTCGACCGCGCCGGCGAGCTTGTGGATCTGGCGCTTGTGCAGCAGCAGCTTGCGCGGCCGCTTGGGCGGGTGGTTGTAGCGCCCGCCCTGCAGGTATTCGGGAATGTTGGAGTTCACCAGCCACAGCTCGCCGCCCTTGGTGTCGGCGTAGGATTCGGCGATCGTCGCCTTGCCGGCGCGCAGCGACTTCACCTCGGTGCCGGTGAGCGCGATGCCGGCCTCGAAGGTCTCGCCGATCTCGTAGTTGAAGCGCGCCCTGCGATTGTCGGCGACGATCTTCTGCGGCCGTTCGGTCTTGCCTGCCATGCCGGCCCCTGGAGCATTTTCCGCCGAAGTGGATGTTGGAATTCTAGCGCATGTTCCCGCGAAGCGGACACCGGTTCGCCATTGGAAGCCCTAGCGGGCGAAGCAGATCGCGCTGAACTGCCGCAGCGGCTGGGCGAGGCCCGCGACCGGCACCTCGCGCTTGACCTCGCCGATCGTGACCACGATCGGCCCCTTGCCCTGCAGCACCGGCATCAGCTCGGACTGCAGGTAGCGCAGCGCCGTGGCGTCGAGGTCGGTCTGGTAGGCGAACACGGGGTGGCCCGTCACCTCGTCGACCCCGGTCTGGCCGCGCAGGCCGTATTTCGCCCTGCCGTTCTGCAGCGACATGAGCGCGTTGCGCGGCGCCCCGTCCACCAGGCCGGCCGCGTAGATCCCGAGCATGTTGGTGTCGCGCAGGCAGGCGAACAGCAGCGTGCGCGGCCCGTCCGCCTCCTCGACGAATTTGAGGTAGGCGCGCTTGCGCGGATCGGTCGCGACCGACCAGCCCGCGGGATCTCCCTTGTCGGCCGACACGGGAGCGCCCAGCGAGAGGGTGATGATCAGCGCGAACGCGAAGTCCGCGAGGCGGGCACGAAAGCGGGTCATGGCGGGATCTGTGCGTGCCGGCCCGGCCGGATCGTCCTTCAGTTGATCAGCCCCGCATGCACCATGGCCTCGCGCACGGCGGCCTTGCTCTTCTCGGCGAGCGGCACCATGGGCAGGCGCACCGTGTCGGCGCACTTGCCGAGGAGCGAGAGCGCGTATTTGGCGGGCGCCGGATTGGTCTCGATGAACAGGTTCATGTGCAGCGGCATCAGCTTGTCCTGCAGCGTCAGCGCCGCCGCGTAGTCGCCGCGCAGGCATGCGCCCTGGAATTCGGCGCACAGTCGCGGCGCCACGTTGGAGGTCACCGAGATGCAGCCGTGGCCGCCATGCGCCATGAAGCCGAGCGCGGTGCCGTCCTCGCCCGAGAGCTGGTTGAAGTCCGGCCCCATGGCGGCGCGCTGCTGCGAGACGCGCAGCACGTTGGCGGTCGCGTCCTTCACGCCCGCGATGTTCTTCAGTTCGAACAGCCGCGCCATGGTCTCGACCGACATGTCGATCACCGAGCGCGCCGGGATGTTGTAGATGATGATCGGGATCCCGATCGCATCGTTGATCGCCTTGAAGTGCTGGTAGAGCCCTTCCTGCGTCGGCTTGTTGTAGTAGGGCGTCACCACCAGCACGGCGTCGGCGCCGGCCTTCTCGGCGTGGCGCGAGAGCCGGATCGCCTCGGCGGTCGAGTTCGAGCCCGCCCCCGCGATCACCGGCACGCGGCCCTTCGCCTCCTCGATGCACCAGGCGACCACCGAGTCGTGCTCCTCGTGGCTGAGCGTTGGGCTCTCGCCCGTGGTGCCGACCGGCACGAGGCCGTTGGTGCCCTCGGCGATCTGCCACTCGACCAGCCCGCGGAAGGCGGCCTCGTCGAGCGAGCCGTTCTTGAACGGCGTGACGAGCGCGGTGAAGGAGCCTCGGAAGCTCGTCTTGGCGGTCATGGCACGGAACCTCGGGTGGGAACGTCGCCGGAGTATCGGCCCCTCTTCAATACCGGGTCGCGCCGTCCGATGAAACCCCGATGCGGGCGTTCTGCCCCGGAATTGCCGCGGTTGCGGGGGAAGGTCGGCGCGGGTCGCGTTCAATTAAGATTTGCTCCGTAACATCCGGCGGAATGGGTCGGGGACGGCCCGGCGATCATGCGCTGCGGCCGACGGCCGCCGCTGTGCAACCCTGCCCCCTGCGGGCAAACCCGGACACACATGCGCGCAATGAAGTTCTCCCGCACGCCCCGTTTCGCCGTCGCGGCACTCGCCACTGTCTCCTTTACCGCGGTGTCGGCCGCCGCCCCCCTCGCGATCACGCCCCCCGCGCACGGACCGAAGCCCCCGGCCCAGCGCGAGGCCGGGCTGACGCCGGCCAAGCCCGCTCCCAAGACCGGGGCCGCAAAGGCGAAGTCGGCCGCACCCGCCAAGAACGGCGTGGGGACCGCGAAGGCGAAATCGGCCACACCGGCGAAAAGGAGCGAGCCCGCCAAGCCCGCCAAGTCTTCCGGTGCGACCAAGTCTTCCGGTATGTCCAAGACGGTCGCGAAGCCGGCGCCGGCCACGACCGCCCGCGCGGAGGTCCCGTTGCCGCGTCCGCGCCCCGAGGCCACGGCTCGCTCGCGGCCGCTGAGCATCCCCGACCTCATCTCCCCCATCACGCCCGCCTATGCGGCGACGCCGCCCGCGGCCGACCCGGGCGGCCCCTTCACGGTCGCCGCCATGGGCCCGGCGCCCGCCCGCACGCCGCCCGCCCTCGACACCTCGCCGGCGCCCTCGGCCGACGACGTCGTGATGGTCAGGCAGGCGCTCGAGCACGCGCGACGCGATCGGATCGAGGCCGCGGAGGAGCTGCAGAAGGCGGTGCGCGACACGGTCGCGCGCAAGCTGATCGAATGGGCGATCCTGCGCGCCGACGACAACCGCGCGAGCTTCGCCCGCTACGCGGCCTTCATCGATGCCAACCCGGACTGGCCCAACACCGCCTTCCTGCGCCGCCGCGCCGAGGCGATGCTGTGGGCCGAACGGCCCGATCCGGCGGCCGTGCGCGGCTTCTTCGCCCGCCACAAGCCGCTCAGCGCACGCGGCCGCCTCGCGCTCGCCCGCGCGCTCCTCGCCCTGGGCGACCGCACCGCCGCGGCCTACTACCTGCGCGAGGCCTGGCGCGGCGACGGCGTCTCGGCCGATCTCGAGCGGGCGGCGCTCGACAGCTTCGGCGAGATGCTCACCGCCGCCGACCATCGCGCGCGCATGCATGCGCGCTTCTATGCCGACGATGCCGACACGGCGCTGCGCATGGCGCAACGCCTCGGCGGCAACGATCTCGCGATCGCGCGCGCGCGCCACGCCGTGACCGAGAAATCCTCCAAGGCCGCCGCCCTGCTCGAGGCGGTGCCCGCCGCCGCGCGCGGCGACGCCGGCTATGTCTTCAGCCGGATCCAGCACCTGCGCCGCGGCGACAAGATCGCCGAGGCCGGCCGCCTCATGCTGGCCGCGCCGCGCGATCCGAACCAGCTGCACGATCTCGACGAATGGTGGGTCGAGCGCCGCCTGGTCGCGCGCAAGCTGCTCGACATCGGCGACGCGCATTCCGCCTACCGGGTCGCCGCCGAGGCCGCCGCGCCCGTGAAGGAGCACTTGCGCGCCGAGCATCACTTCACGGCCGGGTGGATCGCGCTGCGCTTCCTCGACAAGCCGCAGGCCGCGCTCGCCCATTTCGAGCGCGTCGCCCACGGCACCTCGCACCCGATCACGCTCGCCCGCGCCTTCTACTGGCAGGGCCGCGCCGCCGAGGCCGCGGGCCAGGCCGCGAAGGCGCGCGCCCACTACGCCGCCGCGGCGCGCTATCCCACGGCCTATTACGGCCAGATCGCCCGGTCGAAGCTCGGCATGGCCGACCTGCCGCTGCGCGCGCCGGAGCTCTCGGCCGCGAAGCGCGCGAGCCTGATGCAGACCGAGCTCGTGCGCGCCGCCCGCCTCCTCTACGCGGCCGACGCCAAGGAGCACGTGCTCCCCTTCATGGCCGATCTCGGCGACAAGGAGGACGATGCCGGCCTGGTGGCGCTGCTCGCCGAGCTCGCGACCCGGCACAACGACGCGCGCGCCGCGCTGATGGTGAGCAAGCTCGCGCTCAACCGCGGCCTGCCGCTCGACGCCCACGCCTTCCCCGTGATCGGCATTCCCGACTTCAGGATCCTCGGCCAGCCGGTCGACAAGGCCATCGTCTACGCGATCTCGCGCCAGGAGAGCGCCTTCAACCCGCGCGCCGTCTCGGTCGCCAAGGCCATGGGACTGATGCAGGTCACGGCCGGCACCGGGCGGGCGATCGCCAAGCGACTCGGCGTCGGCTTCGACGCGAGGCGCCTGCTCAGCGATCCGGCCTACAACGCGCAGCTCGGCGCCGAGGAGCTCGCCGACATGATCCAGAGCTATCGCGGCTCCCTGATCCTCACATTCGTCGGCTACAATGCGGGCCGCGGCCGCGTGCGGGAATGGATCGAGCGCTACGGCGACCCGCGCGATCCGGGCGTCGACCCGATCGACTGGGTCGAGCGCATCCCGTTCTCGGAGACCCGCAACTACGTGCAGCGCGTGCTCGAGAACGTGCAGGTCTATCGCGTGCGGCTCGGCCAGGGCGCGCGGCTCCAGATCGAGGCCGACCTGCGGCGCGGCGCGAACTAGGGCGGGTTAGGTTAGTCGTGCTGCGTCACAAACTGGACTCAGAGCGTCATCCCGGCTCTCGCTTCGCTCGGCCGGGATGACGCCGAGTGATTGCTTCTGACGCAGTAGGACTAACCCGCTCTACGATACGGCGCGTGGCCCACGCGTCCGCGTGCGCATCGCGCGCGCGCGATGCCCAACCCGCGATCCTCGGGGCTGAGCCATGACCGCGACCTCGACCGAGCCGACCCACCTGTTCGTCGCCGCGCCCGACGGGCTCGCCCTGCACGTCGCGAGCTACGGCGAGCGCACGTCGGCGGCGCTGCCGGTGGTCTGCCTGCCGGGGCTGGCGCGCACCGCCGGCGACTTCGACGAGCTCGCGCGCGCGCTCGCCGGCAGGCCCGACGAGCCGCGCCGGGTGCTCGCGCTCGACTATCGCGGCCGCGGCGATTCGGCCTACGACCGGCCCGAGAACTACACCCCGGCGGTCGAGCTCGGCGACCTTCTCGCGGTGCTCACCGCGCTCGAGGTCCCGCGCGCGATCTTCGTCGGCACCTCGCGCGGCGGCCTCATCGCGATGCTGCTCGCCGCCGCGCGGCCGGGCGCCATCGCCGGCGTGGTCCTCAACGATGTCGGCCCGGTGGTCGAGCCCAAGGGCCTGCTGCGCATCAAGGGCTATGTCGGCACGCTGCCGCAGCCACGCAGCTTCGCGGAGGGCGCCGAGATCCTCCAGCGGCTCGGCACCGCCCGGTTTCCCAAGCTGACCGAGGCCGACTGGCTGCGCCAGGCGCGCCTCACCTGGCGCGAGGCCGACGGCGGGTTCCGCCTCGCCTACGACCCGCGCCTCGCCCGCACCCTCGACGGGGTCGACCTCGAGCAGCCGCTGCCGTCGCTCTGGCCCCAGTTCGATGCGCTCGGCGCGGTGCCCGTGATGGTCGTGCACGGCGCCAACTCGGACATCCTCGTGCCCGCCACCGTCGAGGCGATGCGCGCGCGCCATCCCGACCTCGACGTGCTGGAGGTGCCGGACCAGGGCCACGCGCCGCTTCTCGCCGAACCGCCGGTGATCGGCCGCATCGCCTCCTTCGTCGGCTTCTGCGAGTTCACCCGGCGCGCCTGAGCCGCTCCGCGCGACCGGCTGTCTTCGTCGGCCCACAAGAAAAAGCCCCCGGCGGTTG
>PQAH01000257.1 GCA_003105195.1 Bradyrhizobiaceae bacterium
GGCGCGCGGCCCGACGGGCCGCCGCGCCGCGCCGCGCCGCGCGGATCCGGCGTGCGCGGCATGCTCATGCGGGGCGGATCGGCTTGCTGGCGGACAGCGCCACGAAGCCCGCGCCGACCGTGAAGGCGCGGCCCAGCGCGGCATCGAAGCGACCGAGCAGTCGCGCGGCCAGCCTGCTGCGCGGGTAGAAGATCGCTCCCCGCACGGTCACGACCGCGAGGCCCGCCTGTTCGGCGAGGCCGCGCAGCTCCCGCGCCGACCGGAACCGGCCTCGGCGCCAGAGCGGCGAGCCGAACCAGGCGCGAAGGCGGCGTCCGAGCGCCCAGGTGCTCCACCGGCCGAGTTCGCCGATGACCAGGCGGCCGCCGGGTCTGAGCACACGCGCGATCTCGCGGAAGACCGGGGCCGCATCCTCGACGAAGCACAGGATGGTGACCGCCGTCACGATATCGAACTGCCCGTCCGGAAAGGGAAGCTGCTCGGCCCGCGCCACCCGGAAAGTGGCATCGGCATCGCTCCGCCGCGCCCGCGTCTCCGCGGCGCCGATCATGGCCGCGGATGCATCGATGCCCGTCACGGCCGCACCCTGCCGCGCGAGCGCGACCGCGAGCTCCCCGTCGCCGCAGCCGACGTCGAGCACGCGGCGGCCGGCGACCTCGCCGACGAGCTCCAGGATCAGCCTGCGCTCGAGCCGCTCCGTGAGGGCGCCGATCTCCGACGCGCGCCACCGCACATAGGCTTCCGGTCCGAGGTCCGGGAGATCGGAAGCCTGTCCGCTCGGCATCGCCGGCTCCATCGGTGGCATGACTCGGCGCGATCTCACGGACTTCCTGTCGCCAGGACCATCATCCGGTCACAACCCTCCTGCTGGCGCAGTGGACGGGATCAGGCCGAGATGCGCGTTGACGAGAATCAATCCGACACGAGGCGGACAGGCTGCAGGTTGCCGTCGCTCCTGGCGTCGCCGCCAAGCGCGACACGACGCCGGCATCCCGCGGGAGGCGTACGACGTTGCGGCGATCGAAGCGTGGTGGTGCGGGCATTCGGTATCGAACCTGTCTCCATGACAAATTCCCGGCCAACAGGGAAAAGAACAGGGATTTGTCGCCCAGAGCAGTGACCTGCCCTGTTTCTTCGGACCACCGTTAGCTTGGGACGGCGTCCTTTTGAGCTTGCCCCCGACCCTGGACCGCGCGTGCCGGGAAAATTCGACTTCATCCATCGCCCGGATAGTCGGCTGCCGGATCGGCGTGACATATTGAGCCGCCCATCGTCCCCCTTGTGCGGATCGCCGGATGGGCAATGCGCCCGGCCGCCTCGCGCACCACCTCGCACCCGCCGCGAAACAGCTGGCTCCGCGCCACCGCCTCGTGGGTAGCCATCGCACCCACGACAATGACGCCGTCGGCGCGCTGAGTGATCTCCGCAAGCTCCGCGATCCCCTGCAGGCTGACCAGGGCCGGCGGCCGGAAGGCCGACCCCATGTTCATACCAGCCACGAGGGTCTGCCCGCCGGCAAGGCAGCGGGCATCGGGGACCGATGCTAGGATCGCGACAGCGTCAGCGATCGTACGTGGCTCGTAGAACTCCACGGCGTCCGTCATCACTCGCCTATCGATATTCCACGTCGTCAGACGTGACGTCTGGTTTCCCCTGATGAAACCAGGGCGGACTTCGATCGCGTCCGTTGGGGGCCAACCGTGAAGGGCCCCGCCGAGACGGCGGGCATCCCGACGTGGTGCAACGGGCCAGGGCGCGGAGGCCCACATACCCGCAGCGCCCTGGCCTGTTGCATGACGGAACGCTGCGTTTGCCAGCCGCCGGGGCGCCCCAACTTCCGCAAAGTGCTTGGGAAGATTGGTGGGCGCACAAGGATTCGAACCTTGGACCCGCTGACTAAGAGTCAGCGATTCATGCAATCGGTTCCGCGGCTTGGATGTAAACACCGCGGGTCTGCACCCCAGGAACCAACAGGTTGTGGACGGAGTGTAAACCGGTGCCTGCCGCGGCGGCCACAGAGCCCGTGCGCCGGCCTGCTTATCCAAAGCAACGCGAGGCAACACGCAGGACAGCGCTTCGGCTATCGGATCCGGAGAAATTACAGTGCCGGAGTGCGTAACCCGCAACGCACATGCCCCCTATTGGCGACGGAAGCGCACAGCAGCGCAGGCTCGCGAAGCAACTACCCCTGCGAGCCGGTGAAAGCCGCCTGCCCTCGAGTCGCCCAGCCCGTGAAGCGGGATTCGACGAGCGCCGCGATCGCATACATGGCGACGCCAAGGAACGCGATGACGAGTAGGCCCGCGAAGACCAGCGGAACATTGAAGGAAGAACTCGCGGACAGCATCAGATAGCCGATACCGTAATTGCTCGCGACAGTCTCCGAGATCACCGAGCCGACGAAGGCAAGCGTGATCGCGATCTTGAGAGCGGCGAAGAAGTAGGGCATCGAGCGCGGAATCCCGACCTTTCGCACGATGTCGAGGCGGCTCGATCCGAGCGAGCGAAGGAGATCGATGAGCTCCGGCTCGATGGTGGCGATGCCGATCGCGACATTCACGACGATCGGAAAGAACGCGACGAGAAATGCGGTCAGCACCGCCGGAATGGTCCCGATCCCGAACCAGAGAACCAGAACGGGCACGACCGCGACCTTCGGAATCGAGTTGAAGCCGATCAGGATCGGGTTGAGCGCGCGGTAGACCTTGGGAAAGGCGCCGACGATGACGCCGAGAACGAGACCGAAGACGGTCGCTGCCGCGAAGCCGATGACGGTCGCCAGCAGCGTATAGCTGGCGTGCATGGTGATGGCAGGCCAGAACTCGGCGATCGCCGCGAAGGCCTTCGAGGGTGGCGGCAGCAGGTAGGTGGGCACCTTGAACACCCGGCACACGACCTCCCACACCACGAACAGCCCGATGCCGGTCGCCCATGGATACCAGTCAATCCGCGCGAGGAGCGAAGGCACAAGTCCTGCATTCTTCATCATCATGGCGACACTCGCCCGGCGTGAGTCAGCACGGCCTGGTATCCGCGCGCGACGGTCGTGAGCTCGGCGAGGGAGACGCGCTCGTGCTCGGTGTGGAACAGCTCCATGGCACCCGGCCCCCACATGGTGGCCTCGATACCCTGGGCGATCAGATAGCCGGCGTCGAGAGCGCCGTGACTGTAGAACGTTCCGGGTGGCACAAGGCCCACGCGCTCGTGCGCGGCGCGGATGAGCGTGACAAGCGGCCCGTCCTCGGCGATCTCGGCCGGATACATGAAGGGCCCCTGCTCCAGTGCAAATGTCTGCGGTCCGGCGAGCCCTGCGATCGCGGCGCGCACCGTCGCCAGCGCCTCGTCGGGACTTTCGCCCGGCAGCAGCCGGCGATCGAAGGTCACACGCGCGAGATCCTGGATCGTATGCGTCGCGCGCGGGCCGCTTTGGATGGAAGTCGGCGTCAAGGTGGCGCCGCCGAGCGCCGGATGATTGCGGTCCGGAAGCGTGAGGGAATCGAGCGCATCGAACACGCGCCGTGCACCCGCGATCGCATCGACGGCGAGCCACGGCGTGCTGCTGTGAGCTGAACGTCCGCGCACCACCACGTCGAAGTCGATCCGTCCCTTGTTGCCGAGGCTAACGCGCGAGCCAGTGCCGAGCGCCAGGATCGCGAAGTCCGGGCGCCGGTCGAGTTCGGCAAGGATGACCTTGATGGCATCGTGCCGGCCGGTCTCGCCTGCGCTGCTGACCGCGAGCGTTAGCTCGCCGTTCATGCGCCCCGCCGCGACAGCCTTGGCAACCGCCGCGAAGGCGGCCGCCATTGCGCCCTTCTGCTCGGCGGCTCCGCGACCGCGCAGGGCCAGAGCGCCGCCGTCGTCGACGATGCGGGGCACGAAGGCCTCGCTCATGGCCGCCGCCGGATGCGTCATCGCATAGGTCACGAGCAGCAGCGAAGGTCCTTTGCCGGAGCCGAAGCGGCCGATCCAGTTGCCCATCCGGTCGAAACCACCCGTCAGGCCGAGCTCGCGCAGGAGAGGCGCCGCGCAGTCGCGGATGAAGTCCTGGACCTCCGGCTCTGCCTCCATGCGATCCGTCTGCTGGCTCGGACGCGCAACGAGCGTCTTGGCGAGACCGACGAGACGCGTTTCATCAAGCATGTCGGTCATGTCCTTACCCGGCGCGCGTCGAAAAGCTGCCCCGGCCGACCGCAACCAGGATACCGTCGCCCGTTGTCACCTCGATATCGATCAGGGCGATCGTGCGGCCGACCCGAACCGGCTTGGCGCGCGCAGTCAGCACATCCCCGGTCGCCATGCGCAGATAGTCCACTCGCAGATTGATGGTCGGCACGCCGTGGCCCACGGCCGCGACCACCGCCGCATGGCCCGCGATGTCGATCAGGGCCGCGACGACGCCGCCATGGACGCCGTCGGCGTCGTCGCTGCGCCGGAATTCGTGCCGCAACGCCAAGCGGATCGTCACCTCGTCGGCCGTGACCGCGACGACCTCGGGTTCGAGCCACCGGTGAAACGGCGGCGCCGCAACGCTGGCGCGAACCAACGCCGTCGCCTGCTCACTCATACATGCTCCTCAGTTGATCGCATCGGCGGGGTCGTCTAGATCAGGATATTCGTATCCAGATTGGTGGCAAGCCCCGATGGACCTGCGTACGGACAATCTCGGCCACTTCTTCACCGGAACCGCGGCCCGCCTTCCCGACAAGATTGCGCTGATCGATCTCCTCGCGGGCGAGCGGCGCCGCAGCTATCGCGAGCTCGATGCGCGCTGCGAGGCTGTCGCGGCGCTCGCGGTGACGCAAGGATTGAAGCCCGGCGACCGCGCGGCCCTCGCGCTCGGCAACCGCATCGAGTTCATCGAGATCTTCTTCGGGCTGATGCGCGTCGGGGTCGTGCCGGTTCCGCTCAACGTGAAGCAGACGCCCGCCGCTCTCTCTTTCATGATGAGCGATGCAGGCTGCCGCGCGGCCTTCGTCGATCGGGACGCGGCCGAAGACGCGATCGGCGTCGTCGACGACCTCAAGCTCCCGGTCCGCATCTCCTTCGGAAAGGCGCCGGCAGGCTGGACCGAGTTCGAGCCGGCACTCGCAGCCATGGCCGGCGAGCGCGTCACGCCCGCGCTGAGCCCGGACGGCATCGCCTTCCAGCCCTATACGGCCGGTTCTACCGGCAAGCCGAAGGGCGTGCGGCTCACGCACCGCGGCATGCTCTGGAGCATTCGCACGACGCAGGAGCGCTGGCCTATCGATGCGGCCGAGGTCGGGCTCGTCGCCGTGCCGCTGTTCCACAAGAACGCGATGCGCGGCACGATCAAGCCGATGCTCTATGCAGGCGGCACCGCGGTGATCATGCCGCGCTTCGAGCCGGTCGGCTTCGTCAAGGCGCTCGCCGACCACGGCGTGACCTTCTCGGGCGGCGTGCCGGCCCTGTTCTCCATGCTGCTGCAACACCGGGACGTAATCGCGGCCCATCGCTTCCCAGCGCTGCAATCCTTCTCGCTCGGTTCCGCCGTCGTGCCCCCGGAGCTGATTGCCGAGATCGAACGCGCCTTCCCAGGAGTCTCCGTGAAGGAAAGCTACGGCCTCACCGAGGGCGGCGGGCCGCTGCGTGCGCCGACCGACGGCCGCAAGATCCCGCGCGGCAGCGCCGGTGTCGCGGCGGAAGGTTACGAGGTGAAGCTGGTCGATCCCGACACCGGCGTGGAGGGCCGGCGCGGCGAGCTGTGGACGCGCAGCCCCTGCGTCACAGACGGCTATCACAACCGTGCGGACCTCACGCGCGAACGCATCATCGACGGCTGGCTCCGCACCGGCGACCTCTTCTCGGTCGACGACAATGGCTTCTTCTTCTTCCTCGGGCGCACAGACGACATGTTCAGTTGCGGGGGCGAGAACATCTACCCAAAGGAAGTCGAGAACCTGATCATGTCGCATCCGGCGGTGCGCGATGCCTATTGCACGTCGGTGCCGCATGCCGTGAAGGGCCTCGCCCCGGGCGTGATCGTGGTGGTGAAGCAGGGCGAGGCCGTCACGCCGGACGAGATCCGTCGTTACGCGCTCGAGCACGGCCCCGCCTACGCGCATCCGCGCGTCGTGCTGATCACCGATACCCTGCCCCTGTCGGGCGCCGGCAAGGTGGACCGGCAGCGCGCACGCATGTTGCTCGAGTCGGTCCAGGCCGGGACAGATGAGAGCTCTTCGGCTAGGGCTCGATGACGATCTTTCCGAAGAAGCCGCGGTCCTCCATCAACCGCTCCGCCTCGCGGGCTTCGCTGAGCGGGAATCGATGACTGATCACCGGCGTGACGCGACCGGCTGCGACGTGCTCGAGCGCGGTCGCGATGTTCTCCTTGGAGTAGCCGTTGGATCCGAGGATCTGCAACTCGCGCACCCAGATGAAGCGCATGTCGTTCTCGGTCTTGTAGCCCGCCGTGGCGCCGCAGGTGAGCAGCTTCCCCCGCGCCTTCATGGCCCGCAGCGAAGGCACGAAGGTGTCGTCTCCCGTGTAGTTGACCACCACGTCGACGCCCTGCTTACCGGACAGGCGCCAGGCGGCCTTGCTGAAGTCCTCGGCATTGTAGTCGATTGTCATGTCGGCGCCGATCTCGGCGAGGCGCGCGCATTTCTCGGGCGAACCGGCTGCTGCGATGACGCGCGCCCCGATCATCTTGGCGAGTTGAACGCAAGCAACGCCCACGCCGCCGCTGGCGCCAAGAACGAGGATCAGATCGCCGGCCTTGATCTGGCCGATCTCGAACAGCATGCGGATCGCCGTTCCGTAGGCAATCGGGACCGCCGCCGCCACGTCGAAAGGCACATTGTCGGAGAGACGAATGAGATTCTCGGCCGGTACACGCACCATCTCGGCCATGCCGCCGAGGATCTCCTCGCCCATCATGCCTTCATGGGTCACGGGATGCAGTGCGCAGCGGTCTCCGACCTTGAAGTCGGTGACGCCGTCGCCGAGGCCCACCACCTCGCCCGCGATGTCGCCGCCGGAGATGAACGGCATCGGCACCGGGAAGCCCGGCATGCCGCGCCGGACGAAAATATCGAGGTGATTGAGGCCGCAGCCGCGTACGCGCAGCAGCACTTCGCCCTTGCGGGGCTCGGGATCCGGCCAGTCGTCGTAGACGAGGTTCTCGAGGCCGCCCTGTTGCTTGATCACTGCTGCTTTCATCGTTCGGAACTCTCCCTTGTTCTCACACCATGGTTGCCCGGAGACCGCTCATGACTGCGTCCAAGGCGCGCACCGCCCTGATTACGGGCGGCACGGCCGGTATCGGCAGAGCGATCGCCCTCGCGCTGCTGCGCGACGGCTTTAGAGTCGCGGTGCTGGGCCGCCGGCCCGAGCCGCTCGCCGAGATGAAACGGCGCGGGTGCATGGCGATCGCGGCTGATGTCGGCGATCCGGCCTCCATCGACCAGGCGCGCGTGACGCTGGAGGCCGAGTTCGGCGCGCTCGACGCGCTCGTCAATGCGGCTGGCATGATCGCACGGCAGAAGATCGGCGACACGACCCTCGATGTGACCGCGGCACAGATCGCCATCAACCTGACGGGCACGATCTGGTGCTGCACAAGCTTCTTTCCGCTGCTCGTGCGCACCAAGGGTGCAATCGTCAACTTCAGCAGTGCACTCGCGACCCGTCCCGCGGTCGGCACCTCGGTCTATGCCGCGACCAAGGGCGGCGTCGAGGCCTATACACGCGCGCTGGCCTTCGAGAGTGGACCGTCCGGAGTCCGCGTGAATGCCATCGCGCCGTCGCTGGTGCGCAGTGAGATCTGGACCTCCACCGGCATGGCACAGACGAGCTACGACGCCATGCTCGTCGAGCGCGGCCGCGAGTATCCGCTGGGACGCACGGGCGAGCCCGAGGACGTGGCGGAGCTCGCCTCTTTCCTGGTTTCGCCGCGCGCCGCCTGGATGACGGGCGCCGTGATACCCCTCGACGGCGGCAGCCGCCTCGGACTGCATATCAAGAGGTGACGTGGCCTGCACGGGATCCCCCGGTCAGCTTCGCGGCGGCGCCGCCGCCGTCACCTCGATCTCGCACAGGACCTCGGGTGTCGCGAGCGCGCTGACGCAGAAGCCGGTGGCGGCGGCGCGATGGGCGCCGAGCACCTCGCCACGAATCCGGCCGTGCACCTTGAGGTCCTCGGTGCGGACCACGATGGTCGTGATCTTGACGATGTCGGTGAGGCGCATGCCGGCGGCGCCCAAGATCGCGGCAATATTCGCCCAAGTTTGCCGCAACTGCGCCTCGATACCTTCGGCGAGCGTTCCGTCCGGACCCATGCCAACCTGGCCCGACACGGTCAGCATCCGCATGCCGGGGCCGATCTCCACGGCTTGGGTGTAGGTGCCGAGCGGCGGATGAATGTCGGCTGGATCGTGTCTTGTGATCATCGGCTTGCATCCTCGCGTCTGGCGGCGCCGGCGGATAGCGCCGGCCCGGATCGGTTTTCGCCGCGGTCGCGCCGGCGCGACCCGATTTTCCACCGCGACCAAAATTTGATCGCTGCAGGCATGTTGCGCGGCCCGGTTCGATGTGCGTTACTAGGCCGGTCCGACTGGATGTTTGTATCCACTTTCACACAGTACCGGGTCAAGTGCACAAAGCTGGTTGCGCCCAAACTCCCCGTGATGCCCGCGTCATACCAGGCGCCGGTGGAAGCGTCCGGCGTTGCCCTCCTCGCTCGCGCGCGTCGGGCTACCGAAGTGGCTGGTCGCGAACCGGCTGCCACCAACACGCGCCAACCGCCAACCTCCAGAGGGAAGGATCAGAATTATGCTGCATGTGAGACAACTCGTCGCTGCTGGCGCGCTCGCAGCCGCCGCTGCCATGGCCCAACCGGCCGTCGCAGCGGATCACGTTATCCGCCTGACGCACGGCATGCCGGAGGCGCTCGATTCAGGCCAGCACGCCTGGGCCCTCGTCTTCAAGGAGACGGTCGAAGCCCGCTCCGCCGGCAAGATCGAGGTGCGCATCCTCGGTAACAACGCCGCCGGCAATGAGCGCCAGCAGCTCGAGCGAGTGCAGAACGGCATTAACCAGATGATCCTGGTGAGCGAGATCACGCAGCCGTTCTTCTTCAAGCCTGCACTGGTGCTGGGCACGCCATTCCTGTTCCCCTCGTCCGAGGTCGCATGGGCGGTGTTCGACGGCCCCTGGGGGCAGAAATACAACGAGGCGTTCCAGAAACAGACCGGCATCCGCATCGTCGGCCATATCGAGAGCGGGTTCCGCAGCTTCTTCAACTCCAAGAAACCCATCAAAACCCCGGCCGACCTCGCCGGCATGAAGATCCGCACTGGCGAGAACGCCGTGCACATGGCGATGGTCCGCGCCCTCGGCGGCAGCCCGACGCCGGTGTCCTGGACCGAGGTCTACACGGCGCTCCAGCAGAAGGTCGTCGACGGGATGGAGAATCCACCCGGCCTGTTCTTCAGCATGAAGTTCCACGAGCAGCAGAAGTACCTGACGCTCAACAAGCACCTCTACAGCGTGCACACCGCCATGATCAACGAGGCCTTCTTCCAGGGTCTGCCGGCGGATCTGCGCGGCATGGTGATCGAAAGCGCCCGCCTCGCGACCACGATCGGACGCTCCCAGGCTTATCTCCTCGAGCGCGCCGCGCTCGAGAAGCTCAAGGGCGTCGGGATCGAGATCTACACCCCGACCCCCGCCGAGTTCGAGCAGTTCCGCAAGATCGGGCAGCCGCCCGCGCTGGAACTGGTGCGCAAGGAAATCGGCAGTGAATGGGTCGACGGCGCACTCAAGGCGGTCGCCGACGCCGAGAAGGCGCTCCGCGCCTACTGAGGGCGGCTTCGACGGCCGGAGAAGCCCACCCTTCTCCGGCCACTTCCCACGATGTCGGGACCCACCAATGCTCAGTGCCTTCGACCGCGGACTGGTCACCGTTACAAGCTGGATCGTCGCCTCGCTCACGGGCGTGATGTGCGTCGTCGTCCTGCTCGGCGTCTTCACCCGCTACGTGCTCAACGACGCCCTGCCCTGGACCGAGGAAGCCGCCCGCTTCGCCCTGCTCTGGATGGCATGGCTCGGCGGCGGACTCGCGGTGCGCAAAGGCTCACATATCGCGGCGGAGCTGGTCATCAACCTCCTGTCGCCACGCCTGCGCGCCGCCGTAGTGATCGTGGGGCAGCTCGGGGTGATCTTCTTCCTGGCGATCTGCGTCTGGTACGGGCTGTCGCTGGTGCAGCGCGTGTCGTTCCAGAGCACGGTCGCGCTCGGTGTGACGATGCAGTTCCCCTATGCGGCGGTGCCGGTCGGTGCGGCTCTCATGATCTATCACGTGGTGATCGTCATGCTCGGCGTGAAGAACGCCGTGTCGCGCGACGCCGACGTCCAGGTTTGAGGGCGTACCATGCTCGGCCTCGTCCTGTTCGGCGCAATGCTCGCTCTCATGCTACTCGGCGTGCCGATCGTCTTCTCCATCGGCCTCGCGGCGGTGCTCGGCACCTTCGTGATCGGCAGCGCGGCGCCATGGATCATCATCCCCAGCAGCATGATCAACGGGATGGACTCCTTCCCGCTGCTGGCGGTGCCGTTCTTCATCCTGGCCGGGGAGCTGATGAACCGCGGCGGCATCGCCGAGCGGCTCGTCGCCTTTGCGAACTCGCTGGTCGGCCATGTGCGCGGAGGCCTCGGCCACGCAACCGTCGTCTCGAACACCATGCTGGCTATGGATACGGGCTCGGCGCTGGCCCAGGTGGCCGCGATCGGCCGCATCATGATCCCGGCTATGGAGCGGCGCGGGTACGATCGCGAATACGCGACGGCGCTGAGCTGCGCGGCTTCGCTGATCGGGCCGATCATTCCGCCGAGCATCACGATGGTGATCTATGCGGTGGCGGCCGGCGCATCGATCGGCGGGCTGTTTCTGGCCGGCATCGTGCCCGGCATCCTGATCGCCGCCTCGCTCATGGGTTACGTCTATGTCCGCGCGCGGCTGCGCGGCGAGATGCCGGCGCACCAGTTCGCGGGCCGCGAGGTGCTGGCCCGCGGTAAGGATGCAATTCTCGCCCTACTGATGCCGTTCATCATCCTGGGCGGCATCTTCGCGGGAATCATGACGCCGACCGAGTCGGCCGCGGTCGCGGTGCTTTACGCGATACTCGCGGGCGGGCTTGTGTTTCGCAAACTCACGTTCAGGGACCTCTACGAGAGCCTTCTGAACACCGGCGTTATTACCAGTTTCATCATGCTGATCGTCGGGGCCGCGCGCATCTTCTCGGACCTGCTCGCTTCCGAGGCGGTCCCGCAGGCGATCGTCGCCGGCATGATCGGGCTGACGGATAACCCGTATCTGCTGCTGCTGCTGGTGAACGCGCTGCTGCTGGTCGTCGGCTGCGTGATGGACACGACGGCGGCGATCATCATCCTCACGCCAGTGCTGCTGCCGGTCGTGATGAAGGCCGGCCTCGATCCGATGGTGTTCGGCGTCATCATGTGCATCAACCTCGTGATCGGCATGGCCACGCCGCCGGTCGGCGTCGCGCTCTACCTGGCGTCGGAGGTCGGCAAGGTGAAGCTCGAGCGCCTGGTGGTCGCGATCTGGCCGATGCTTCTGGTTCTGCTCGGCGTGCTGCTGGTGATCACCTACGTACCGGCCATTCCGCTCGCACTGCCCCGCTACTTCGGCTTTTGACAAGGGAGAACAAGAATGACCGGAGCAACGTCTTCGGAGGTGATGGCTCTGCCATTCACCGTCGACGAGTACCGCCGCCGCGTGAAAGGCGTCCAGGACGAAATGGCGCGCCGCGGCATCGACGTCCTGATGGTGAACCACCTCGAGAACATCTACTATCTCTCGGGCTTCCGCACGATCGGCTACTACTCGTTCATGGCGCTGTTCGTGCCAGCCACGGGCGAACCGGTGCACTTCGCGCGCCTGATCGAGAAGACGACGCTGCAGGGCACGTCGTGGATTCCGACCCGCGAGCTCTATCCGGACACCGAAAACTACAACGACGCGACGATCCGCGTGATCAACGAGCGCGGCTGGGCCAATGCACGCATCGGCATCGACAAGTCGGCTTGGTACCTGACCATCGATGATTATGAGAAGATGCAGGCGCGGTTGCCGCAGGCGAAGTTCGTCGACGGATCGATGATCGTGGAGAACCTGCGGCTGATCAAATCGAAGGCCGAGCAGGACTACAGCCGGCAGGCCGGCAAGGCCGCCTCGGAAGGCATGCGCTCGGCGATCGAGGCGCTGCGCGCCGGCATCACCGAGGACGACCTGATGGCCGCGGCCTATCAGGGCCTGTTCCGCATGCACAGCGAATATCCGGGCCTGCCACCGCTGATCAATGCAGGCGTGCGCCACACCATGGCGCATGCCATGGCGGAGGGGCACCCGGTCAACCAGGGCGACGCCGTCTATTTCGAGGTCGGCGCGTCGATCAAGCGCTACCACGCGGCCACGCTGCGCATCGGCTATGTCGGAGAGGCGCCGAAGCTGTTCCACGACCTCACGGACCTGTGCCGCCGCTCGATCGAGGCGGGCCTGAAGGAGATGAAGCCGGGCAATCCGGCCGAGCTGGTCGACAAGGCGGCGCGCAAGGTGATCAATGATGCGGGCTACGGCGACAAGTTCCGCCACAAGGCCGGCTACTCGATTGGCATCGCGCTGCCGCCCGACTGGAGCGAGGCGCGCACCATGATGCTGCGCGGCGGCGAGACGCGTCCGCTGCAGCCGGGCATGGTCTATCATTTCCTGCCCGCCGTGTTCGAATACAAGGAATACGGCGTCGGGCTGAGCGAGACCGTGCTGGTGACGGAGACCGGCTACGAAATCCTGACCAATGTCGAGCAGAAGCTGTTCGTGGTCAAACCCTGACGGAGCAACGATTGTGAGTGACATTCTGCTGGTCGCAGGTGGCCAGGTCTACGACCACGACGGCGACGTGCATCATCCGGCGGTCGCCGACATTCTTGTCATCGACGGCAGGATCGCCGCCGTGCGGCCCGGCATCGCCGAGGCTTTGCGCGGCGGCGCGCCGGTCCCGGAGATCGCAGGCCGGACGGTCGGCCGCACCATCGACGCGGCGGGGCGACTGGTCATTCCGGGCTTCGTCAATGCACACTATCATTCGCACGACGTGCTGCTGAAGGGCTGCTTCGAGACCATTCCGCTCGAGCTCTGGGTGCTGAGCGCCCTGCCCCCGGCATTCCCGAAACGCAGCAAGGAGGAGCTGCGCGTGCGCACCCTGCTCGGCGCCGCCGAGTGCCTGCGCTCGGGCATCACCACGGTGCAGGACCTTGCCACCGTGTTCCCGTACGACGAGGAGCACGTCGACACGATCCTGCAGGCCTATGAAGACGTCGGCATCCGCTGCGTCTTTGCGCTGCAGATCGCCGACGTGCCCGGCGCCAAGTCGATCCCGTTCTGGGAGGAGACGGTGCCGGAGGAGATGCGCAAGGGCCTCTCGGGCGCGGTCGAGCCGTTCAAGGGACAGAAGAGCCTCAGCGACACCGTGAAGGACCTCTTCGACAGCCGCAAGGATCGCTACAAGTGCGTGAGCTGGGCTCTCGGTCCATCGAGCCCGGAGCGCTGCAGCGAGGAGCTTCTGCGCCAGCTCGCCGCCTTCTCCAAGGAGGCGAACCTCCCGGTCTACACCCATGTTTACGAATCGAAGGCGATGACGCTGATCGCGCGTCAGACCCACACCCGGGACAAGGGCTCGCTGGTCCAGTATCTCGACCGATGCGGCCTCTTGAACCCGCGGATGAGCATGGCGCACAGCGTCTGGATGCTGCCCGAGGAGATCAAGCTGATCGCCGATCGTGGCGCCAATGTCGTGCTCAATCCGGTCGGCAACCTGAAGACCCGCAGCGGCATTGCGCCGATCCGCGGCTATGTGGATGCCGGCGTGCATGTCGGCCTGGGTTGCGACAATTGCAGCTGCAGCGATTGCCAGAACATGTTCCAGTCGATGAAGATGTTCGCCTCGCTCGCGGCGGTCACCGATCCGGAGCCGGGCCCGCCGACAGCGGCGGATGCGCTCTCGGCCGCCACCAGGGCGGGTGCGCGCGGCGCGATGATGGGCGACAGGCTCGGCGAGATCAAAGCCGGTTTCGCGGCGGACTTCAGCATCATCGATCTCAACGATCCGTCCTTCGTCCCGCTCAACAGCGCGGTGCGGCAGCTCGTGTTCACGGAGGCGGGACGCGGCGTCGAGACCGTGGTGGTGGACGGCAAGGTGGTCGTCGACAAGCGCAAGGTGGCCTCGATCGACGAAGCCGCCCTCTATGCGGAGGCCGCCGAGCTCGCCAAGGGCCTGATGAAGGACCTGGAGGGCGTGCAGGGCCGTCTCGCCAAGTTGATGCCGTACCTGCTCGAGGCCCATCGCAAGACCTGGGCCGAGGATGTCGGGACCCACCGCTACGTGGGGCACTGAAGCGCGCCCATGAAGCCTGCCCGGTTCAACTATCACCGCCCTGGCAATCTGCCGGACGCGCTCGCGCTGCTCGCCGAGCACGGCGGTGCGGCACGCGTGCTGGCGGGTGGGCAGAGCCTCATGCCGCTGATGGCCATGCGCCTGACCAGGCCCGAGGAGCTCATCGACATCAACCGGATCGATGAGCTGAAGGGAATCACCGCCGACGACACGGCAGTGACGATCGGCGCCCTCACGCGTTACACCGAGATCCTCCGCTCCGAGGTCATCGCGGCGGCGGTGCCGCTGCTCGCCGAGGCGATCCGCCATGTCGCGCATCACGCGATCCGCAACCGCGGCACCATCGGCGGCAGCCTGGCGCTCGCTGACCCCTCGGCCGAGACACCGGCGGTCTGCCTGGCACTGGCAGCCCGGGTGATCGCGCGCTCCGCCGCGGGCGAGCGCGAGATCCCGATCGATTCCTTCTTCCATGGCCTGATGGCGACGGAGCTCGCCGAGGACGAGATCCTCGTTGGGGTGCGCATTCCGAAGCGTGCGGCAAGCGCGCGGCACGCCTTCCTGGAGTTCGCGCGGCGCCGCGGCGACTTCGCTCAGGCGGGCGTCATTCTCGCGCCTGGCCATACGGGCGTGCCGGAGAACCGCGCGGTCGTGTTCGGCGTCGGCGCCACGGCGTGGCGCTCGTCGGCACTCGAGGGCGCCATGGGCCGCAACATCGCCGACGATGTCTACGCCGCACTTCGCCTCGAAGTCGCGGCCGCCGTCGAGGACGAGACGGCCGACTACAAGGCGCGCATCGTCACGACGCTTGCCGAGCGCGCCATGGCGAGGCTCGCATGAGCAGCGAGGCTGAAATCCTGGTCAGGCTCACGGTCAACGGCGCGGTTGTCGCCCGACACGTGCCGGTGCGGCGCAGCCTTGCCGACTTCCTGCGTCACGACCTCGGGCTGACGGGGACGCATGTCGGCTGCGAGCACGGCGTCTGCGGCGCCTGCACGATCCGGCTCGACGGCGAGATTGTCCGCTCGTGCCTGCTGCTCGCCGCGCAGGCGGATGGAGCCGCCGTCGAGACCGTCGAGGGTCTGACCGAGAGCGGAGAGATCGCAGCGCTGCAACAGGCCTTCCTCGCGCGCAACGCCCTGCAGTGCGGCTTCTGCACGCCGGGTATGCTGGTGACGGCGGCCGATCTGTTGCGCACGACAACTACGCCGACGCGCGAGGAGATCCGCGGCGCCATCTCGGCGAATTATTGCCGGTGCACCGGCTATCACGCGATCGTCGACGCGATCGAGACGGCCGCGACCTCGCGGACGGGCGACCGATGAGCGCCGCGACCGACCAGGAAGTCGGCCGCTCCCGCGTCCGCCCGCGCGCCCGCCGGCTCGTCGCCGGCCGCGGCCGCTACACGGATGACATCGCGGCGCCGCGCGCCGTGCATGTCGCTTTCTATCGCAGCCCACATCCGCACGCGCGCATCAAGGCCTTGGAGTTGAGCGCGGCACGCGCGATTCCCGGCGTCGTGTTGGTCGCGAGCGGCGCCGACATCGCCCGTCACTGCAAGCCCTTTGCGGGCGTGCACCGGTTGTTCATAGGCATGAAGGCCGCGGACCAGTTGCCGGTCGCCGTCGACCGCGCCTGCTGGCAGGGCGAGCCGGTGGTCGTGGTGGCGGCCGAGACGCGCGCCATCGCCGAGGACGCGCTCGACCTGATCGAGGTCGACTGGGAGCCGCTCGAAGGCTTCGGCACCCCGGAAGGCGCGTTGGCGGGCCCCGCCATCCACGAGCAGCTCGGCGACAATATCGGCTTCGACGGCATCACCACGACCGGCGATGTGGCCACCGCCATCGCGGGAGCCGCGGTGGTGGTCGAGGACACGTTCCGCTTCGGCCGCCACACGGGCGTTTGTCTCGAGGCGCGTTCGATCCTCGCCGTTTACGATCCGCAGGAGCAGAGCCTCGTCGTGCACGAGTCGCATCAATGCCCGGCGCAGCAGCAGGCGATCTTCGCCGACCTGATGGGCCTGCCGGAGCATCGGGTGCGCGTGATCTGCCCGGATGTGGGCGGCGCCTTCGGCATCAAGCAGCAGCTTTACGGCGACGAGCTCGCGACCTGCATCGTTGCGAAGATGACGGGACGTCCGGCGCTGTTCGTCGCCGACCGCGTGGAGTCCTTCGCCAGCGACATTCATGCGCGCGAGCACGTCGTGAAGGCGCGCATGGCGTTCGCGCACGACGGCAGCATCCTCGCGCTTACGCTCGACGACCTGTTCGCGGTCGGCGCCTACTCGCAATATCCGCGCTCGAGCATCGGCGAGGCGAGCCACGTCGCGCGACTGACGGGTGCGCCCTATCGCATCCCGGCCTATCAGGCGCGCGTCCGGATGGTCTATCAGAACAAGCCGCCGGTCGGGCACTATCGCGCGGTTGGCCATCCGATCGCTTGCGCGGTCGGCGAGTCCCTCATCGATCAGGGCGCCCGTGCTCTCGGGCTCGATCCGATCGCGGTGCGCCGGCTCAATCAGATCCGCGACGGCTCCGGGCCGCATGCCTCGCACGGCGCGGCGGTGCTCGAAGGCTTGACGCTCGATGCGTGCCTCGACCGGTTGCTCGCAGGCTTCGACGTCACAGACTTCCGCCGCGAGCAGGCGGCGGCGCGCCAGCGCGGCTCCTTGCTCGGCCTCGGCATCGCCAGCTTCGTCGAGCTCGCCGGAACGGGCGCACCTTATTACGGAGAGAGCGGCGCACCCGTCACGGCGCAGGAAGCCTGCCTCGTCCGCCTCGAACCGAGCGGCCATGTGCGCTGCCAAGCCAGTGCGACCGACCAGGGCCAGGGTACCGACACCGCGATTGGCCAAGCCGTCGCGGACGCGGTCGGCGTGGCATTCGACGACGTCGAGGTGGTGAGCGGCGACAGCGCCGCCTGCCCGCCCGGCGGCGGCGCCTGGGCCTCGCGCGGCGCATCGGCGGGAGTCGAGGCGGCCGTGCGCGCGGGCCGCGCGTTGCGCGCCGAGATCCTGCGGCTAGCCGGACTGATCCTGCAGCGCAAGCCGGAGCAAATGTACGTGCGCCGGGGCGTGATCCGAGATGCCGTGACGGGCGCGGAGCTGATCACCATCCGTGAGGTCGCCGTGATCGGGCACTATCGCCAGCATCTGTTGCCGCCGGGCACCCAGCCCGACCTCTCGCTGGTGCGCAGCTACGTGCCGCAAAACCAGGCCTTCCTGACCACCAACGGCATCCAGCTCGCGACCGTCTCGATCGATCCCGGGCTTGGCGAGGTCCGCCTGCTGCGCCATCGCGTGGCGCACGACTCCGGCACGGTGATCAATCCGCAACTCCTCGACGAGCAGATCCGCGGCGGGGTCGTGCAAGGACTGGGCGCCGCGCTGTTCGAAGAGATCCGCTATGGCGAGGACGGCACGCTCGGGACCGGAACGCTGATGGACTACCTAGTCCCGCTCGCGACCGAGATCCCGGACATCGAGGTCGTGCACGTCACGACCGCCGATCCGAGCACGACCCTCGGCGCCAAGGGCGCCGGCGAGGCCGGCACGGCCGGAGCCGCGGCCGCCGTGCTCAATGCCGTCAATGACGCGCTCGCGCCTCTCGGGGCGCGAGTCAGCGCTCTGCCGCTTACGCCGGAGCGCGTGCTTGCCGCCATCGCGGCGGCGAGTTCCGTGCCGGCCGAAGCACTCTCACGTCAGAAAGCCGGGACCTAAAGAATGAAACTAAGAATACTGACCGAAACCGACTGCCGCGCCGTCCTCGACATGTCGGACGCCGTCGACATCCAGGGCGAGGCGTTCACGCTTCTGGCGAGCGGCCGCTCGGTCGACGGGCTGCGCAGCTTCGCGACGTCCGATGAGCCGCCGGGTGTCGCCATTTTCAATCCCTGCTTCCTGCGCAACGGCGGCGGTTACGGCATCAAGGTGGTCTCGGACTTCTACCGCAATGGCGAGCGGGGCGTGCCGCGCATGTCCGCCCTGGTCGCCCTGTTCAACGGAGAGACCGGCGCCCCGCACACCGTGATGGAGGCCGGCTACCTGACCGACCTGCGCACCGGCGCCGGCACCGGACTTGCCGCACGCTATCTCGCGCGGCGCGACAGCCGCGTCCTGGCCGTGATCGGCGCGGGACGCGTTGCCGCCAACCAGGTGGAGGCGCTGGCCTCGGTGCTCGACCTGACGAGCGTGCTGATCTCGAGCCGCACGCGCGAGCGCGGCGAGGCCCTGATCAAACGGCTGCTCGCGGTCGGCGGCCGTGTGCCGAAAGATATTCGTTACGTCGAGTCGGCCGCGGACGCCGTCGGAGCGGCCGACGTGGTCGTCGCCGCGACCACGTCGCACAAGCCTGTGGTGGAAGGACGTTGGCTCAAGCCGGGCACCTTCGTCGCCTCGGTGGGCGCCTACGAGCCGACGTCACGCGAGGTCGACAGCGAGACGATCCGGCGCGCGAGCCGGCGCGTCATCGACAGCCGCAAGGACTGCCTCCCGCACGCGGGCGACCTGGTGATTCCCTCGCAAGAGGGCCTGATCTCGCTCGATGGGGTGCCCGAGATCGCCGATCTCGTCGGCGGACGCGCCGAGGGGCGCAAATCCGATAACGAGATCACCTTCTACAAGTCGATCGGCGTGCCGATCCAGGATCTCGTGACCGCCCAACACATCGAGCGCCGCGCAAGGGAGCGCGGCATCGGCGTAACCTTCGACATCGGCGGCGACCACGATTGACGGCCACCGACGCCTAGGAGCGGGATCAGGCTGCGGATTTCTTGCGCGGCTTCGCCGCGGCGGCCGCCGCCTTCTTGCGGGGTGCTGTCCGGGCCGGCTCGGACCCCAAATCGGCCCGGCTCGTGGGGATGCATTCGGCGATCCCGTGCGCGTTCGCCATGACGTGGGCGCGCATCACGGTTTCGGCGCGCTTCCCGTTGCGGCTGCGAATGGCATCGAGGATGCGCTCATGTTCGTGACCGGCGATCTCGGGCTCCGCATGCGTGCGCAGGTACAGCCGCAGATAAGGCCGGACCGCGAGGCGGAGACGACGGATCTCCATGCACAGGCGCTGACGTCCGCTCAGCGCGCAGAGCAGGTCATGGAACTCGTCGTGCCGTTCGACCCACGCGACGTGATCGTGCCGGAGGCGCCGCAGGCGCGCGAGGAACAGCTCGAGGTCGTCGATCGCCTCGGGCGCCACTCCGGCATCGGCCGCGATCCGCGCCGCGAGAGCCTCGAGCACAGCGCGCATCTCGAACAGCTCGAGAATCTCCTCGGGCGTGCGACTGGTAACGATCGCGCCGCGATTGGGGCGGATCGTGACATAGCCTTCCGCGTTGAGCTGACGGATCGCCTCGCGCACCGGCATGCGGCTGATGCCGAGCGTCTGTGCCAAGGCCTCCGGCTTGAGGCGGCTGCCGCCCGGCAACGCTCCGGAAACAATCTGATCCTGCAAATGAATGTAAGCGAGATGTTGGGCGGTCGATGGTGGCTGCAGCACGAATCTGTCCTCCGGCGCCTCGGATTTGGGCGAGGTCCGACACGTTGTCAACCCGAGCGCGTGGGCGCGCGGCTTGACACTATCGCCCTCCTCGCCGCAATAGTGTATCCTTGTATCCACTTATGCAACGGCGTACTTGGAAAAGCCTCATGATACAAGCCGCACCGGTCTACGGCCGACGGGGCCGGATCGGGCTCGTAGTTCCCGCCAACAATTCGGTGATCGAGCCCGAACTTTGGTCGGTCCTGCCGCCTGACATAGCGCTCTACGCGACACGGCTGTTGGTGAAGGGCGATCTGACGCCGGCTCTCGTCCACGCGATGGAAGCCCAGGTCGGAAACGCCGTGGAAAACCTCGCAGCGACAGGCGTCGACGTCATCGCCTATTGTGACATGGTGACGACCTTCATCATGGAGCCGGGCTGGAACGAGGCTGCCGTCGCGAAGATCGCGAGCGAGACGGGCGCCAAGGCGATCTCGGCCTGGACGTCCCTGCGCGATGCGCTGGCCGCGCTCGGCGTGAAGCGCTTCGCGCTCGGCACGCCCTACCCGGCCAAGATCCACGCCATCGGGCTGCCGTTCTTCAAGTCGCGCGGCTACGACGTCACGTCCGACCACACCCTTGACATCCTGGCGACACGCGAGGTCCCGACCGTCGATCGCAACCGCCTGATGCCCATGATCGACGCGCTCGACCTATCCAGCGCCGAGGCACTGGTGCTTCTGGCGACCGACATTCCGACCTTCGGCATGATCGCCGAGATCGAGCAGAAGATCGGCCGGCCCGTGGTGACGTCGAACCAGGCGCTGCTGTGGGGCGCGATGCGCGCCCTCGGCATCAAGGATCGCATCGCCCCCCTCGGCAAACTCTTCACGACCTGACGGAGAATCCTCATGAGCTCTCTTCGCGCGCCGGCGCGCCGTGCCGGCTCCATGCCCCGCTCGGCGATCCGCGAGATCATGGCGCTGGCGGCCACCGTACCGAACGTGATCCATCTCGAGGTGGGCGAGCCGGACGCCATCACGCCGGCCCCGATCATCGAGAAGGCCTTCGCTGCCGTGCGCGACGGCGCGACGAAGTATGCCCCCAATGCAGGCCTGCGGCCGCTACGCGAAAGTGTGGCCCAGCGCTGCGGGGCGCGCTGGGGCAAGCCAGTCGCGGCCGACCGGGTGGTGATCACCACTGGCGCGATCGGCGGCCTGTTCTCGTCGCTGTTCGCGGTGCTCGATCCCGGCGACGAGGTGCTCATTCCGGATCCGGGCTGGCCGAACTACGAGGCGGTCGCTCATCTCGCGAGCGCGACAGCGGTCCGCTACCGGATGCCGGCCTCGCGCGGCTTCCTCCCCGATATCGCGGAGCTGCGTGCGCTGGTGACCCCGCGCACCAAGGCGATCCTCATCAACACGCCCGGCAATCCGACCGGCGCCGTATTCCCGCGCCCGCTGATGCAAGCGATCGTGGACCTGGCGCGCGAGCACGGGCTCTACATCATCAGCGATGAGATCTACGAGGACATCGTCTTCGACGGCACCCACGTCTCGGCCGCGGAATTCGGCGCCGACGAGCATGTCTTCATCGTCTCGGGATGGTCCAAGAGCTACGCCATGACGGGCTGGCGCCTCGGCTGGCTGATCTGCCCACCCCATCTTTCAGCAACCGCGGCCAGCCTGCAGGAGCCGACCACGAGCTGCGCCTCGACGCCTTCACAGATGGCCGGCGAAGCCGCGCTGGCCGGAGACCAGAAGGTGGTCGACGACTTCCGCGCCATGTTCCAGCGCCGCCGCGATCTTGTCGTGAAAGCTTTCGCGGGGACCGACTACCTGCCGATCGTACCGGCCGGCGCTTTCTATGCTCTCGTCGATGTCTCGGCCGCCGGCGCAAGCTCGTTCGAGACCGCGAAGGCCGCGCTGTTGGAAGCCGCGGTCGCGGTGGTCCCGGGCAACACCTTCGGCCCCGACACGGACAAATATGTGCGGATCGCCTATACGATCGCCGACAAGGACCTCGCGGAGGGCGTGCGGCGGCTGCGCACTTTCCTGGAGAAGCGGGGCAGCACGTCAGCCAAGAGGACCGCGCACGCATGATCGCGATCAAGCCCGACCGCCTGCTGGCGGATCTCAGAGCCCTCGCCAAGTTCGGCCAGTACAAGACCGGCGTTGACCGGATCGCTTTCTCGCCGCAGGACATCGAAGCGCGGCAGTGGCTCGCGCTGCGCTACCGCGAGGCGGGCCTCGAGGCCTCGATCGATCGCTTCGGCACCGTCTATGGCGCTGCGCCGGGTGTCGACAAGGCGATCCTGATCGGCTCGCACACCGACACGGTGCCGTGCGGCGGCTGGCTCGATGGCGCCATGGGTGTGATCTATGGGCTCGAAATCGCCCGCGCGGCGCGGGAAGGCGGCGGCAGCGCCATCGGCGTCGACACCGTGAACTTCCAGGACGAGGAAGGCACCTATCTCCCCTGCCTCGGCAGCCGTGCCATGATCGGTGCCGTCGACGAGGCGGCGATCGCCGGCGCGCAGTCCACGGACGGGCGAAAGCTGACCGACGCGATCGCTGGCGCCGGCCTCACGGGAGAGCCGCGCCGCCTCGATCCGAGGCGGCAGGTCGCCTTCCTCGAGGCGCATATCGAGCAGGGACCGCGCCTCGAGCATTCGGGCAATAAGGTCGCCATCATCACGGGCATCGTCGGCATCCGCCGCTTGCGCGTGGTGAGCGAAGGCCGCGCCGATCATGCGGGCACCACGCCCATGGGCATGCGCAACGACGCGCTGACACCGCTGCTGCGGCTCGGCACCTTCGTGGCCGACCGCTTCACGGAGCTCGCCAGCAGCGACACCGTGTGGAACATCGGCCGTATCGAAGCCACCCCGGGCGCCGCAAATGTGGTGCCGTCGGGCGCCCAGCTCAGCCTGGAGTTCCGCGACCCGGACGTCGACCTGCTCTCCCAGCTCGAGAAGGCGGTGGCGGACGAGATCGCGCGGCTCAACGTCGCCGGCGCCAGGGTCACCTCGGAAATGACGGCACGGCTCGCACCGACGCCCATGGACGGCGGTATTGCCGACACCTTCGAGCGTGCGGCGCGCGACCTCAAGTTCGGCTATGAGCGGATGCCGAGCGGCGCCGGACACGACGCCATGTTCCTGGCGACCAAGATTCCGAGCGGCATGATTTTCGTGCCGAGCATCGGCGGCCGCAGCCACGACATCGCGGAGAACACCCGCGACGAGGACATCGTCGCGGGTTGCCAGGTCATGGCGCGCGCCGCCGAGCTGCTGGTGCGCGGCAGAGCGTGAAGGTATCAAAAGGTGACCTTCAGATCCTCCTTGGAGGGCAGATAGGTGTCGACGTAGACCTCCTCGACCTTCGGCACCTCCTTGAGCTCGAACGCCTTCGCGACCTGCTCGAGAGAGCTTGCGAGCCGCGCCTTGTCGACACTGCTCATGCCGTTCGCCTTGACGTTCGGCGTCTGGAACATCGACTTGTTGGACAGCTCGATGCGCGCGAGCTCAACCTCATCCTTGATCAGCGGATCGCGCTTCTTCACCGAGGCCACCGCCGCCTTCGGATCGCGGAACATCACGTTGAAGCCGTGCACCACGCCGGTGATGAACTTCCGCACCGTCTCCGGGTTCTGCTGCGCGTAAGCCGGCGACACGACCAGCACGTGGCCATAGAGCGGCACTCCGAAGTCGGAGTAAGGCATCATGATCACGTCGCTCTCGGGGACGTTCAGGCCGCGCAGGTTCATCAGGATCGTGGTCAGGTGTCCCGTGATGGCATCCGCTTCGCCCCGGATCAGCATCGGTTCACGGAGCTCGACCGAGATGTTGAGCCAATTGAGCTTGGCCTGGTCAATATTGTTGACGGTAGCGAACAGCGGGAAGAGTTGCCGGCTCGCGTCACCCACCGGCGAAGCCAACCGCTTCCCGTTGAGGTCCCCCGGTTTGGTAAGTCCGCTCTTCTTCATGACGGCGACGGACAGAGCCGACTTGTCGTGCACCATCATGACGCCAATCAGCTTCCGGTCCGGATTCTGGGCGTTGAAGCGAACCATGCTGTAGACGTCGGCGAAGCCGATGTCATATGAGCCGCTTGCCACTTTAGCGACGGTATCGCCCGAGCCGACACCCCGGTCGACTGTCACGTCGAGGCCGAGCTTCTTGAAGGTGCCGTCGTCCACCGACAAGGTGAACGGAGCCTGGTGGCCCTGGAAGGCCCAATCCAGAATGAAGCGGACACGCTGCTGTGCGGCTGCGGAGTCGGCGAGCGCGACGACGCATAGAACTGTTAGGAAGAACTGGAGGAGTGCTCGTTTGGTTTGCATCTACAGGTCCTTTCGTCCTTTCGCACTTTCGAGCTTTCGGATGCCCGTCAGGAAGGTGAGAGGAAGCGTCCGCGCGGCGCGCCGACAATGCGGCCGCGCTCCGCGATGACTTCGCCGCGCAACATGGTCAGGACGGGTGTTGCCGGGCAGGTCCACGTATCGAACGGCGTCTGCGCCGCTTTGCTGGCCTGATCCGCAGTGCGGATCTGCATCGGCGCTTCTGGATCGACCAGCACTAGGTCGGCATCGGCACCAGGTCGCAGCGATCCCTTGCGATCCGAAAGCCGGAAGATCTCGGCCGGCATCTCGCAAGCGATCCGCACGAGATCCGCATAGCCGATGACACCTTCGCCGACGAGCTTCAGGAGCAGCGGCAGCAGCGTCTGTACGCCCGGAAAGCCGCCCGGGGCCTTGGCGAAGTCGCCTGCGGCCTTTTCTTCGGGCGAGTGCGGCGCGTGGTCGGTCGCGACGATATCGACCTGGCGGCTGAGCAACGCCACGCGCATCGCCTCGACATCGGCTTCGCTCCGCAGCGGCGGCACGACCTTCGCCACCGCCCCGAGCCGCAGGAGCGCCTCGTCCGTCAGCCAGAGGTTGTGCGGGGTCACCTCACTGGTCACGCCGTCATCGGCCAGAGCGAGCGCAGCAAGCCCGAGCGCCGTGCTGACCTGGCGGATGTGCAGGCGCCCGCCCGTGATGCGATGGGCCACCACCGCGCGCGCCACGCCTGCCGCCTCGACGGCCGGCGGCAGCGCGGCCGCAAAACGTTCCCGGTCGTTCAGCGATGCGGGAACCTCCTTGGCCGCCGCAGCGGCGAGCTGGTCGTCGAACGGCGTCGCGCCGACGAGCCCTTCGACGTCCCGGACTGCCGCCAAGGCCGCGATCAACCCGTCATTTGTCGCGATCCGGATCGGATCGGGCAGAAGCCCCAGGAAGACCTCGAACGAGATTGCACCCTCTCGCGCGAGATCCTGCACATTGGCCGGATCGGGCCCAAGCGCGGCCTGCAGCGCGAAGTCCACGGCGCAGCGTCCCTCGGCGAGCTGCTTCTTGGCCAGGAATTGCTCCGCAGTCATAGTCACGGGAGAGTCGGTCGGCATCACCATCACGGTGGTGACCCCACCAAGCGCCGCAGCGCGGCTGCCGCTCGCAAAATCCTCTTTGTGTGTGAGTCCCGGCTCGCGAAAATGCACGTGAGCATCGACGAGTCCCGGCAGCACGATCTGCCCCGTGGCGTCGATCACGCGACCCGCCTCGGGCGTCGCCGAAGGCTCGAGGAGCGCCGCGACGCGTCCATGGCGCACGGCCACATGGGACGGCCACAGGCCCTCGCTGCTCGCCACCAGCCCGTTGCGGATCACCAAGTCGTACATGGATGGCTTTCACTTCAAGTCGCTTCTGCAAAGTGGATACAAAAATCCGTTTTTCTGCAAGCCAATTCTTTCACCGTCGAGTTCATTTTGGCGCCTGGCGAATGGGCAACTGGTGCGAGGGAAATCGCATGAGGATGACGCAGCGCCAGAAAGCGCGGCCTGCCAGCGCGCGGCGGATCGCAGGGTCAAGTCGGCTCACAGAGCCATGCAGCGTGAACGATTTCACCCGCGCGCTGCAGCCAGGATCGCGTCCACAATGGCCTCGTAGCCGGTGCAGCGACAGTAGTTGCCGGATATGGCGTCGCGCACATCGTCCCGGCTCGGGCAGGGGTTAGCAGAGAGGAATTCCGCGGCCTGCAAGATCATTGCCGACGTGCAGAACCCGCACTGCAGGGCAGCGCGCTCGAAAAACGCCTCCTGCAGGGCAGCGACGCGTCCGCTCCGCGTCGCGCCTTCGATGGTCTCGACCACGAGGCCATCAGCCTCGACGGCGAGCATCAGACATCCGCGCACCACCCGCCCGTCGACGACGACGACGCAGGCCCCGCAGACGCCGTGCTCGCATCCGACGTGGCTGCCGGTAAGCGCCAGGTCCTGGCGCAACCAGTCCACCAGTGACTTGCGCACCGGGACGAGCGCCTGAACCGGCTCGCCGTTCACGGTGCAGCGGACCGCTATGGTCTGTTCCTCGTTCATGCCTCGTCAGCCGCTCCGCAATCGCCGAGCCGCGCCAGCCCACGCGTAAGCAGCGCACGCGCAACCGCGATGCGATACCAACCCGGATACTCCTCGGATTCGAGCGGCTCGACGTGACCGTCCAGCCGCCCGACCGCCGCGCCGATTCCAGCTTCGTCCTCGAGGCAGACGCCGCGCAGCGCCTCCTCGACCACGCTCATGCGGCGGGGCGCCGCTTCCAGACCGCAGAACGCGACGCGGCACTCAGCGATGATGCCGCCGCTTGAGCGAACGCCGACCGCGACGCCTGCGATGGCGAAGTCCCCGCGCCGCCGCGACGCCTCGTCGAAGGCCCAACGCCAGCCATTCGTCAGCACCGGAATATCGATGCGCGAGATCAACTCGGCCTTGCCGAGCGCGGTCTCGTAGATGCCGCGGAAGAATTCGGGTGCCGCAACGACGCGGCTGCCGGACACCGCGTTGACGATGATCTCGGCGTCGAGGCAGACGCAGCAGGCTGGCAGCTCGGCGGCCGGATCCGCCAGCGCGAGGCTGCCGCCGAACGTGCCGCGGTTGCGCACCGCCGCGTGGGCGAGGTGACGATACGCCGCCCGAAGCAACGGCGCATGATCGCGCACAAGGGGCGAAACCGCGCCGTCGGCGTGCCGCGTGAGAGCGCCGATCGATAAGAGCCCGTCGCGGGTCGTGATGCCATCGAGGCCGGGAATGCGCTTGATATCGACAAACACCGTGGGTTTCGCGAGCCGCAAGCTCAACATCGGCATCAAGGTCTGGCCACCGGCCAGGATCTAGGCCTCTTCGCCGTGTCGGCTCAGGAGCTGCAGGGCTTCGGCCAAAGACGACGGCCGCTCGTAGGTGAACCGCGCGGGCTTCATGCTGGCCTCGCGCTCTGCAACGCGGACAGCATGGTCACGGGCGAGATCGGAATCGCCGCGATGCTTGCGCCGTGCGGCGCGAGCGCGTCGTTGACCGCATTGAGAACCGCCGCCGCCGCCGCGCAGGTGCCGGCCTCGCCGGCCCCTTTGGCGCCGATCGTCGAACCCGAATAGGGCGTCTCCACATGGCCGATGACGATGTCCGGCATCTCGGAAGCCATGGGCACCAAATAGTCGGCGAGCGACCCCGACAGCATCTGTCCGGCTGCGTCATAGCGGCAGAGCTCTAGCAAGGCCTCCCCGAGCCCCTGCACGACACCACCGCGGATTTGCTCGTCCACGAGCAGCGGATTGATGACGCGCCCGCAGTCCTCCACGACCCAATGCTTGAGCACCGTGACCAGCCCCGTTCCGCGATCGATCGCGACCAAGGACGCCTGGATGCCGTTGGTGGGGATGAACGTGTCACGCTCGCGCCGGTACGAAGAATGGTGGATTCCGAACGCGGCTTCCAACGGCGAACCACTTTCATGACCCGTGCCGAGCGCGGAGCCGGGATCTGCGAGAGGTTGGCGCCTCACCGGCTCATCCCAATTCGGTGCACGCGATCTCGTTGAGCAACGCGATCTTGTCGGCATCGGCCGTACGCTCCCACTCCGTGCTCTTCTGCACGAGCTGCTTCAACCGCGCGAAAGCGCGGTCGGCTACGCCTACGGGAAGCGGAGATTCGTCGTAGGACGAGATGAAGCGCTCGGCGAGCATCGCAAGCAGATGCAGCACGGCAGCGTTCTGCTGCTGTTCCCTCGCGAGTTGCAGGGCCTTGCTGTGGAAGGCGTTGTAGGTCTTGAGGCCGTTGTGCTGCGTCGACAGCCACGCGTACAAATCCTTCAAATCATCCTCCTGCGGCATTTCGCTGTTCCTGCAATGCGCGCCAAAGATCGGACGCGGGGATCGGAAATCCTACATGTCAGAGTTCGGCTGCCGCAATCGTGTTGAGGAAGACGACCTTTTCCGGCGATGAGGTCCCAATCGATTTACGCGCGTCCTCCGTATAGGAGACGAGCTGCGTCAGCGCGCGTCCGGCGACATCCGCAGATAGCGGCACGCCACTATGAGCCGAGACGAAGTGCCCCGCGAGGGCGCTCAGCAGCGCATAATGCGCGGCGTTGCTCTGGTCCGCCTCGCCGAGGACGATTGCGCGCTGCTGGTAGCCGCTGAATGTGCGGATCCCGGAATTTTGTTGCTTCAGCCAATGCAGCAGCTCGTCCATGGTGGTCCCGAATTGTTTGATTGCCATCGCGGCAGAAGGGGTGGCTTTTTTCTTCGGCGCATCGTATCAAAAATGAGACAGTTCGCAAGATCGATTACTTTATGGCGGGCAAATTCCAGGACATCGGCCAGCGACTCCGCGCCTACCGGTTGGGGAAAGGACTGAGCGCCGACGATATTGCCGAGCGTATCGGCGTCTCCCGTGCGGCAGTCTACCGGCTGGAAAAGGGCGAGCTGGTCAAGATCGAGACGATCGAGAAACTCGCGGAGCTGCTCGACGTATCCTTGCCTTCGCTCATGGGCATCGAGGTCGAGTATTACAACAATGCGATCTCGTTCTTCGAGCGCATGCGCCAGCTTGAGGAGGGCGCGACCCACGTTCTCGGCAACTTCTCGCCGATCTCGTTTCTCCTGCTCTCCGAGAATTACATCGATCATCTGCGCGTGATGCTCAATGAATCCCTGCGCGACGTCGATCCGCGATGGGGCGGCCCGCAGGGCTACGTCGAAAAGCTGCTCGGTATCCTGCGCGAGCGACGGGAGGCGGCAAAGAAACGCCGCACGCCGATTGTCAGCATCGTCGGATCCCGCGACCTGGAGCGGTTCCTCAGGCTTGGCCTGATCGGGCGCTTCGACCTCCCTGCCGATATCGCGCTGGAGCGCCGCCGCGCGGCGCGCGAGGAGATCGAGCGGTTCATTCACCTGATGCAGAACGCGCCGATCGGCGTGCAGATCGGTGTCGTGGTCGATATGCCGCCGACCCAGACATTTCAGGTGTTCGAGATCAATGACAGGCCCGCGGTCACGCTTAGCCCGTATCGGCTCGGCGACCAGCCCAATATTTGCTCGGGCATTGCGATGGCGACCTCGGCTCCCGAGGCGGTGCGTCTGTTCAAACACACCATCGGCGGTCTCTGGGAGGTCGCGCACAAGGGCGAGGCTGGCGCACGCATCCTGCGGACGCTGATCGAGAAGACGCCGCCCTAACCTGCAGCGAAAGACGCCCGCGCGGGACAGAGATCGATAAGGCCTCAAAGCGCTCTCAGTTTCAGGGAACCGCGAGGTCGCCTGGGCAGGCCGCCCTCCGAGCACATGCCGCGATTGACAGCCATTCCGGCCCAGTCTAAATTTTGAGACAGACCTATCCATGACCGGGGAGACAAATGAATTCACGTCGCCAGTTTTTGAAAGTCACCGGCGGCGCCCTCGCCGCTTCCGCCTCCATGCCCGGCGCGTCCTGGGCGCAGGCGCCAAAGTTCACTGCCAAGATTGGCCATCTCGAGGCCCCGACCCAGCCGCGCCATCGCGGTTTGGAAAAGGTGGCGGCGCTCGTCAAGGAGCGCACCAAGGGCGAGGTCGAGTTCAAGCTGTTCCCGGCATCGCAACTCGGCAATGCCCGCCAAATGATCGAAGGAACCCAGTTCGGCTCGCTGGAATGCAACGTGATGCCGGCCGCCTTCCTCGGCGGGTTCAATCCAGTGGTCTCGATCTTCGACATTCCGTTCCTGCTGCCGAACGACGCGACGAAAGCGAATGCGCTGCGCACCAGTGCCTTCGGTCAATACGTGCTGGACTCCTTCACGAGCCGTGGGCTGGTCGCCATCGCGCTGTGGCCCAACGGACGCAAGAGCATGACCTCCAACAAGCCGATCAACTCGCCGCAAGCTTTCAGCGGGCAGAAGTTCCGCGTGATGGATTCCCGCATCCTGATCGAGCAGTTCAGCGCCGTCGGCGCGAGCGCCATCGCGATACCCTTCGGTGAGCTTTACACTTCGCTCCAGACCGGCGTCGTCGACGGCGAGGAGAACCCGCTCGATACGATCTCCACCATGAAATTCCACGAGGTGCAGAAATATCTCGTCGTCTCCGAGCATGGAGCGATGGAGGACGTCGTGCTCTTCAACCCGACCTGGTGGAAATCTCTGCCCGAAGGGCACCGCAAGATCATCACCGACACCTTCATCGAAATTCGCCCCGAGGTCGAGAAGATGAAGGAGGAGGCGCAGGTCAAGGCGCTCGAGATCATCAAGGCCGCCGGCAAGACCGAGATCAGCCATCTGGGTGATGCTGACCGCAAGGCTTGGCAGACCGCGATGGTGCCCAGGGCCGAAGCCGCTTACCTCGCGCGCGCGGGCGCGGAAGGTCAGAAGGCGATCGAGCTTTACAAGGCGGAGCTCAAGAAGCTCGGCGCCTGACGAGACAACGGTCCGGCCGGAGTCACTTCTCCGACCGGTCCTCCCAACATCCGCGGCGGCGGCCGTGCCGTCCGGTGATTAATTGGACCAGGATCGCCATGCTCGTACGCGCGATGAATGCGATCCGCTTCGTCGAGAGGATGCTCATCGCGGTCGTGCTGATCGCGATGTCCCTGCTCTACTTCATCAACATCGCGGTGCGGTTCGTTGACGCGCGTCTTGCCACCGAGCTGGCATGGATCGATGAGGCTACGTTGTTCGGCCTCGCCTGGCTCGTTTTCGTCGGACTTGGGCTCGCACTCGAACGGCGCCGCCACATCACGATGACTGCCGTCCTCGACAACATGGCGCCCGGGGTCGCGCGGCTCGTGCAGACCCTGATCAATCTCGCCGGCCTCGTATTCTGCGTCACCTTCACGAAGTTCAGCTTCGATCTCGCCGTATTCATCCTTCGTAGCGGGCAGATCAGCCCGACGCTGGGCACCACGATGTTGTGGCTCTATGCCCCGCTGCCGGTGGGCTTCGCACTGCTTTCGCTGCGCTATCTGCTGGAGCTCATGAACTTCCAGAATCGCTTCGCCTACCGCGACGTGATTCAAGATCATTGAGGGCGGGAGACGATGACGGTTTTCCTGCTCTGTCTGCTAGCGGCCGTTCTCCTGGCGCTCGGGTTCGAGATGTTTCTCGTCATGGGCGTCCCGAGCCTGCTCGGATGGTATCTCTTCTATCCGACCATTCCGCCGGTCGCGCTGGCGCAGAAGCTGCTCGGCGGCGTCAACGTATCGACGTTGCTTGCGATTCCCTTCTTCATCTTCGCGGCCGACATCATGGCGCGCGGAAGCATCGCCAAGCGCCTCACCGATCTGGTGAAGACCAATATCGGGCATTTGCGCGGCGGCATCGGTCATACCACCGTAGTCTCCTGCATGGGCTTCGGCGCCATCTGCGGCTCCGCGCCCGCGACGGTCGCTGCACTCGGCAGGCTCCTGCATCCGGAGCTGCTGAAGGCGCGTTACGAAGAGAAATTCGCACTCGGCCTCATTGCCTCGAGCGCCGAATGCGCGCTGCTCATCCCGCCGAGCATCACATTGATTATCTACGGGTGGCTGACTGGCACCTCCATTGCGGATCTCTTCGCCGCGGGCTTCGTCGTCGGTGTCGTGCTTGGCATTGCCTTTATGATCTACGTGCAGTTCGTGACATGGCGCACCGGGGCGGGATCGTTCGAGCGCGCGTCGCGCAGCCAGCGTTTGCTCGCGCTGCGGGATGGACTGGTAGCGCTCGGCATGCCGTTCATCATTCTGGGCGGGATCTATGGCGGCATCTTCACGGCGACTGAGGCTGCCGCGGTCGCCGTGGTTTATGCGCTCGTGATCGAGATGCTGATCTACCGCTCTTTCGGCCTGAAGACGCTGATGGAGGTTGCCGAAAGCTCGGCGATCACGGTGGTCGTCATCTTCATTCTGCTGGCCATGGGATCGATGCTGTCGTTCCTCATCACACTGGGGCAAGTGCCGAGCTACTTCACGCAGCTGTTCGCCGCGTGGAATGTAGACTGGATCGTCTTCTTCCTGATCGTGAACATCGTGCTGCTGATCGCCGGCATGTTCATCGACCCGAACTCGATCCTCCTGGTTCTCGTTCCGACTTTCTTTCCCGTGGCCACCTCGCTGGGAATCGATCCGGTGCATTTCGGCATCGTCGTTTGCCTCAATATCTGCATTGGCATGATCACGCCGCCGTTTGGGCTCGATCTGTTCATTGTGTCTTCGACGCTACGCCGTCCGGTTGAGCTCATCGTGCGCGGCATCTGGCCGTTCATTTTCACCAATCTCATTGTGCTCTTGCTGATCACCTACGTCCCGCAGTTTTCGACGGCCATCCTGTCCGTCGTCCGCTGACGGAGAAAGTGTATCGTGGAAGCGTTGTTGGATACCCGAAGTCACGTTCCGTCCGCGTCGCAGCGGACCGCAGACGACGTTACGGCCAGGGTCGTGGCGCATCAATGGGTCAACGCCGAATATAAGCATCTGGTGCTGGACGCGCCGGAGCCCGCCCCGCTGGCGCAGGCCGGCCAGTTCTTCCACCTCGAATGTCCTCAGGCTGGCGAGGATCGTCCGTTCTTCCGGAGGCCCATGAGCGTCTACAAGGCCGATCCGGGCAAGGGCCAAGTGGAGTTTCTCTATAAGGTGACGGGCGCGGGCACCCGCGGGCTCGCGACGTTGCGCGTCGGCGACACAATGCGCATTCTCGGGCCGCTCGGCGTCGGCTTCACGCTCGACGAGAGCTGGAAGAATATCGTCGTGCTCGGTCGCGGCGTGGGTCTTGCTACACTTGCTCCGCTTGCCGAAATGGCCGCAGCCAACGGAGTAGGCGTGACCGCCATCTTTAGCGCCCGCGGTCCCGAACAGGTCATGTCCACCGAGCGCTTCGCCAAGACCGGCGCCCGCATCGAGATCGTGCTCGATAGCGATGGTTCGAGTGCCGTCGAGAACGTCGAGCGGCTTTTGCGCCGGATCGCACGCGAGGGAAAGACGGGCGCCTTTTTCACGTGCGGCTCCGACCGGCTGATGCTGCTGATGCAGCGGCTGGGCCGTGAGCTCGGCATTCGGGGTGAAGTCGCGCTCGAGCAGCAGATGGCATGCGGCATCGGCATGTGCTTCTGCTGCGTGCGCAATTTCCGGTCCGGGAACGAGGTCGTGAGCCGACGCGTCTGCTGGGACGGGCCGGTGTTCCGCCTGGACGAGGCGATGTCATGGTAGATCTCCGCGTTACTGTCGGTTCGCTCACGCTCGACAACCCAGTCATGCCGGCGTCCGGCACCTTCGCGGACGGGCTCGCACAGATCGTGCCGTTCGACCGGCTGGGAGCAATGGTGACGAAGACCATCACGGCCGAGTTGCGCGGCGGCAATCCGACGCCGCGCGTCGCGGAACTCGACCAGGCGATGCTCAATTCCATCGGCATCCCGAGCAATGGCGTCGCCTACTTTGTCCAGAAGTCGTTGCCTTTTTACCGACGATTCAAGAGCCCGCTGGTCGTGAGCATATCGGCGCCCTCCGCGGACGCCTTTGCCGAGCTCGCGGCACGGATGGAATTGCCGGGGATCGCGGCGATCGAGGCGAACATCTCATGTCCGAACATCGAGGAGAGCGGCAAGGCTTTCGCGATGAACCCGCGCTCGACCGACGCAGCCGTGCAGAAGATTCGCAACGCGACGCGACTGCCGCTCTGGGTGAAGCTCACGCCGAATACCAGCGAGGTCGCCGCGGTCGCGCGCGCCGCGGAGAATGCGGGTGCCGACGCGCTGGTCGTGGCCAACACAATCCTTGCGATGTCCATCGACATCGAGACTTTTAAGCCGCGGCTCGGCAGCATCATGGGTGGCTTGTCTGGTCCCGCAATCAAGCCGATCGTTGTGCGCATGACTTATCAATGCGCCAAAGCCGTCAGCATTCCGGTGATCGGCTGCGGCGGCATCTCGACGGCGGAGGATGCAGTCGAATACATGATGGCGGGCGCCACGGCCGTGCAGGTCGGCACTGCGACCTTCCTTCGGCCCTCGGCAATGATCGATGTCATCGACGGCCTCGCAGCGTTCTGCGATCGTAAGGGCATAGCGCGCGCGGCAGACCTCACCGGCCTGGTCAGGGATGCCGAGATGGCGGTTGACGATCTGGAGGCTGTGCCGTGACCGTCGCGGTTGCTGTCGCGTCCAACCTCGCCAACATGTCGGCACGCGATCATGCGATCTGGCTGTTCGATGAACTAGCACGGATGAGCCATGACGGTGTCGGCATTACGCGTGAATGCTTCGCTGAAGGCGAAATCCGCGCGATCACACTGGTGCAGAAGGTCGCCGAGGCGGAGGGTCTGACGACGCGTTTCGATGCGGCGGGAAGTCTGATCGTCTCCGACCCCGACGACGATCAGAGCAAGCCTGCGATTTACATCGGCTCGCATATCGATTCCGTGCCGCAAGGCGGCAATTTCGACGGAGCAGCCGGCGTCCTCGCCGGACTCCTGTGCCTGATCCGCCGCAGACGCGAGAAGCGCCGGGCTGCCGCCCCCGTGCGCCTCATCGTCCTGCGCGGCGAGGAAAGTGCCTTCTACGCACGCGCAAATATCGGTTCGCGCGCACTGTTCGGTCTTCTCACCACGAAGGACCTCGATGTCAAGGCGCGCGGCAACGGCAAGACCCTGCGCGAGGCGATGGCCGGCGCCGGCATCGATATCGCTCCGATCGAAGCCGGTAGCAGGCTGTTCGACCCAGCGCAGGCGCGCGCTTACCTCGAAGTGCACATCGAGCAGGGCCCGGTGATGATCGCACGCGAGCTGCCAACCGCCATCGTCACCGGCATACGCGGCAATATCCGCCACCGGAAGGTGACGTGCCGCGGCGAGGCCGGCCACTCCGGTGCCGTTCCGCGCTGGCTGCGCCGCGATGCGGTGTTCGCCCTCGCAGACCTCGTCGCACGTCTCGACGAGCACTGGTCGAGGCTCCTTGAGCGTGGGCTTGACCTCGTGATCACGGTCGGCATGGTGGGCACCAACCCGAACGAGCACGCCATGAGCCGTATCCCCGGCGAGGTCAGCTTCAGCTTCGAGGTGAGAAGCCAGAGCCACGACACGCTTGAGGCCTTCTATGAGCTGTTCCGCTCTGAATGCCGCGCCGTTTCCCAACAGCGGCGGGTGATGTTCGAGTTCGATGACCGCATCTACACCGAACCGGCGACGATGGATGGCGGCGTCGTCAAGGCGCTGGTCAAGGCGTCCGAGAAGCTCGGGCTGCCGCAGGAGCTGATCGCGAGCGGCGCCGGACACGACGCGCAGGTCTTCGCCAATGGCGGCGTTCCCTCGGGCATGATCTTCGTGCGCAATGCCAACGGCTCGCACAATCCCAACGAAGCGATGGATATCGACGACTTCCTCAAGAGCGTCGACATCCTCTATACGGCCGTGTCGGAGACAATGTAAGAATGGATCGAATCACCATCCGCCGGCCCGACGACTGGCACGTGCACTTCCGCTCGGGAGCGATGCTCAAGACCGTGGTGCCGTTTACGGCCCGCCAGTTCGGCCGCGCCATCGTGATGCCCAATCTCGTCCCGCCGATCACGACGGCGAAGATGGCGGCAGCCTATCGCGAGGAGATCAGAGCCGCGACGCCGGCGGATGCCGACTTCACGCCGCTCATGACCTGCTATCTCACGGACGACACCGATCCTGCCGATCTCGTCGCCGGGCACCGCAAGGGCATCTTTACGGCGGCAAAGCTCTATCCGGCGCACGCGACGACGAACGCCCAACACGGCGTCACTGACGTTGCGAAGATCCATCGTGTGCTCGGCGCGATGGAAGAGCACGGCATTCCGCTTCTGACCCACGGCGAGGTGACTGACGCAGCGGTGGACGTGTTCGACCGGGAGAGGGTGTTCATCGAACGCGTCATGGAGCCGGTACTGGAAAGATTTCCTGCACTGCGGATCGTGATGGAGCATATCACGACTTCGCACGGCGCCGAGATCGTTCGCCGCAACAAAACGCGCATGGGCGCGACGATCACACCGCAGCATCTGTTGTTCAACCGCAACGCCTTGTTTCAGGGCGGATTGCGGCCGCACATGTATTGCTTGCCGATTCTCAAGCGCGAAGAGCATCGCCGCGCGCTGCGCAAGGCGGCGATCGGCGGAGAAACCTGCTTTTTTCTCGGAACCGATACCGCCCCGCACCTGCGCCATCTCAAGGAGGCCGATTGCGGCTGCGCCGGCGTATTCAGCGCGCCCGTTGCAATTTCCGCCTATCTGCATGTTTTTGAAGAAGAAAACGCGCTCGACCGGTTCGAAGGCTTCGCCTCGCTGCACGGCCCGGCCTTCTATGGGCTACCGCCGAACGAGAAGAAGGTCACATTTGTCCGAAAATCCGCCGACGTGCCCAAAGAGTTTGCGGTGTCGAAAGACAGCGAATTGATCTGTTTATTCGGTGGTGGGCAGGTTGACTGGTCGCCTGCCCGAGAGGATAAGGGTTTGGTCGCGTAAGGCTTGTTGACCGCCGTCGGAGAAACCCGACGGCGATTTGTTACGCGCGGCCTCCTTCGGATGACACAGGAGCGCCCACTCGATGAACACCTTCTCGCCCCCCACGGACAAGACGGTCATCGCGCATCAGACCGCAAGGATGATGCTCGAAATTCAGGCGATTCATTTCAACGCAGAATCGCCGTTCGTCTTCACGTCTGGCTGGGCGAGCCCCGTGTACGTCGATTGCCGCAAGATCATTTCATATCCGCGCTTGCGCTCCGCGCTGATCGATTTCGCGGCGAGCAACATCCTCACTGAAATCGGCTATGAGTCCATTGATTACATCGCGGGCGGCGAGACGGCGGGCATTCCTTTCGCAGCGTGGATCGCCGATCGACTGATGCTGCCGATGCAATACATTCGCAAGCAGGCGAAGGGCTTCGGGCGAAATGCGCAGATCGAAGGCGAGGTACTCACGGGCGCGCGCACGCTGCTGGTCGAGGATCTCGCGACCGACGGACGATCAAAGATCAATTTCTGCAATGCGCTGCGCAAGGCAGGCGCGAAGGTCGATCACTGTTTCGTGGTGTTTTACTATGACATCTTCCCGATGAGCCGGGAAAACCTGAAGGACCTCAACGTCGCTCTGCACTATCTCGCAACTTGGTGGGACGTGCTTGAGGTCGCGAAACGCAGCGGACATTTCGATGGCGGTGTGTTGCGCGAGGTGGAAAGCTTCCTGCACGAGCCGGCGAAATGGTCGGCCGCACATGGGGGCATTGCCGAATTCGCCCCGGTCACTGCGCCGCCGGGCTCGAGCGCGGTAAGTACGCCTTCGGGTGGTCCGCAGGCAGGAAAGTCGTCGCCCGTCTCTCGGGTCGCCTAGAACTGACACAATGGATGTGAATTTCTCGCCTGCGGCGGGGAAGTGTTTCATGCGGGCCCGGGCGAGCAGATGGGCAGGGTCTACGGCAGCCGATTGCTATCCGGAATCCTTCCGCTGGCGCGCTAGTCTTTCTGGCAAACGTCAGCCGCGGCGCCCCCCATTATGGCTACAGCGCAAGTGCCTTTCGTCGTCGCCGAAGTTCCGACGCGAACAAGGCCGCAAGAATCGGCTCGCCGGGGTTCCGCCAACTTCCGCTAAGTGGTGTGCGTGGTGGGCCCGGCAGGACTCGAACCTGCAACCAAGCGGTTATGAGCCGCTAGCTCTGACCATTGAGCTACGGGCCCGAACGCCAGGCTCGGGACGCGCAAACTAGCAACCGGCAGCGCATGCGCGCAATCGCGGCGCCGCGCCGTCAGCGCAGCCGCACCACGTCGGCGATCGGCGCCCGGTGCGCGCCGGGCTGCTCGTCCCAGTGGCGGAGATTGAGCCCGTCGCCGCCGCGCCGCACGGCGGCGAGGCGGTCGAGCTCGAGTGCCGCGTGCACCCAGCTCGGCCGGTTGAGCTCGCCCATGACGACCACGCCGTCGTCCGGGAAGCCGCGGTCGGGCGGGGCGAAGACGCGGGCGGCGCCGATGTTCCCGCCGACCGCCGGCGACCAGCGCGCCTCGCCGACGGTCGGGGCCTGCACCACGTAGCACTGGCTCTCCAGCGCCCGCGCCGCCGCGGCGACGCGCACCCGGTGGTAGCCGGCGAGCGTGTCGCTGCAGGACGGCACCAGGATCACCTGCGCCCCCGCGGCCGCGAGCGCCCGCACGAGCAGGGGAAACTCCGCGTCGTACCCGAGCGCGATGCCGATCAGGCCGAGGGCGGTGTCGAAGACGCGCAGCCCCTCGCCCGCCGCGATGCGCCATTTCTCCCGCTCGACGCGGGTGGTCAGCAGCTTCTGCTGGATGCCGACGCCGTTCGCGGGCGCGAACAGCCGCGCCGTGTTGCAGTAGCGCCCGTCGGTCTGGCGCAGCGGCGCGCTCGCCCCCAGGATGTGCACGCGGTGCCGGCGCGCGAGCGCGGCGTGCAGCGCGTCCACCTCGCCCATCACCTCCTGGATCGCCGCGATCGAGGCCGAAAGGTCGGCCGCCACCTTGCGGCCCGCGAGGCTGGTGAGCTCCATGGCGCCGTATTCCGGGAACACCAGCAGCTCGGCGCCCTCGCCCACCGCCTCGGCGACCCAGCGGGAGAGCTTCATCTCGAACGCGCTGAGATCGGGGAGTTCGTCGATCGGATATTGCGCAGCCGCGACCCTGACGGTCCGCATGATCCCTCCTCCGGCCCCGCGCGGAGCCCGGAGACTTCACGATTCCCGCCCCCGGAAACGCCTCGGATTTCGACGGAGGCTGCGCCTCGTCGATATCCTTCCAGGCGGAGAATGTCACGAGACCCGCAGCCCTCCGGCAGCCGGGCGGCGCCCCTGCTTCTTCATCCCCTCGCCCGGGACCGGCAGCGCCGACGCCCGATCTCGCACATCGATGGGCAAGATTTCGATTCATCGGCTGCACCGACTCAGCTACTCAATCGGGTTCCACGACGAGCGCCACAGCCGGGGCCGACGGGTCGGGCGTCAGCCCTTTTTGCGCGGGACCGCGCGAGGACCCTCGATGCTGCCGGATCTCCGGGCGATAGCCGCCGCGGTGCTCGCGACCCTCGGGCTCCTGATGGTCGGCTTCGGCGCCGTGAGCGCGCTGCGCGTGTCCCAGGACCGCACGCTGAGCCCGCTGCAGGAAGCGCGCGAGCGCATGCGCACCAACCCCTTCGCGACCGCGCCGCCGGTGCCCGAGCCGCCCGC
>PQAH01000258.1 GCA_003105195.1 Bradyrhizobiaceae bacterium
CCGGCGCGCCTCTCGGCGCTCCGCTGCGGTTCTTCGACAGCGGCCGAAAGCACCTCGGGGCCAGGACGTTGTCGCCTGCCCTGTCAGCGGATCGCTTTCCGCGCCCCGACCGTAGTGTCGGGGTGGTGCCCGCATCGGCCGCCGCCCGGGATGCCCGGCGGCTAGACCGGACCCGCGGGACCGCGCCCTGCCCCACCGAACGGAAGCCACCGGTTCGACGCCCCCGGTGGGCAGGATTGAATGAATGATCGCACGCGAGATAGAACAAAGCAAGAACAATTTTCTCTCCCCATGCGCCAGACCCATGCGGCGGCGGGAAGCGGCGGCTGCCCGTGCGCTCGGTCCGCTGCGCCCATCTGATCGCCGCCGATCCACGCACTCCGAACCGCCGCGCTGCCGCATGCCGGCTCACTCCTTCCTTCTCGACCGCATCGATCACCAGATTGCGAAAATCCCGCGAACAGGCGGCCGTCATCATCCATGCTGGCCTCCATCCCAGCCAGCATCTTGAATCAGACGCGCCCTGGTTTCGGGAATCCTCTCCGATTCCGTCACAAGGCATTGCGCTCCAGGCATCGAGATCAAGGTACTTCAGCTGTCAGCTTTGTGCGGGACAAGGAGATCGCACAAAACAATGCGGACACATGCGGCGACGGTCAGCGAGTATGTGATGGTGGCGCCCGGCATCGCGACCCGTGGCATTTCTCAAGCGAGCGTCTTCCGGAACCGGCTGGCCGCGAGCCATAGCAACGCGATGCCCAGCACGGCGAGCGCGAGCATCTCCGGCCACAGGATCTCCGGGCCGACGCCCTTGAGGAAGATCCCGCGCACCACCACGAGGAAGTAGCGCAGCGGGTTCAGGTAGGTGAGCCACTGGATCACCTCGGGCATGTTGGCGATCGGGAACATGAAGCCCGAGAGCAGCACGGCCGGGAAGTAGAAGAAGAACGCGCTCATCATCGCCTGTTGCTGCGTGCCGCTCACAGTCGAGATCAGCAGGCCGATCCCCAGCGTCGTCATGAGGTAGAGCGCGGTGGCGAAGAACAGCAGCAGGAGGCTCCCTTGGATCGGCACCCCGAACCAGAACACGCCGACCACGGTCACCAGGACCACGTCGACCAAGCCGATGAGCGCGAAGGGCAGCGTCTTGCCGAGGATGAACTCCGCGGGAGTGATCGGCGTCACCATCATCTGCTCGATAGTGCCGATCTCCTTCTCGCGCACCACCGCCATGCTGGTCAGCATGAGTGTGATCAGCATGACGACGATGGCGATGACGCCGGGGACATAGAAATTGCGGCTTTCCAAGTTGTCGTTGAACCAGGTGCGGGTCTCCAGCTCGACCGTCCCCGGCTTCTCAAACGAGCCCTTCACGCGCGTGAAGCGCGTGACCAGCACCTTCTGGGACAGCTCCTTGGTGATCTTGGCGCTGTAGTCGAGGACGACGCCGGCGGTGTTCGAATCGGTGCCGTCGACGATCAGTTGCAGCTCGGCAGTGCGACCGGCGCGGAGCGCATCCCCGAAACCCCGGTTCATCTGGAGGACGGTACTCGCCTCGCCGCGGTCAAGTAACTCCCGTGCGCGCTCGACGCTGTCGATGTGCTCGACGATATCGAAGTATCCCGACTTTTCGAACCGGGCGACCAGCTCACGGCTCGCCACGCTGTTGTCGAGGTCGTAGACGGCCGTGGCGATGTTGTTGACGTCGAGCGTCACCGCGTAGCCGAACACCAGGACCTGCAGCACCGGCATGACGAAGATGATCCCGCGCATCTTCGGGTCACGGAATACCTGGATGAACTCCTTGATCAGCATGTGCTTGATGCGCTCGAACATGGCTTACACCAGCTTCTTTCGGAACTTGCGGTTGGCGAGCAGAACCAAGGCGAGTCCGAACACGACGAGCAGGCCCGCTTCGAGCGCCAGGATCTCGAGGCCGACGCCCTTGAGATAGATGCCCTTGAGCATGGTGACGAAGTACGACGCCGGGATGAGGCGGGTGATCGCCTGGATCGGCACCGGCATGTTGGCGATCGCGTACATGAATCCCGACAGAAGGAAGGAAGGCAGGAACGTCAGCACCATGGCGAGCTGGCTGGCGAGAAGCTGGCCACGCGTCAGGATGCTGATCACCATGCCGAGCGAGAGGGCGCCGGCCAGGAAGATCGCCGCCATGGCGAAGAGGAGCGCCACGCTGCCGCGGAGCGGCACCTCGAATAGGAACTCGCCCATGAGGACGGCGAGGGCGACGTCGAGCATGCCGATGGCAAAGTAGGGCAGCAGCTTGCCGAGGATCAGCTCGTTGCCCCTGACGGGCGTCGCGATGAGCTGCTCCATCGTGCCCTGCTCCCACTCCCGGGCGATGGTGAGCGAGGTGAGGAGGGCCGCGATCACCATCATGATCACGGCGATGAGGCCGGGAATGATGTAGTTCTTCGATTCGAGGTCGGCGTTGAACCAGGCGCGGGCGCGCAGATCGACGGGCGGGTGGACGACCTGCCCGGTCGTCCGGCGGATCTCGCGCAGGGCGACGTCCTGGGAAAAGCTGAAGGCGACCACGTCGAGATAGCCCATGGCGATGGTTGCGGTGTTCGGGTCGCTGCCGTCCACGATCGCCTGGACGGGGGCCGGCCTCCCGGCCTCGATCCGGCCGGCAAAATCCGTCGGGATGACCAGCGCGACGAGCGCCCGGCCGGAGTCGATCGCCTGCTCGACCTCCGGGTAGCTGGTCACGTGCCCGATGATGGAGAAGTACCGGGAGCCGTTGAAGCGGCTGACGAATTCTCGGCTCTCGTGCGAGGCGCTCTGGTCCCAGACCACCGTCGGCACGTTGTCGACGTCGAGAGACAGCGCGTAGCCGAACAGAAGCAGGAGCAGCATGGGAATGGCGATCGCCATGCCGAGGCTGCGCGGATCGCGCAGGACGTGGATGGCCTCCTTGCGGGCGATCGCCCAGACGCGGAAGGGTTTCATCCCTGTCATTGCTATCGGCCTCCCGCCGAGCCCGGTGCGACCGGGACCATCTGCCCGGCTTCCGGCGTCTGCGCGACCCATCCCCGCCGGCGCGTTATCTCGCGCCCAAGAGCGACGGAGGCGCGGGACTCCCCATGCATCACGAAGGTCCGCGAGGGCGCGCGTTTGAAGGCCCCAAGCCAGTCCAGCAGCGCCGCCTGGTCCGCATGGGCGGAAAACCCGCCGAGCGTATGGATGCTGGCCCGTACCGGCACGTCCCGACCGAAGATGCGCACCCGTTCGGCACCGTCCACAAGCCTGCGTCCCAGCGTGCCTTGGGCCTGAAACCCCGTGATCAAGACCGCGTTCTCGCGGCGCCCCAGGTTGTGCAGCAGATGGTGCTTGATGCGGCCGGCGGTGCACATGCCGCTTCCGGCGATGATGACGGCGCCGGAGCGAATGGTGTTGAGGGCACGCGATTCGTCGACGGAACCCACGAAGGTCAGGGTGGGAAGGCCATTTCCGGCCGCGTACCATGCGGCAAGTCTCTTGGCCTCTTCGTCGAACAGCGCAAGGTTGCTCCGGGTGACCCGGGTGACGGCGGCCGCCATCGGCGAGTCGACGAAGATGTTGAGATGGCGGAACCGACCCTGCCGGGTCAAGTGATGGAAATAGTAGATGAGCTCCTGTGTGCGGCCGACCGCGAACGCCGGGACGATGACATTTCCTTTCCTCACCTTCAGCGTCTCATTCACCACGGTCACGAACTCATCGAGGGTGTTGGCAAGGCTCTTGTGAAGCCGGTCGCCATAGGTCGACTCGACGAACAGAATATCGGCGTCCTCGATCGGGGACGGGTCGCGGAGGATCGGACGGCCCGGCTGGCCGAGGTCGCCCGAGAACACCAGTTTGCGCTCGTGGGAGCCCTCCCTGACCCATATCTCCAGGATCGCCGAGCCGAGGATATGGCCTGCATCGCGCAACCGGACGCGTACGGTGTCGTGCGGGCTGTAAGGAGCGTCGTAGTTCAAGGCAGTGATCTGACCCAGCACGGCCTCGGCATCGTCCATGGTATAGACGGGCTCGGCTGCCGCGCGGCCGCGGTCATGGGCCCGTCTTGCCCGCTCGGCATCGGATTCCTGGATGCTCGCGCTGTCGCGCAGCATGATTTCGAGGAGCTCCGCGGTGGCCGAAGTCGTGTAGATCGGGCCGCGGAACCCGTCTCGCCAAAGCTTGGGCAGAAGGCCGCTATGGTCGATATGCGCATGGGTCACGAGGACGAAGCTGATGCTGCGCGGATCGAACGCGAAGGGCGCGCGGTTCCGGCCTGCCGCCTCCCGGCCGCCCTGAAACATCCCGCAGTCGACCAGAAAGCGGACCTTCTCAGTCTCGACCCTGGTGCAGGAGCCGGTGACTTCCCGCGCCGCCCCGTGGAAGGTGATCTTCACGATCCTCCCCTCCCGCGCGTTCTCCAGACGAAGCGGTACGCAACGACCCCAATGGCGATCCACACCGCGCTGCGCAGGCTCATCGCGATGACGGTGCGCAGCTCGTACCCGCCGCCGCCCGCGACGTGCACGCCGAACGCGACGAAGACGGCCACCGTCGCGGCCGCGATCACGAACGCGAGCCCCGCCGCCCACCGTTGCCGAAACCAGAGACCGGAGCCGGCCGCGACGTAGCCGAACCCCGCCAGGAAGTTGAACCAGACGACGAAGGGGACATACTGGCCAGCCGCAGCCCGTGCGGACTCGCTCCAGAACAGGACGGCGCCGCCCTCCTGGATCGTCAGCAAGCCGAACAGGACTGCGACGATGCTCGCCGACCGGATCCAGAGGTTTCCACCCCCACGTGCCGCCATCACCACTCTCCTGTCTTCTGGGTCATCGGATCGAGGAGGAGCAATCTCATTCGGGCGGCCTCCCGCCATAGAAGTCATGGACGATCCGAACCGCCTGCGCGGAGCCATCCACGATCTGGAACAAGGCGATGTCATTCCGCTCGATGACCCCTTCCTCGACGAGGAAGTCGAAATCGACGGCGCGGCTCCAGAAGTCGCGGCCGATCAGGACGACGGGCATGCGCGCGATCTTTCCGGTCTGGATCAGCGTCAAGACCTCGAAGAGCTCATCCATCGTTCCGAACCCGCCCGGAAAGACCACCAAGGCCTTCGCGCGCAGAAGAAGGTGCATCTTGCGGATCGCGAAGTACCGGAACTGGAAGCAGAGCTCGGGGCTAACATATCGATTGGGGGCTTGCTCACGAGGCAGGGTGATGTTGAACCCGATGCTTCGCGCCTTGACATCATGGGCCCCCTTGTTGGCGGCTTCCATGATGCCGGGCCCGCCGCCGGTTACGACGACAAAGTCCCGCCGGCCTTCCTGCTGGAAGCGACGCGACACGAATGCGGAGAATTGCCGAGCTTCCTCGTAATAGCGCGTGTACGCCTGACGTTTGCGCGCCTGCTCGAGCGCCGACCGCAATTGCGGATCATCCGGCTTCTGGCGGACGGCCGCTTCCAGCTCGGCGACGCGCCTTCCGGCCATGTCCGGCGACGGGATTCGCGCGCTCCCGAACACCACGATCGTCGAGCGCACATCTTCCTGTCGCAGGTACCATTCGGGCTTGAGCAGCTCCAGCTGGAGCCGGAGCGGGCGAAGATCATCCTTCGCCAGGAATTCGAGATCTTCGGAGGCCAAACGGTAGGCCTCGCTCGCCGCCGGGGTTCCGGCCGGCCGCGGGCGCCTCGGCGACGACAGTCTCGGCCGCTTGCTCATGCCGCGACCTCCTTTGCCGACTCCTGCGCCCGGTCGCGCGCCTCGACCAGGGACACGAAAACGTCCTCGAGCGAGGGCGTGATCGCCTCGATCCGGTCGATGCGGTACCCGCGGGTTTCGAGTCGCTGCCTGATCGCGGCCGCTGCGGCATCGCCGTCGGCGGCCACCGCATGCAGCCCTCTGCCGAACAGCGCCACCTCCTTCACCGCCTCGATGCCGTCGATTTCCGCCATCGCGTCCTGTGGACGCTCGCAAATGACCTCGATGACGTCTTCCCGCATCAGCGTGGTCTTGAGCTCGCCGGGCGTGCCGACGGCGATGAGATCGCCGCGGTGGATCAGGCCGATGCGGTCGCAGTACTCGGCTTCCTCCATGTAATGGGTGGTCACGAACACGGTGACGCCCCTGGCCGAGAGATCGTAGATCAGGTCCCAGAAGCGCCGGCGGCTGAGCGGGTCCACGCCCGAGGTCGGCTCGTCGAGGAAGATCACCGGCGGCTCGTGCAGCACGGCGCAGCCGAGCGCGAGGCGCTGCTTCCAGCCGCCGGACAGGATCGCGGTGCGCGATCCCCGGTGCTCGGCGAGCCCCGCCATCCCGATCACCCACTCCTTGCGCTCGCGCCGCCTTGCCTTCGGGATGCGGTAGATGCCGCTGTAGAAATCGATGTTCTCTTCGACCGTCAGGTCCTCGTATAGGGAGAAGCGCTGGCTCATATAGCCGATATGGGCCTTGATCTTCTCCGCCTCGGTGCGGACATCGAACCCGGCGACCGTGCCTGCGCCGCCGCTCGGCGCGAGGATGCCGGTCAGCATCCGGATCGTGGTTGACTTGCCGGAGCCGTTCGGGCCGAGGAAGCCGAAGATCTCGCCCTTGGCCACGTCGAACGAGACACGGTTGACGGCCACGAAGCTGCCGAACCGGCGCTCCAGGTCCCTGACCGTCACGGCGATGTTCCGCTCAGGCGCGCTCATGTTCGGGCTCCCTGGACAGGACCGAGACGAAGACGTCCTCGAGCGAGGGCTCGATAGTGCGAATGCTCTCGACCGCGAGCCCCGCGTGCCGCAGGACCTCTTCCGCCTTCGCCTTTGCGGCATCCGGGTGTTGCACAACGATGTGGACGCGGTCGCCGAACAGGCCGACGCTCTCGGCCTCGAGCTCTTCGCGCAGCAACGCGGCGGATCGGCGAGGCTCGGCTGCCCGGACCTCGATGAGCGCGCCGCGCATCAGGCGCTTCACCTCTTCGGGCGTGCCGACGGCGATGAGCCGGCCCTTGTGCATGAGCGCGACGCGCGCGCAGCGCTCCGCCTCGTCGAGATAGGCGGTCGAGACGAAGATGGTCACTTTCTCGCGCAGGAGCTGGTAGAGGATGCGCCAGAAGTCGCGGCGCGACACCGGATCCACGCCGTTCGTCGGCTCGTCCAGGAACAGCACCTTGGGCGTGTGGATGAGTGCGCAGGCGAGGCCGAGCTTCTGCTTCATGCCGCCCGACAGCTTGCCGGCCTGGCGCTTCTTGAACGGCGTCAGGTTGCTGAAGGCGAGGAGTTCCTCGATGCGCGCCGCGCGCCCTTGGCGCGGCATGCCGTAGAGATCGGCGTAGAAGTCGATGTTCTCCATGACCGTGAGGTCGGGGTAGAGCCCGAAGCGCTGGCTCATATAGGCGATGTCGTCCTTGACGGCTTCGGCCTCCTGGACGACATGCCGTCCGGCGACCCAGGCATCGCCCGAAGTCGGGTCCATGATCCCGGTGAGGAGCCGCATGGTCGTCGTCTTGCCGGCGCCGTCCGGCCCGACCAGGCCGAAGATCTCCCCCTCCTCGATCGACAGCGTGAGATCATCGACCGCCATGAGATCGCCAAAGGATTTGCAGAGGCCCTCAGCCCTTATCGCCGGCATGGCGGGTCTCCTTCGCCGAGCCAGATGTCGGCGTCGGCGGGCATGCCCGGCTTGAGCTCGAGATCCGGATTCGGGATGTCGATCTTGATCCGGTAGACGAGCTTGACGCGCTCCTCCGTTGTCTGCACGTTCTTCGGCGTGAACTCGGCCGCCGAGGCGATGAAAGACAGCTGGCCCGCGTAGGCCTTGCCGGGGTAGGTATCCGTGCTCACGCAGACGCGCTGGCCGAGCTTGATCCGCCCGAGATCGGTCTCGTTCACGTAGGCGCGCAGCCAGGTGTTGGCGAGGTCGCCCACCGTGACCACCGGCACACCCGGCACCACGTACTCGCCGGCCTCCACGTTTTCGGAGAGTACCGTGCCTGAAATAGAGGTTGTCAGCGTTGCGTAAGCCAGTCGCGTCTTGGCGATGGCGAGGCTCTGCCTGACCTGCTCCAGGCGCGCGCGGGCGCGGGCAATGTCCTCTTGGCGAGGTCCCTCCTCGGCAAGCTTCAACCGCTCCTTCGCTTCGTCGATCTGGCTCTTCGCGACCTCGTACTCGGCCTTCGCCCTCTGGAAAACCTGCTGGGAGGAGACATTGCGGGCGAGCAGGTCCCGCTGCCGCTCGTACTCCCCGGCGAGCCTGTCCAATTCCGCCTGTGCGTGGCGGACGGAGGCCCGTGCAACAGCGATCTCCTGTGGCCGGGACCCGGCTTCGAGCGCGGCAAGCTCCGCCGCGTAGGCTTGCGCTTCCGCTTCCCGCAACGCCACCTCCTGCGCGAGCTCCGTGCTGTCGAGCCGAGCGATCAGCTGCCCGACCTTGACCGTCTCGCCCTCGGAGACGGGTCGCGCTTCGACCCAGCCGGGGATACGGAAGCTCACTTCGACATCGGTGACCTCGATGTTGCCCGACACCCGAAGGACGTTCGGGTCCGTCCGAGGCCTGAGCTGAAAATAGGCGTAGGCCGCGGCGCCTCCGACGGCGAGGAGGAGGGGTATGATCAGCCATCGTTTGTTCATCATGAAATCCCCAGCCGCTCAGGTCGCCGGCACGGTCCCGCTCGCCGCGGAGCGCTCGCGCGATTCCCGCTCTGGCGCAGCCGTGCCCGCCGCGGGCGCTGCACCGAAGGTCATGAGTTGGATGGACAGCAGCCGTTCGCCCTCGGTGGGGAGATCGAAGCTTCGGCCGCTCACGGACCAGCGCAGCACGAGGCCCTGCACCAAGCCGATGACCAGGAAGGCGGCGTCCCTCGGCTCGATATCGCCGCGCAGCCTGCCGTCGCGCTGGGCTGCCGCGAGCAGGCGCTCGATCCGAAGATTGAAGTTCTTCATGAACTCCGCGAAGATCACGCGGAGCGCTCGATTCTCCACGTGAAGCTCGCGCGAGAACAGGATTGCCGGAATCGCGGGCATGGATTGGATGAGCTTGAGCTGCGCGGCCACGATGCCGCGCAATCGGTCGAGAGGATCGGCCGGGCCGCGCTCGATGGCGAGCCAGCGCTGCTGGAACTTCTCTCCGATGCGGGCGGCGACCGCCTCCCACAGATCCTGCTTTTTCGGGAAATGGCGGAAGAGGGCGGCCTGCGTGAGGCCAACCGCCTCCGCGACCTGCCCGGTCGCCAGCCGGTCAGGTCCGACCTTGTCGGCGAGCCGCAGGGTCGCTTCGACGATCTCCGACTTCCGCTCCTCGGCGGGCTTTCTGACGCGCATTGCTCACCACCCCTTCGCGCTAACACGCGCCGCGGCGCCCGCCGCGCCGATCGCCCGCTGCCGGGCGGCACCGCCCACCAGCGCATCGAGCCTGGTCCACGCTTCTTCGATCACGTCGTCGCTGCGCGCATCAAGCGACCAGCTCACGACCATGCCTTGAAGCGCCTCGGTGACCCGGCGCGCGGCCTTTTCCGGGTCGAGACCCGGCGAGATCTGCCCGTCGCGAACGCCGTCGCGCAGGATCTCGCACAGCAACGACCGGAAGCGCGCCCGCACGCCGCACAGCCCGCGACGCAGAGCCGCGTTGTTGCCACGGAGCCCTCGTGAAAAAAGCATCTCGCGCAACGCTGGCATGCTCATGATCAAGCCGATCTGGACGGCCAGCAGTGAGCGCAACCGGTCCGCCGGCGACTGATCGCTCGACAGGACCGGGAGCCACGACGCGGCCATGCGCTGCTCGATGAATTCGGCGGTCGTACGCCACAGGTCGCTCTCCGTCGGGCAGTACCTGGCCATCGCCGCACGGGTGATCCCCATCGTCTTGACGACATCCGCCGTGGTCACTTGATCGGCGCCGCGTTCGGCGACCAGCCGCAGCGTTGCCTTGGCGATGTGGTCCTGGACGGTCTCGGCGTTTTTCGCGGTACGTTGCGACACGTGCACCTCCGTGACTAAGTGATAGAACACTAACTAGCTATCCGACCGGCCGGCGTCAAGACCTTGATCGGCGATCGAAACGAGAGGTTCTGGCTCGCACATCGCGGGAAGGTTCGGCCTTGACCCTTATTCGCAGGGCGACAAGGTCCAGCCAACGTTGCCGACCCCCAGATGCGATGGGCTCTTGAATGCCAGCGCTGAACCATATAATTAGTGTCTGGTCACTAACCTAATCGTGTGCTATCCCGATTCACCGAAGGAACCCGGCGATGAAATTCCTGATCCCCGAACCACTCGAGGGCGAACACGCGGAACTCCATGCGGAGCTGGTCGATGCGACGAGAGCGGGCGGACGCGTTGGCGAGGCCGCCCAGGCGGTGGCGAAACGATTGCACCCGCATTTCGTCCGCGAGCAAGAGCTCGCCCTGCCGCCGCTCGGGCTCGTCGCCACGCTGGCGCAGGGGGCCATCGATCCGGACATGGCTGACGTCCTGCGTTTGACAGATAAGCTCGAGACCGAGCTCCCCGGAATGCTGGCCGAGCATGAGGAGATCGTCGCGGCTCTCCGCCACCTCGTGGCCGCGGCCGAGACCGAGCAGAAGCCGGAGTACGCGCGCTTTGCCGAGAAACTGATGCTGCACGCGCGGACCGAGGAGGAGGTCCTGTATCCGGCCGCCGTCCTCATTGGGCGATACGTGAAGCTCAAGCTCGGCAAGTGAGGACCCGGCATGGCCGACAACCCAGACAATGAATCCCGCGCGCCCCGAAGGAAGGCCGCCGGCCGTGCAACTGGAAAACCTGGATCGGCCACAGGTGGAGCTCGCGCCGTGCGGACGGCAAAGCCCGAGCACTTTCCTTCCAAGAACCATTCTGGACTCGACGTTCCCTGTTTCTGGCCGCTCTGCCTGCCGCAGAGACTCATCCGGACTCGTCTCGACTCTCTCCGGAAGAACCTCGCGTTCGTCGAGACGATTCACCGGACACAGGTACGTCGATCGGCTCCGCAATGGTCCACGCCCAATGAAATCCGACTTGCGCTGCATACTTTGCAGCTGCGGGAATTTTCGCGCCGAGCGGACGGACCCTTCACCGTGGTCGTCGCGCCCTACGCCGGACACTCGTCGACCATCGCCGACTTCCAGAAAGGACAGAGCCTCGTCGAAACACTCCTCGACCATGGGCTGGGCCGGCTCTGCGTGACCGACTGGAGAAGCGCCGCCGAGGCGACGAAGAACTATGACATCGACAACTATCTCGCCGAACTCAACGTCTGTGTCGACGACCTGGGCGGTTCCGTCAACCTGATCGGTCTCTGTCAAGGCGGATGGCTCTCCGCCATGTACGCCGCCCGTTTCCCGGCGAAGGTGCGCACGCTCGTTCTCGCCGGCGCCCCGATCGACACGGATGCCGGCGAGGGCCCGGTGAAGAATTACGCGCACACGCTTCCCACCGCCTTCTATGAGCGCCTCGTCGAACTGGGCGGCGGCATGCTCAAAGGGGAATTCATGCTCACCGGCTTCAAGAGCATGCATCCAGACGCGCAGTACGTCGCGAAGTTCCGCGACCTCTACCACAACATCGATGACCCCGAGTATCGGCGCCGATTCGAGGAATTCGAGCGCTGGTACGAGCACACGCTCGATCTTCCGGGCGCCTGGTATCTCCAGGTGATTACCCAGCTGTTCAAGCAGAACCGGCTGGCGAAGGGCGAGTTCGTCGGACTCGGCCGGCAGCTGAAGCTCAAAGACGTGACTTGTCCGGTCTATCTGCTCGCGGGAGAGGCCGACGACGTGACGCCGCGCGAACAGGTCTTCAATGCCGAGGACTACCTCGGAACCCCTGGAACCCGGATCATCAAAGAGATCACGCCCGGCGGCCATATTGGGCTGTTCATGGGCAAGGAGACGCTGGACGCCAAGTGGCCCGGCATTGCCGCATGGATCCGACGGGGTGCGTAGATGGGCCGCACATCGACACCGGCCCTCGATCCCAACGACACGAACTCACTGGAGTGACTGACATGAGAACTTCTTTCGCCTTGCCCGTGTTCCTCATCAGCTCGGCCGCTGCACCGTCTCCGGCATGTCGGCGACCTACCCCAATCCTCTACGTTACTCTCTCGTCGTGGTGCGTGGCATCTTCCTGAAGGGCGTCGGTCCCCGAGGTCCTTTGGCCGGAGATGGCCGCCCAGGCCGTCCTCGGGACGGCGCAGCTGTGGCCTGCTTTGCGGCGATTCAAGAGGACGCTCGCTTACGAGAGCGGAAGCCTAAGACCATGCGCCCGGGAATAATCCGTATTTAAGGGGGCTTGATCATGATGTGGGGAAGGAGTTTCCGGATCGCGGCGCTCGCGCTCCTGCTCGCGGCGTGTTCCACGCCCCGGGTCCCGTTCACTGCGGAGGAGCAGGCGTCGGCTCGCGTCGTGGGCATTCCCGACGCACGGTTCTGGGCGGATGACGGACCCGAGGCGGTTCGCGCCAGGGCGCAGAAGGTCGCCTCCTCGGAAGCGCTCAGGACTTCGCGGAGCTTCGACGTGCTGGCGCTGTCGGGCGGAGCGTCGGGCGGGGCGTTCGGCGCGGGGCTCCTGGTCGGTTGGTCCGACACGGGGACCCGTCCGGAGTTCACGGTCGTGAGCGGGGTCAGCGTAGGGGCTCTGATCGCGCCATTCGCATTCCTCGGGCCCGACTACGATCCGGTTCTGCGGGCGGTCTTCGCCGAAGGAGCGGCGGAAGCGTTGATCCAGCTTGATGCGTTGCGAGGGCTTTTCGGCTCCGGTCTTTTCAGGCCTGAGCCGCTGCGCAACCTCATCGCCCGGTTCGTGGACGACCGGGTGCTTGCCTCCGTCGCCGCGGAGCACGCGCGCGGGCGCCGCCTCGTGGTGCTCACCACCAACCTCGACGCCCAGCGCGCGGTAATCTGGAATATGGGCGCCATTGCATCGAGCGGGCATCCGCGAGCCCTGGAGCTTTTCCGGTCGATCCTGGTCGCCTCGGCCAGCGTCCCGGGCGTGTTGCCGCCGGTGCTCGTCGACGTCGAGGCGTTCGGACGTCAATTCGCTGAGATGCACGTCGACGGGGGCGTCACGGCCAATGTGCTCGTGGTCCCGGAGAGTTTCCTCTTGTCCCAGCGGCGCCTCTTCCCGAGTTCCTTTCCCGGTCGAATGTTCATTGTCATGAACAATGCGATCGAGCCCGACTTCGAAATGGTGGAGAACAGGACGCTCCCCGTTATCGTGCGCTCGTACTCGACGACCATCAAGGCAAACACCGCCAAGGTCTTGAAAGCGGCCGAAGCCTTTGCGCGCCGGCACCGTTTCGATTTCAAACTCGCTTACATCCCGGCGGATTATCCGGCCCCGGCCGCGATGCAGTTCGATACGGAATACATGAAGCGTCTCTTCGACTACGCCTACCGGAGCCAGACGAAGGGTGCCGGCTGGAAACGGAGATTGCCGTTCCGGGACGCTCCTCCGGATGGCCCGCGTCCTCCCGCCTATTCCCTGGTCAATGATGCCGGTCCGAGGCGCTTTTCAATGAACCTGCCTTAGATCGGCCCGGCTATCCCCGCTCGGAGCCGCCTTGCGGCGGCTGATGCAGGTGAAGTCCTTGGATGTTTCGAGCCCGATGGACCGGTGCCCTGAATCACTGATGAGGCCTTGAGTAAAGAGGAGATCGTCGCCATGCGTCCAAAGTTCTTGCGCCTTTCGGCACGGCTGAGCCCAGACTTCGGCTCTCTCGGACGTGCTGCATGTCTGCTCCTGATGAGCGTGGGGCTCGGCCTGCAGTCGTTCACCGCCCGGGCGGCAGAAAGCGGTCCTGCGGTGTCGGCGTCTGCCAAGGTGGCGGACGGGCGCCCCTGGCGCTTGCGGATGGACGACGGGCACACGACCACGCTTGTGCTTTACGAGAATGGAACGGGCAGCATGACGGGAGGGCCCATGCAGCTCTCTCCGAAATGGCGGCCAATCCCACAGGGTCTTTGTCTGAAGCCAATGCCGCTGATGGCCGAGCGTTGCGTCACTCTCGTTCAAACCAAGAATGGCTTCGTTGGCTCGAAGGATGGCGCGACTGTTTTCACGCTGGAACGCTGACGCACGTCCCCACCCCGCCGACCTCCGGTTCCTTCGTCCACCTTGACTCGGTGTCCATGAAACCGGCAGCAGCTCGGACACCTCGCTTCTCAGGCGGACCGAGCCAGGTCCATGCACGACCGTCCCGCAGCGAGCTTCCTCCCGACGGTGAATGCGGAAAGGAGGAACGTCTCGGCGAACGCCGCAAGCGTCATGAGCTCGTCCGGTGCGAGGTCGAGCCGGTCGTGGTCCAGGCCGCGAAGCTCCTGCGCGCAGTCCTGCAGGCTCCTCGGGAGTCGACCGGCCTCGACAAGCCGGCCGATCCTCTCGACGCGGGAGCCGGAACCATCCTCGTCCAGCGCCGCGAACGAACGATCCAGCACCTTGCCGAACAGGATCCGCGCCGCCTCGTTCTCTCCTCGCTCCATGCAGCGTCGCGCCTGCCGGTTGAGCTTGGCGATGTCCGTCGGCGTGTGCTCGGGCGCGCCCTTGATGGCCGGGGTCGGGATGACCTCCTGGATCAACCACCGGCTCATTCGCAGCAGGTCGTGGTTGCCATAGGCCTCGTTCTTCAGGAACCACTCGTGAGCCGTACTCGTGTCCGCGGTCGGGATCAGAATGACGGACACCGGCAGCTCGCAGCGTGGACACATGCAGCACGAGACGATGTTCTTCCGCGCCGGCTGCCGGTAATTCCAGAGCACCTGGAGCGGCACCGGGTTGGCGCGGCAGTGGGGATACGGGCAGGCCGTCATCAGAATCGCCATGGCTTCGAGCTCCAGCCGCGCAGGTCCGACAATCACCCGCCGGGCGTCTATGAATTAATACTCATTTGCGGCAGGAATAATAGAACAAAGAAAGAACAATTGCAACACCCCCTGGCAGCCCTGCCGGGCGGAGCGATGGTCTCCAGGCTCATGCAGCGAGCGCGCTGGACGGCCCATTCGTCGTTCTGCTCGAGCAGGACTGGACCGACGAGGCGGGTGATGGCCTCCTCGTTCGGGAGGCTGCCGACCACCTCGGTGCGACGCTTGATCTCGCCGGTCAGCCGTTCGAGCCCGACGCCGCCCACCTGTTCTTCCAGCTGGTGAGTCCTACTGTGTCAGAAACACATTCGCGGCGTCATTCCGGCCAAGCGAGCACCGATCTCGCGCTTGCGCGAGATCGGCATTGACAGATGCCCAGGTCGGCAACAGCCGACCTGGGTGCGAGCGCGAGCCGGGATCCATCCCCGGTGATCGAGATGCGGAAACGAGCCGCCGCTACGAGCGGGGCGCCATGCTGGTCACCTCCAATCGTCCGGTCGGCGAATGGGGCACCGTATTCGGAGATCCGGTCGTGGCGACCGCCATCCTCGATCGCCTGCTTCACCACAGCCACGTGATCACCATCCGCGGCGACAGCTACCGGCTGCGCGAAAAGCGCCGGAGCGGGTTTCTGCAGCAGCCCGCTCCGGCGCCGCAAACCGCAACCGCATGAGAACCTAACCGGGGGTCAGTTCCTCGTGACGCAAAGGGGGCAGTTTTCCATGGCGCGCGACAGGCGCGGCTCGCTTGCGCGGCGAGCCCGTGGCCATGCGGCCGTGGCGGCGCCTGCGCGGCGCCGCCTGCCATAGGGATCCCGGCGCGCGCTACATTTTCTCGGCAGGGCTGACGCGGGGGCGTTTTGGCTATCAGGCCAATTTCCTGTCAATTATGAACATAACAAGAACGAATCTTTCGAATTCCCGCGCAAAAGACGATCCCCTGATGCCCGCGAACCGGCGCCATCGTGGCGAGCTGGACGAACCCGAGGCCGACATCGGGCCGCGAAGTCCTTGCGCGCGGCCTCGCGACGCTATAGAACAAACACGGAACACGCAAGGCACGCGACGGAGGGTTCGGTGGCTGGCGGGGGAGAGGCGCGCAAGTCCGGCGCCACGTTCGAGCGCGGCCTGGAGCGGCGCTTCCGGGACATCGAGGGCGGCAATCCCTTCCTCCTGCTCGCGCTCGCCGACGCCGCGGGGCTCGCCCCGCAGGCGCAGGCGTGGCTGGCGCAGCGCGCCGCCGAGCGACCCCTTCGCCTCGGACCGCACGGCGAGCGCTCCGCTGCCGAGCTGCTCGCCGCCTGGTCCCGCCTGCGCACCTCGACAGCCGAGGACGCCTTCGCGGCGCTGTGTGCCTTCACGCCCCAGCGCGCGGCGCTGCTGTTCGTCGCGCGCGATCTCGTCGTGCCGCTGGCGCTCGCCGGCCGGGCCGAGATCGTCCCGTCGCTGTTCGCGCAGCTGCTCGACGCCGGCTTCGAGGACACCTTCGAGATCAACACCATCGCGATCGACCTCGCCCGCGCCGGTGCCGGCGAGGCGCTGGTCGACGTCCATGCGCTGTGGCAGGAGCGCTACGGCACGCTGGTCGTCGCCGCCTCCTACGAGGACCTGGCCTGGAAGCACGTCTATCACCAGGGCCTCGCCGAATCCGTGCTGCCGCGGCTCGTCGCCCTGCCGCCGCCGGAGACGGAGCGCGCGGAACACCGCCGGTGGCAGGCCATGGCCTACCGCATCCGCGCCGGCCGCAGCGACCTCCGCGTCCCCGTGATCCCGCGGGACCGCCAGCCGAACGGCTACTACCGGGCCGCCGCCATGCAGATCGCGGCCCTCGAGCACGATCCCTCGGCACGCGAGCACGTCGCCGCCCTGCGCCGCGTGCTGGGCGGCGGCCGCAGCATGACGATCCAGCACGTGAACCGCGGCATCACCCTGAACATGAACCTGGAGCCGGAAGGCTTCCTCGCCGAGCGCATCATGATCGCGGCGCGGCGCCGCGACCACGCGGCCGTGCAGGCGCTGGCGCGCGCGCCGTCCGACGAC
>PQAH01000259.1 GCA_003105195.1 Bradyrhizobiaceae bacterium
CGCGGGCGCCTGCGGTGCGGTCTTGTCGATCGACAGATCGTGCAGGCTCGTCGGGCCGATCACTTCGCCGGCACCGGCGGGCGCGACCGACGGGGTTGGGCCTTCGACCATGCCGGTCCCGGTCGGTGCCTGCGGGGTGGTCGGTCCGATCACCGCGCCGCCGCCAGCAGGCGCTCCGGCCGCCGTGCCTTCGCCGCCCGGTGCGGCGCCCATGTCCTGCGGCGTGGGTGCGGCTGCCGCGTCGCCGCCCGGTAAGGGCGCCGCCGGTTGCCCGTCCGGCGCCGCGCCCGCCGGGGCCGCGATGCGCGGCGGCGCAGCCGGCAGCGCCGGGGCGAACACCGCGACGTCGCCGATCTTGCTGGCGTCGTCGCGGGCGACCGGACGAGCGAGGCCGACCTCGACATCGATCAGATAGGCGGCGTCCGGTGTCACGCTGGGCGTGGCCGGCGCCTGCGCCGGATAGGGCGCAAGGGCACCCGGCGGCAGGCCTTCGTCGACGCGCCCGACGGGGATTCCCTGCAAGCCGTCGACCAGCGCGCGCGCGCCGGCGCGTGACGCGCAGGTCGCGTCGGGCGCGCACAGGCGGTCACCCGTCATCCAGGTGAAGGCATCGGCCTGTGCCGGGTCGATCCGGCCCGCGCCGTCATAGCCGAACCCGAAGTCGACACCGCCGGCCGCATTGGCGCGCAGGTAGGGCTGCCCGTCCGTCTTGCGATCGTAGAAGCCGACATCGTAGCGGCCGGACGGCTGCCAGACGCCGCGTTCGTCGAGGACGTAGCGTAGGACGCGGGACTCGTGCGGCCGCGCGAACGGCGCGAAGGCGTCGAGGCCGAGATTGCGGATGCCGCCGCGCTCGGCGAGCAGCATGACGGCCTGCTCTCTTGACTTCGGAAAGGCGATGTCCGCGACCGGCGAGCTGGCGCCCAGGCTCGCGGTCTGCGCCGGATCGCCGAAGAAGTCGGGCAGCAGGAACTCTCGCCGGACGTCCGAGGGATCGAAATCTCCGCCGGCCGCGATCCGCACCGACCAGATCGCGTTGCGCCGATCCTCGTCTGCGGCGAACCACGCCGGATCGCCGAATCCGTGCGAGGCCCAGACCGAATAATAGAGGCGGGTCTCGCCGCTGCGCGGGTCGCTGCGCACGGCCAATCCCCACACGCGCCGGCGGAAATCGGCAAAGTTCCAGCAGGACGGATGCTGCGGGAAGGATCCGGCGGTGCAGTCATCGATCCGCGCCCGCGACGCCGGATCGAATGCAACGGGCGCCAGCGAACGTCGCGCGCCTGCGGCGAGGTCGGTGAAGCTGCTGCGCCCCTGCACCCCGTGATCGTAGCGGCCAAGCTCGGCACCGTCGGCGAGGCGCAGCCGATGGATCATGCCGGTCTCCAGGTCGGAGACGAGCAGTTGCCCGTTCCAGCGATCGATCGCGATGTTGCCGAGCGCCGGGCCGGTATTGGTCCGACCGCCGAGGCTCACCTGTGCGAACGCTTGCGGCCGATAGCCGTTCGCCGCAGAGAGCTTCCAGATCGTGCCCGGCCCGCCGCCGCGGCCCCACATGCCCGGCATCCAGCTGCGATTGTCCGGGCTGCGGTGGAGGCCGAACGCCGCCGTCGCCGCCAGATAGATGTTCGGCGGGGTGGTCGTGTCGAAGGCGACGCCGAACACCTGGCCGACCTCGCCGGCCGTCACCGGCAGGCGCTGCGGCGCATCGCGCCACACGGCCCCGCGTGGCGCCGCCCCCGGCGCGCGAAGATCCACGATGCCGCCGACGGCGCCGTCCACGTCGATGACGGTTCGGCCGTCCTGGGTGGCAGTCCCCGAAAAGCGCGTGACATAGGCCTCGCCGGGCGCGATCAGGTCCTGAGCGATGGCAGGCGCGGCGAAAGCCGCGCACAGCGCCCACGCGGCCAGAGCGAGCACCGGAAAGAGACGGCTGACACACGAAGCTGCCGCGCAGCGGCGCGCCGTGGCAACCCGGATGATGGCGCGAGACCCGGGCATTCCGCCCTGCCTAGTTCTTCGGAGGAGGGCCGGGGATCTCGATCGGTGTCGCGCCTTTTGACGGGCGCTTCTTCACCACCGTCTTGCGCTTGGGCGATGGACCGGGAATTTCGATCGGTGTCGCACCCTTCGAGGGTTGCTTCTTGATGGCCTTCTTCGCTTTCGGCGGCGGTCCCGGGATCTCGATCGGCGTTGCGGCCTTCGAAGGCGGCTCCTTGATCTCGGTGCTCGAGCCTTGTGCCTTGCTCTCGCCTTGGCCGGCCGCCAGCAACGGCAGCACGACGGCGGTTGTGATGATCATTCTGCGCACGATCCACCTCGCCACATGACGTCCGATCGCAGACTTCATGCAACGCCGCGTGGAGTCGCTGATCTAGATCAAACAGCCTTCGCGCCGGGGCGCGATGCCGCGGCTGCCACAATTTCGTGGAATGCTGTGCCCCTCAGCGCGCCGCCAGCCAGGCGATCGCGAGCACGGTCGCCGGGATGAGCCAGAGCATCCGGTGCACGCCGGGGCGCGGGTCGAGGATCGACTCGGCGGGATTCTCCGGGTTGTAGTGGATCTTCACCGCGTCGCGGGGCGCACGCCCGCGCGGCTGTACCAGGGCCGGGATGTTCGAGCTGAAGCGTCCCAGGATGCCGACCTTGTCGCCTGTGTAGCGCAGGCCGGCCACCTCGTAGCTGTAGACCACGTTCGGCCGGTACCGGGTGACCCGGCGCTTGCGGCCGCCGCTGGTCGAGGTCGTCTGGAACGCGCGCACGTCGACGCTCTCGATCCGTCCCGGCACCGTCGGCCAGCGCCGCATGGCCGAAGCATGGCGTCCGATTCCCGAGATGACGAAGGTCGCGAGCAGCGCGAAACCGATGCAGGCCGTCACGAACGGCGCCTGCGCCGGATTGGGAACGAGAGCCGCGACGAACTCGCCGAGCTTGCGGAAGCCGACGACGGCGGCGACGATCACGCCGACCAGCACCAGCGCGACGATCGTCGCGGTTCGCCACATGCCGGGTGGTGCCTCGCGCTCGAGTACCGCCTGCGCGCGCTTCCTCGGATTGTAGTAGACCGTCACGACGGTGCCGACCGGATAGCGCGCGAGCGTCTCAGCGACCTGGAAATTACCCGTGTCCTCGCCGATGCTCACGCGGTCGCCGCGATAGACGCGGCCTCCCAGCGAATATTCGTAGACGATCTTCGCGAAGTTGCGCGTCTCGGTGTCGCTCGAGCTCGGCCCGCCGGCATCCACCTCGCGGGCCTGCGCCTTCGAGACCACGACACGCCCTTGCGTGCTCGGCCACCGCGCCGCCTGCGCGACCTCCACGTACTTGTAGACGATCGCGAACAGGAGCAGCGCCGGGAATGCGGCGAGCACCAGATAGAGGAACCAGATATCCGACATCGGAAGGCGCGGGTTCGACGGGACGAGTTCATTTGGTCGTTTCTCGACGTGCGCCGGTTCAAGCGCCCCGGGATCCCGGCCCGGACGGGCCCGTGGAACTCCCGGGCAGATCCGGCGTTTCCCGGAGTGCCGCAGCGTCGCGGCGGGTTGCGCGCGCCAGGAGTGAAGAGGGGTGCAGCAGGATCTGGTCCGAGGGTTCGAGCCCGTCGCCGGAGTGCTCCGGCCGGGGCGGAACTGCTGGCGCGTCGCACAGGCGCGCCGTGCCGCCGTGTTGATCGACGCCGCGGACTATTTCCAGAACCTCGCCGAGGCCCTGCGCCAGGCGCAGAAATCCATCATGATCGTCGGCTGGGACTTCGACGGCCGCATCAGGCTCTGCCCGCAGCACGAGGACTGCGCGTCGCTCGGCGACGTGCTGCGCGCGCTGGTGGAGGCGCGCCCGGAGCTCGAGGTCCGCATCCTGGTGTGGAGCGGGGCCCTCGTGCACACGCCGGGCGAGACCATGCCGCTGCTCCTCGGCGCGCCCTGGGCCAAGCACCCGCGAATCGCGATCCGTCTCGACACCAAGCATCCGCTCTACGCCTCGCATCACCAGAAGCTGGTCGCGATCGACGACGCCATCGCCTTCTGCGGCGGCATCGATCTGACGGTCGAGCGCTGGGACACTTGCGGGCACGAGGAGGTGCATCCCTGCCGCCTGATGCCCGACGGCAAGGCCTATAGTCCGGTGCACGACGTGCAGATGGCGGTGGAGGGCGAGGCCGCGCGCGCAGTCGCCGAGGTCGCGCGGGAGCGCTGGCGCCTCGCCACGGGCGAAGCCCTTGCCGTGCCGGAATGCGAAGGCGACTACTGGCCACAGCGGCTCGAACCCGATTTCGCCGACACGCCGGTCGCGGTCGCCCGCACCGCGCCCGCCTATGGCGGCGCTCCCGCGGTCCACGAGATCGAGGCCTTGACCGACGATCTCCTCGCCGCCGCCCGGCGCAGCATCTACATCGAGAACCAGTACCTGGCGGCGAGCCGGGTACGGCGCTTCCTGGAGGAGAGCCTCGCGGCGCGCCGCGGGCCGGAAGTCGTCGTGGTGGTGCGCCGGGCCTCGCCCGGCGTGCTCGAGCGCTTCGTGATGGGCAGCAATCGCGATCGCCTGATCCGCCGCCTGCGGCACGCTGATCGCCACAACCGGCTGCGCATTTACTACCCGGTGGTCGCCGGCAAGGAAGCCCCCTGCGAGGTCCTGATCCACGCCAAGGTGATGATTGTCGACGATACGGCCTTGCGCGTCGGTTCGGCGAACCTCAACAACCGCTCGATGGGCCTCGACACCGAATGCGATCTCGCGATCGAGGCCGGCGAGGAGGCCGAGCGCCGCGCGATCGCGGCGGTGCGTGACAAGCTGATCGGCGAGCATCTCGGCGTGGCGCCGGCCGACGTCGCCGCGGCCATGGCGCGGCACGGATCGCTGATCCGCGGCATCGAATCCTGCAACCGGCATGCCCGCGGCCTGCGGCCTTTCCCGGAGACCGACTTCAACGGCCCCACCGAGCCGATCACGGGCACGGATTTCCTCGATCCGCGGCGGCCGATCGCGCTGCTGTGACGGCGCGGGCGAGGACGTGTCAGGTGCCCCGCTTCGCCTTCTTCAGCACGAGCTCGCTCACCCCGAACAGCGGCGCGCCGATGGCGAGCGGCACCAGGAAATAGATGACGCGGAACGCGACCAGTCCGCCGACCACCTGGGCACCCGGCAGGAGATAGAGCACGACCGTCTCGATCACCCCGAGCCCGCCCGGCACGTGCGAGATCAGCGCCGTCACGTTCGCCATCACATAGGCGGTTGCGACCGGGATGTAGGCGACTTCGCTCAGCCCGGCGATCGCGTGGTAGAGGCAGCCTGCGACGAAGGCGAAGTTGATGGGCCCGATCGCGATCTGGGCGAGTGCGAGCTGCAGCGGCGGCATCTCCAGAGTCCATTTGCGGATGCGCAGACGCTTGCGAACGAAGGCCGCGAGCGCGACATAGCCGGCCACGGCGGCGAGGCAGGCGAGGCCCAGCACCACGATCGCGCCCTCGGCGAGGCCGGTCATCTTGGCGGCGAGGTCGGGACGCAGGAGCAGCGCCACGCCACCGAGCGTCGCGAGGCCGAGCCCGACGGTCAAGCCGCAGAACAAGATGATCTTGGCGACGTTTGCGCCGCTCACGCCCCAGCGCGAGTAGAAGCGATAGCGGATGGCCCCGCTGGAGAGTGCCGCGAAGCCGATATTGTGGCCGAGCGAGAGGCTGCAGAACGAGGCGAGCGCCGCCCGCCGGTAGGGCAGCGTCGACCCGACATAGCGCAGCGCCAGGAAATCGAAGCCCGTCAGGCAGAGATAGCTCGCCGCGGCGCATAGGCCGGCGAGCGCGATGCGCCCGCTCGGGATCTCGGTGAGGGAGGCGAGGATCTCCGCGACACTGTACTGGCTCAGCGTCCGGTGCAGCAGGAGGGCCGCGAGGGCGACCGCGGCCACCCCGATCGCTGGCGCGAGCCAGCGTTTCCAGCCGGCTCTCGCCCGCGGCGCGGATTCATCGAGGCTCGCGGAGACGTGCGCCACAGGATCCCTTTCGCTTCCGGCCACCGGCGTGGCGCTTCCCGGACAACACCCAAGACGTCGATTGGTTCGCTCAGAAAACGGCCGTAAGCGCCTGGGAAGATTGCATCTCTGGCTCACTCCCGCCCGCCAGGCTGAGCTCCGCCACCACCGGCAGGTGGTCCGAGGCGAAGCTCGCCAGCGGCGTGCGCACGGTCTGCGCGTCGAGCACCGTGACGGCGGGCCCGACGAAGATGTGGTCGAGCCGCAGCGTCGGATAGCGGGTCGGGAAGGTGGCCCGCGTGCCCTGCCGGCGCGGCAGGTGCGCGTCGCGCAGCCGCACCGCGAGGCGGCGATAGGCGCGCGATCGGCTGGTGGCATTGAGATCGCCCATGAGCACGACGGCGTCGCCGCAGTCCGGATGGCCGAGCCAGTCGCGGCCGAGCAGGGCATCGATCTGCATCACGCGCTCGCGCCCGAGCACCGAGAGATGCGTATTGATCACCTGGAGGGTGGTGCCGCCGATGCGGATCGCGGACCAGATCGCCCCGCGCGGCTCGAGCCCGGGAAGCCGCAATCCCGGCAGCGGCCCGGCCCGCACCGTGCGCGCCGGCCAGCGCGTGAGGATCGCGTCGCCATAGAGCTCCTCCATCACCCGCAGGGTCGGAAAGAACTGAACGTCCATGCCGAGATCGCGTGCGATCATCTCGGCCTGGTCCACGCGGCCACTGCGCGCGCGGCCGACGTCGAGCTCCTGCAGGCCGACCACGTCCGGCCGGCACGAGGCGATCACCTCCGCGATCCGCTCCGGCGACCATGCCCGGTCGAGCCCGCGGCAGCGGTGCACGTTGTAGGTCATCACGCGGAACGAGACGGCGGATGCGGGTGCGATGACGGCCATGTCATGGACGGTGATGGGAGGCCCCCGGGGGAACCCCCTGCCTCGGCCCGGGTTCCATGCGAGCGGGTGCGGCCGGGGTCGTGACGCAATCCGCGGGGCAGCGGCGCTCGGGTCGCGGTCCATTCGCGAATCCGCGAGACATGCTTCGTCTGGACGTGAACACATGGTAACTTCAGTGAACCATCTTGCACATTCGCTTCTGATGTGTAACATCGCGGCAAAATCCGAGATGGTCCGCGCGTGAGACGCGGGTCCGGGGGAAGCGTCGATGAGCAGGTGGGCGAACGCGGTGCCGAGCCGCGAGGAGCAGTCCGACACCAAGCGCAAGGCCATCATTCGCGAGGCCGCGCAGGTGTTCAACCGGCGCGGCAGCCACGGCACCACGCTCGAGGACGTCGCCGAGCGCCTCGGCGTCACCAAGACCGCGCTCTACCGCTACGTGAACAACAAGAACGACCTGCTCTGCGCCTGCCACGAGGAGGCGATGGAGATCGCCAACGAGCATCTCGACCGCGGCGAGCGCGAGGGGCGCACGGGCCTGGAGAAGATCCGGATCGCCATGACGGGCTACCTGCGCACCATGATCAGCGATCTCGGTGTGCCGGTGCTCCTGCTCGAGGAGAACGCGCTCTCCGGCGACAGCGCCCGGCGCGTGGTCGCCCTGCGCGACGCCTTCGAGAAGCGGATGCGCGGCCTGGTCGAGCTCGGCGTTGCCGACGGCAGCATCGTGCCGGTCAACCCCAAGCTCGCGGTCTTCATGCTGCTCGGCGCCGTCCACTGGGTGACCAAGTGGTACTCGCCCAAGGGCCCCTGGTCGGCCGAGGAGGCCGCCACCGCCCTGATCGAGCTCGCGACGCGCGGCTTCGCGGCCGATCCCCCGCGTGTCCTCATGAGCCCCCTTCACAGCCCGTCGGCGCAGAAGGCGCCGCGCAAGGAGTAGCCTCGCATGAATTTCGACCTCTCCCCGGACCAGCAGCAGCTCCAGGCCCGCGTGCGCGAGTTCGCCCAGGCCGAGGTGGCGCCGGTCGCCGAGAAGCTCGACCGAGAGTGCCTGTTCCCGACCGAGCTGTTCCAGAAGCTCGGCGCTCTCGGCGTCACCGCCATTCCCTTCAAGGAGGAGCACGGCGGCATGGGCCTCGGCGTGTTCGACGCCGTGCTCGCGCTCGAGGAGGTCGCACGCGCCGACCAGTCGCTCGCGGTCTCCGCCATGGTCAGCATGGCGACCGGCCTGACGCTGCAGCGCTTCGGCAGCAAGGCGCTGATCGACCAGTGGCTCCCCGAGATCGTCACCGGGCAGAAGATCTGCGCCATCGCGGGCACCGAGCCGAATGCCGGCAGCGACACCGCCGGCTTCAAGACCCGCGCCCGCCGGGTCGGCAACGACCGCTGGAGCATCAACGGCGAGAAGGCCTTCATCACCAATGCGGGCACCGACATCTCGCTGTTCACGCTGTTGCTCACCGTGTCGAGCCCGCCCGAGGCCGCGAAGAAGGACTTCACGCTTTTCCTGGTGCCGAACGACGCCAAGGGCTACACGCGCGGCGAGAAGTACGGCAAGCTCGGCTGGCATTCCTCCGACACCCGGCCGCTCCATTTCGATGACTGCGAGGTCGCCGGCGACAACGTGGTCGGCGAGCCGCACAAGGGACGCTGGGTCCTGCACAAGGGCTACCAGGCCGCGCGCCTGTTCCTCGCGGCCTGCTCGCTCGGCCTCGCCCAGGCCTGTCTCGACCACGCTGTGAAATATGCCCAGGAACGCCAGGCCTTCGGTGGGCCGATCGGCCGGCTGCAGCTCGTGCAGGAGATGGTCGCCGAGATCGCGCTTCTGGTCGATACCGCGCGCCTCGTCACCTACCGCGCGGCCTGGGGCGTCGACCAGGGTCGCGACGACCTCAAGGCGCTCTCGATGGCCAAGTACCACGCGACCGAGGCCGGCACGAAATGCGCCGATCTCGCGATCCAGGTGCACGGCGGCTGGGGCTACATGGATGACTGCCCGGTGTCGCGCTACTATCGCGACAACCGCATCTGCACCATCGGCGACGGCTCCTCGCAGATCCAGAAGCTCCTGATCGCGCGCGAGTGCGGTCTCGACGTGAGCTTCACGTGAGCGAGACCGCGACCATGACGCGGCCCGCGCCGCTCGCGGCCGGCATCTCGGCCGCGGCGGCAGCGGGGAGGCGCGCGCCCGTGCTGCACGCCGAGGCGCTGCAGCTGCGCTTCGGCGCGGTGGCGGCGCTCAGGGACGTCTCGCTGTCGGTCGCGGAGAACGAGATCCACGCCATCATCGGCCCGAACGGCGCCGGCAAGTCGAGCCTGCTCAACTGTCTCTCGGGATTCTACCGACCGCAGAGCGGCAGGGTCTACTTCGACGGAGAGGACATCACGCAGCTGCGGCCGCATCGCCGCGCCGCCGCCGGCCTCGGCCGCACCTTCCAGGGCATCCAGACCTATCCGAGCATGACGGCGCGCGAGAACATCCTCACCGGGTTCCACAACCGCATGCGCACCGGAGTGTTCGGCGCGCTCGTCTGGTGGGGCCGGGTGCGCGCCGAGGAGGAGGCGTTCACCGCCAAGGCCGAGGAGATCATCGAGTTCCTCGAGCTCGAGGAACTGCGTCACGCGGTGGTCGGCGATCTCAGCTACGGGCTGCGGAAACGCGTCGATCTCGGCCGCGCCATGGCGCTCGAGCCCAGGATCCTGATCATGGACGAGCCCATGGCCGGCATGAACCCGGAAGAGAAGGGCGACCTCGCGCGCTTCATCCTCGATATCCGCGACGCGAACCGCATCCCCGTGGTGCTGGTCGAGCACGACATGGAAGTCGTGATGGACATTTCGGATACCGTGACGGTGCTCGACTTCGGCGAGGTGATCGCGGTCGGCACGCCGCGCGAGGTGCGCGAGAACGAGGCCGTGATCGCGGCCTATCTCGGGACGGAGTGAGCCATGCAGGTGCTCCGCGCCGCGCCGGTCGACGATCCGCGCACCTCGCGCGGCCGCACCTTGCCGCAGCTCCTGCGCGACCGCGCGCGCGAGAACGCCGGCGAGGCCGCGGTGCGCAGCAAGCGCGCCGGCATCTGGCGCGGCCGCAGCTGGGCCGAGATCGACCGCCTCGCGCGCCGCTGCGCGCTCGGGCTCGCGGCCGCCGGCCTGAAGCGCGGCGAGGTGCTCGCCCTGATCGCCGAGAACCTCGAGGAGCAGTTCGTGCTCCAGCTCGGCGCCCTCTGCCTCGGCGCCCGCACGGTCAGCGCCTATCCGGATTCGTCGGTGGACGAGCTCGCCTACATGCTCGACCACGCCGAGGCCGTGATGGTGGTCGGCGAGGACCAGGAGCAGGTCGACAAGATCCTGGCGTTGAAGGCGCGGGCACCCCGCATCCGCAAGGTGATCTATATCGACGGCCGCGGGCTGTGGCACTACGACGTGCCGCTCGCCGCCTACGACGAGATCCTCGCCGCAAGCGGGCGCGCCGGCGACGAGACCTGGCTCGACGCCGAGATCGACCGCGCGCGCCAGTCCGACGTCGCGGTCTACTGCTATACCTCGGGCACGACCGGCCATCCCAAGGGGGCGATGCTCTCGCACGCCTTCATCCTCGACAATGCCTACCGCCTGATGGGCTCCCTCGGGGTCGAGCCCGGCGCGCGCTATCTCTCCTACATCTCGCCCGCCTGGGCGGCCGAGCAGTTCTTCGGCTTCGGCCTCGCGCTGCTCGCCCCCATGGTGGTGCACTATGCCGAGAAGCCCGAGACCGTGCAGAGCGACCTGCGCGAGGTCGGCCCCGAATACCTGATGTTCACGCCGCGCCAGTGGGAAATGCTCGCCTCCGGCGTGGAGGCCCGCATGATGGATGCGGGCGCATTGCGCCGCCGCCTCTATCACTGGGGCCTGCGCGCCGGCACCGCGCGCCTGCGGCCCGATGCGGGTGCCGCAGCGCGCCTCGTCGCCGCGCCGCTCGCCGATCTCCTGGTGCTGCGCGGCGTGCGCAACCTGCTCGGCCTCTCGGCGGCGCGCGGCGTGCTGAGCGGCGGCTCGGGTCTCTCGGCCGAGCTGTTCACCCGTTTCCATGCCTTCGGTGTGCCGCTCGGCAATCTCTACGGCTCGACCGAGCTCGGGCTCGTCTCGGCCCATCGCCGCGGCGCGACCGACCCGGTTACCATGGGCCAGCTGATGCCGTCCGATCCGACCATCGCCGAGCCGATGGAAGCCTGGATCGACGGGGCCGCCCAGCTGCGCCTGCGGGTCACGGCCTTCTCGGGCTATCTCAAGAACGAGGAGGCGACCCGCGCCCTCGGCGTCGCGGGACGCGGCTACGAGACCGGCGACGCGGTGCGTCTCGATGAGCGCGGCCAGCTCATCTTCCTCGACCGCATGAAGGACATGCGGCGCCTCGCCAACGGCCAGGTCTATCCGCCCCAGTTCATCGAGAACCACCTGCGCGCCGCTTCGATCATCCGCGATGCCATCGTGGTCGGCGACGAGCAGCGCCGGAGCGTCGCGGCGCTGGTCAACATCGACGGCGAGATCGCCGGGCGCCTCGCCGAGCTGAACGGCCTCGCCTTCGGCACCTTCACGGAGCTGAGCCAGCTTCCCGCCATCCGCGCCGAGGTGGCGCGCGTCATCGCGGGGGTGAACGCCCTGCTCGAGCCGGGCGCCCGCGTGCGCGCCTTCGCGACCTTTCCCAAGGAGCTCGACGCCGACGAGGCCGAGCTCACCCGCTCGCGCAAGTTGCGCCGCGAGCTGATCCACGAGCGCTATCGCTCGCTCATCGACGCGCTCTACGACGGCTCCGCCCACTGCGACATGGCGATCCAGGTCCGCTACCAGGACGGCTCGCTCGGGTCGCTGCAGGCGCGGGTCGCGGTCAACGCCGTGGGAGGCGAGGCGTGATCAAGCTCCTGCAGGTGCTGCTCGACGGCGTGCTGGTCGGTCTCGTCTACGGCCTGATCGCGATCTCCTTCGTCGTGATCTACCGCGCCTCGCGCATCGTCAACCTCGCCCAGGGCGAGGTGCTGGTCGTCGGCGCGCTGTTGTTCTGGACCTTCACGCTCGGCCTGCAGGCGGCGGGCCTGCCGGTGCCGCTGGTCGTCGCGCTGCTGCTCACCGGCGCGGCCTGTGTCGCCTTCGGTCTCCTGCTCGAGCGCTTCGTGTTCCGGCCGCTGATCGGCCAGCCGGCCTTCGCGATCTTCATGGCGAGCATCGCGCTGCTCGTGATGCTGCGCGGCTTTGCCCAGCTGATCTGGACCGCCGAGACGCGGCCGTTCCCGCAGGTGCTGCCCTCGGGCGCGATCGAGATCGGCCCCCTGCTGATGACCTCGCGCCTCGCCATCGGCGCCGCCTTCACGGTGGCGCTCACCATCGGCCTGCATCTCTTCTTCACACGCTCGCGCCGCGGCCTGCGCCTCGCGGCGGTCGCCGAGGACCACAACACCGCGCTCTCCCTCGGCGTCTCGGTGCGCTCGGCCATTGCCATCGCCTGGGTGCTCGGCACGATCGTCGCGACCTGCGGCGCCATCGTGCTGCTGTCCGGGCGCATCATCTCCCTCGACGTCGCCACCATCGGCTTCAAGGCGCTCCCCGTCGCGCTCCTCGGCGGGCTGGAATCGATCCGCGGCGCGCCGCTCGCCGGCGCGCTGATCGGCATCGGCGAGGCGCTCGCCATGGCCTATCTCGACCCGCTCACCAACGGCGTCGCCTCCAACGTGCTGCCCTTCGCCGTGATGATCGCCGTGGTGCTGATCCGCCCGCAGGGCCTGTTCGGCTGGAAGAGGATCGAGAGGCTCTGATGCTCCCGACCGGCGTCCTGTTCGAGACCTATTCGGCCGAGGCCGGTTTGCTGAAGACCGCGCGCGCCCGCGTCGCGGTCGCGGCCCTGGTGCTCGCCCTGCTGGCGGCGCCGCTCGCCACCGGCGCCTACCTGCAGGGCGTCGCGACCCATATGTTCATCACCCTGATCGCGGTCTACGGCCTGCACGTGACCGTCGGCATGGCCGGCCAGATCAACATCGCCCAATCGGCTTTCGTCGGCGTCGGCGCCTTCGCGACCGCGCGGCTCTCGGAGTTCGGACTGCCGTTCTTCATCGTGGTGCCGGTCGCCGCCCTGGTCACGGGCGCGGTCAGCGTCGTGTTCGCGCTCCCGGCCGCGCGCGTGAAGGGATTTTACCTGGCGCTCACGACCTTCGCGGCGCAGGTGCTGTTCCCGATCATCGTGCTCGGCCTGCCGACCTCCTGGCTCGGCGGCCTGGTCGGCCTCGCGGTCGAACCGCTCACCGTCGCGGGGCGGCCGATGAACACGCCGACCCACATGTACTACTTCACCCTGGCGCTCACCCTGATCGCGAGCTACGCAGCCTTCAACCTGCACCGCAGCCGCTTCGGCCGCGCCCTCAAGGCGGTGCGCGACAACGACGTCGCCGCCGAGGTGATGGGCATCGACGTGCTGCGCCACAAGATCATGGCCTTCTTCGTCGGCTCGATGTTCGCGGGCGTCGCCGGTTCCTGCATGGCCTGGGTGCTGCAGTTCGTCACCGTCGAGAGCTTCACGCTGTTCACCTCGGTCTGGTACCTCGGCATGCTGATCGTCGGCGGCGCCTACAGTCCGATCGGCGCGATCCTCGGCGTCGCATTCATCACCCTGGTCCAGGAGGGCCTGCACGAGCTCGGCACCGCGATCCTGCGCAGCGGCGCGCAGGAGGCGGGCGGCGCGATCTTCGCGGCCACCAACATCGCGCTCGGCGCCTGCATCCTCATTGCCCTGATCTTTGAGCCCCGCGGCCTCGCTCATCGCTGGCAGGTCCTCAAGACCGGCCTCCAACTCTGGCCGTTTCCGCATCGCTAGCCCCACGGGGCGCAACACGGGCGCGCCAAGCCCGAACAAGGGAGGACGTGACAATGTTGAAGAGACTGGTGGCAGCCGCGGCCCTGCTCGGGGCCGCCTCGAGCCCGGCGCTCTCCGCCGACTACGTGATGTCGGCCTCGGCCGACTACAGCGGGCCCTTCGCCGACGTGATGCCGAGCGCCATGTCGGGCATCCAGGCGGTCGCCGCCTGGTGGAACAAGGAGGTCGGCACCAAGCTCGGCGTCAAGGTGGACGTGAAGATCCACGACATGCGCTACGACGCGGCCGTGATCGCCCGCACCTGGCCGAGCATTCTCACCCGCGACAAGCCGATCCTGCATCTCGGCTTCGGCTCGCCCGACCTCACCACCCTGATGAAGCGCCTGCCGGGCGACAAGGTGCCGATGCTCATCGGCACCGCCATGGTCGGTCTCGTCTGGCAGCCCAATGGCTGGCACTTCTCGATCCGCCCGACCTACAGTCACGAGTTCGCCGGCCTGTTCGCCGAGCTTCAGAGGAAGAAGGGCGGCAAGCTGCGTATCGGCGCGCTCAGCACCCAGACGGCCGCCGGCTTCGTCGACCAGGTGAAGGGCGTCGAGAAGCTCGCCGCCACCTACCCGGATCGTTTCGAGGTCGTCGACGTCCAGTGGGTGGCGACCAGCCCCGTGTCGGTCACCACCAACATCCGCGCCATGCTGGAGAAGAAGCCGGACGTGATCCTGGTCGGCGGCACCACCGCCCAGGTGACGGCGACCGCCAACGCGCTCGAGGAGCTCAAGGCCAATCTCCCGATCGTGACCTCGACCCACAACGGCCTGAGCGAGGCCGCCAAGGGCACGTCTCTCGTCAAGCTGAACGGCGCCTATTCGGCTTTCTCCTTCGCGCCCGACAATCAGAAGGACCTGCCGCTGCGCGACATCTATATGGCGCACAAGAGCGGGGAGGGGCAGTGGGGCCTGATCGCGGCCCAGTCCGCCGCCCAGGCGCTGCTCGCCTTCCGCGTGCTCGAGAAGGCGGTCGCCAAGGTCGGCGCCGACAAGGTGGACGGCCAGGCCATGTACGACGCGCTGATCGCCAACAGCTTCACCGAGAAGGAGCTGCTCGGGGCGCTGCCGGCGCTCGACTTCGATGCCTCGGCGCCGTTCCCGATCGGCGCCATCAAGGCCAAGGCGCAGGTCGTGGTCGACGGCAAGATCACGCCCTATGGCGAGGCCTGGCTCGACGTGCCGAAGCTCGAGAAGTGGTGAGACCGGCGCGGAGCGCAGCCATGGGCCTGACCCTGACCAATGTCGATGTCGTCTATGGCGGCGTCATCCAGGTGCTGCGCAGCGCCAATATCGAGGTGCCCGACGGCCAGGTCGTGGTCCTGCTCGGCTCCAACGGTGCCGGCAAGACCACGCTCCTGCGCTCGGTCTCGGGTCTGCTCGCGGCCGAGCTCGGCCGCGTCACGGCCGGCGAGATCCGTCTCGACGGCCACGACCTCACCAATGCGGACCCCACCGCCGTGTTCGGTCGCGGCGTGGTCCAGGTGCTCGAGGGCCGCAAGGTCCTCGAGCATTTGACCGTGGAGCAGAACCTGCGCATCGGCGCGCACCGGCGGTCCGACCAGAAGGCCGTCAAGCGCGACCTCGATCGCGTGTTCGCCTATTTCCCGCGCCTGCCCGAGCTGCTCGGCCGCACCGCCGGCTATCTCTCGGGCGGCGAGATGCAGATGCTGCTGCTCGGCCGCGCCCTGATGGCGCAGCCGAGGCTGCTGCTGCTCGACGAGCCATCCATGGGCCTCGCGCCCAAGCTCGTGAGCCAGCTCTTCGAGGTGATCGGGCGCATCAACCGCGAGGAGGGGCTGACCGTGCTGATCGTCGAGCAGAATGCCCGCGCCGCCATCCGCGTCTGCCACTACGGCTACGTGATGGAAGGCGGCCGCATCGTCCTGCACGGCAGCCGCGAGCAGCTCGAGAAGAACCAGGACGTGCAGGAGTTCTATCTCGGCCTCTCCCTCTCCGAGGAACGCCGCAACTTCCGCGACGTGAAGCACTATAGGCGCCGGAAACGATGGCTGGGGTGAGGCAGACAATGCTTGGGGGCGAATGTTTACGTCCATTCGTCGCCCTCTGCGAGATTGTAGGGTGCGTTAGCGCGAAGCGCGTAACGCACCGGCGGAGATTCGGCTTGCACGCACCATCCATGGCTTGCGTCGATCGCAGCGGCTCAGCCGGTGCGTTACGCCGCTTCGCGGCTAACGCACCCTACGAGGCGAGACAGGTGATCCGTGCGAAGGGGTGCCCATGACCCGCTTCGCCCGCATGCGCGCGGTCTATGCCGACGCGGTCGCCCGCGCGCCGGCGCTGCGCGCGCGCTTCGATGCGGCCGGGACGACGCCCGCCGACCTCGTCTCGGCCGATGCCTTGAGCCGCCTGCCGGTGCTCGCGAAGGAGCGGCTGATGGAGCTGCAGCAGGCGGATCCGCCCTTCGCGGGCTTCCTCGCCTGCGAGCCGCACGAGATCGGCCACATCTACGTCTCGCCGGGACCGATCTTCGAGCCCTCGCTCGCCGCCGACCACACCGGCCACGGCATGGACATGATGCTCGCGGCCGCCGGCGTCGGCCACGGCGACGTCGCGCTCAACACCTGGTCCTATCACCTGGTGCCGGCCGGCCTCCTGTTCGACCAGGCGCTGCGCGCGGTGGGCGCGACCGTGGTGCCGGGCGGCGTCGGCGCGAGCGAGCTGCAGGCCGAGCTGATCACCAAGCTGGGCGTCACGGTGTTCCTGGGCAGCACCGCTTTCTTCCACACGCTGGTCGAGCGACTCGAATCGACCGGGCGCGAGCTGCCGCGCGACTGGCGTCTGCGCCATGCCTTCCTCGCCGGCGAGTTCGGCGACTGGGCCGCCAAGCGGCGCGCCCTCGAGCAGCGCTATGCGATCAGGACCTGGTCCTGCTACGCGACCGCCGATTTCGGCCTGATCGGCTACGAGGTGACGGACGAGCCCGGCTACCGCATCCATCCCGACCGCTTCGTCCAGATCTGCGACCCCGAGACCGGCGCCCCGCTCGCGGCCGGCGACCCGGGCGAGATCGTCGTCACCACGCTCGCGCGCGGCTGGCCCATGATCCGCTTCGGCACCGGCGACGTCTCGGTGATGCTGGAGGCCGCCGAGGACGGCGGCGCCGCGCGCATCGCTCCGCTGCAGGGGCGGGTGGGCGCCGCCGTGAAGGCGCGCGAGATCTTCATCTATCCGGGTCACGCCGCCGCGCTCGCCGCGCGCGTGCCGGGGCTCGCCGGCGCGGCCCTGACGGTCACGCGGCCGGGCACGCGCGACGAGATCACGGCGCGAATCCGCCTCGCGCCCGGCGCGGAGCCCCGCGCGGTCGAAGCGGTCCTGCGCCAGGTCTTTCCCGCGGTCACGCGGCTGCAGCTCGATCACGTGCAGCTCGTCGACGCCCTCGATGGCCCGGCGGTGGTCGATGCGCGCTGAAGCCTCAGCTCACCACGCCGGCGTCCGTCAGCGCCGCGATCTCGTCGGCGGCGAAGCCCCACGCGGCGAGCGCCTGCGGGTCGCTGCGGCTCGCCTCCGCGGGAGCGATCCGGATGCCGGTCCGCTGCGCGCTGAAGCGCGGTCCCGGCGCAGGCTGCGCGACGCCGTCCACCTCGACGAAGGCCGCGCGCGCGACCGCCTGCGGATGCCGCTCGGCCTCGTCCATGGAGAGCACCGGCGCGACGCAGCCGTCGGTCGCGGCGAAGATCGCGGCCCATTCGTCGCGTGTCTTCTGCGCGAACACGGCCGCGACCCTGCGCCGACGCTCCGCCTCGCACGCAGGATCGTCGTTCGCGAAGACCGGATCGCCGATCAGGCCGAGCGTCGTCAGCAGCACCTTGCGGAAGGCCGGCTCGATCGCGCCCACCGAGACGAGTCCGCCGTCACGGCAGGCATAGACGCCGTAGAAGTGGCGCCCGCCGTCGACGCTGTTGCGGCCCGCCAGGTTCGGCCAGGCGCCGGCCTTGTGCAGCGACTTCAGCGTCGCATAGAGCAGGGCGGAGCCGTCGACGATCGCGGCATCGACCACGGTGCCCTTGCCGGTCGCGCGCGCCGCGATCACGCCGGCGAGCAGGCCGAATGCCATGTAGAGCCCGCCGCCGCCCATGTCGCCGACCAGCGGCGGAATCGCCGGCCGGTGCTCCGGATCCGGTGCGAACAGGCCGAGCGCGCCCGACAGGCCGATATAGTTGAGGTCGTGTCCCGCGGTCGGCGCGAGCGGCCCTTGCTGGCCCCAGCCGGTCATGCGCGCATAGACGAGCCGCGGGTTGGCGGCGAGACACGGCGCCGGACCGAGTCCGAGCTTCTCCATCACGCCGGGCCGGAAGCCTTCGATCAGCGCATCGGCCTTGCCGACGAGGCGCAGCGCGGTCGCGCGGCCCCGTTCGGACTTGAGATCGACGCGCAGCGTGCGTCGGTTGCGGTTGTAGAACGAGAATCGACCGAGCCCCTCGAAATCGAGACTGGGATCGGGCGACGGATAGCCGCCCGGCCGGTCGAGCCGGATCATCTCGGCGCCGAGGTCCGCCAGCATCATGGCGCCGAACGGCGCCGGCCCGAGGCCCGCGAACTCGACGATGCGCACCCCCGCGAGCGGTCCCGTGGCGTCGCGCGTCTCACTCATGCTTTGTCCTTGCTTTGCGAATGGTGCCGTGCGCCATCGCTTCTAGTGAGTGCGGAGTGAAACCACAAATGCAACGAGCGGAGCCGACATGGCGGTCCTGACGAGCGCGGTCGATCCTGCGGCCGAAAGCTTCAAGGCCAACGCCGCGGTCTACGACGGCCTGCTGCACACCCTGCGCGAGCGCTACGCCTGGGCGCTCGCCGGCGGCGGCGAGCACATGGTCCAGCGCCATCGCAAGCGCGGCAAGATCCCGGTGCGCGACCGCATCGACCTGCTGGTCGATCCCATGAGCCCGTTCCTGGAGCTCTCGCCGCTCGCCGCCTTCGGCCTCTACGACAACAAGGTGCCGGCCGCCGGCGTCGTCACCGGCATCGGCGTGGTACGCGGCGTGATCTGCATGATCATCGCCAACGATGCCACCACCAAGGGCGGCTCGTTCTTCAAGGAGACCATCCGCAAGCACATCCGCGCCCAGGACATCGCCTTCGAGAACGGCCTGCCCGTGGTCTATCTGGTCGACTGCGGCGGCGCCAATCTCTCCCAGGGCGACGAGGTGTTCCCCGACCAGGACCACTTCGGCGGCGCCTTCTACCGCCAGTGCCGCATGTCGGCGGCCGGCATCCCGCAGATCGCCGCCGTGTTCGGCGAATGCACGGCGGGCGGGGCCTATATCCCGGCGCTCTCCGACGAGATCGTGATGACCGCCAACAACAGCAGCGTGCATCTCGGCGGGCCGCAGATCGTCAAGGCTGCGATCAAGGAGATCGTCGACCGCGAGGCGCTCGGCGGCGCCGAGATGCACTGCACGGTCTCGGGCGTCTCCGATCATTTCGCGCGCGACGAGCCCGAGGCGATCGCCAAGACCCGCGACATCGTCGGGGCCCTCGGCCGCCTGCAGCAGGTGCACGGGCCGACGCGGCCCGTGCGCGAGCCGCTCTACGACGCGGCGGAGATCCCGGGCATCGTCGGCGCAGACCTCACGCGGCCCTTCGACCAGCGAGAGATCGTCGCGCGCATCGTCGACGGCAGCGAGTTCCACGAGTTCAAGCCGCTGTTCGGCGAGACCCTGGTTTGCGGCTTCGCGCACATCCACGGCATGCCGGTCGGCATCCTCGCCAACAACGGCGTGCTGTTCTCGGAGTCCGCGCTCAAGGGCGCGCACTTCATCGAGCTGTGCGACCAGCGCAGCGTGCCGCTGCTGTTCCTGCAGAACATCACCGGCTTCATGGTCGGCTCGGAAGCCGAACGCACCGGCATCGCCAAGAACTCGGCGAAGCTCGTCTATGCGGTCGCGAACGCGCGCGTGCCGCGCTACACCGTGGTCACCGGCGGCTCCTATGGCGCCGGCAACTACGGCATGAGCGGCCGCGGCTTCCGACCGCGCTTCATGTTCATGTGGCCGAACGCGCGGCTCGGCACCATGAGCCCCGACATCGGGTCGTCGGTGCTGATGGACCTGCGCCGCTCCAGCATCTCGCGCCATCCCGCGAGCGAGGAGGAGCTTGCCGCCTACGAGGCGAAGCTGCGCCGTATGTTCGACGAGCAGTCCGCGCCCTACTACTGCACGGCGCGGCTCTGGGATGACGGCCTGATCGAGCCGCAGGACACCCGCGAGGTGATCGGCCTCTGTCTCGCGATCGGCGCCCTGCAGCCCCCGGTGACCGGCAATCGGCCGGTCTACCGGATGTAGGAGGCTGCCCGTGAGGTTCGCCGCGTCCCCCCGTCCCATTCGCTCGGTCCTGGTCGCGAACCGCGGCGAGATCGCGTTGCGCGTCATCCGCACTTGTGCGCGCCTCGGCCTGCGCACGATCGCGGTCTATTCGGACGCCGATGCCGGAGCGCCACATGTCGCGGCCGCCGACGAGGCGCTGCGGCTCGGTCCGGCGCCCGCGCGCGAAAGCTATCTCGACATGGAGGCGGTGCTCGCCGCGGCCGCACGTGCCGAGGCCGACGCCATCCATCCGGGCTACGGATTCCTTTCCGAGAATGCCGAGTTCGCGCGCCGGTGCGCGGCCGCGGGCGTGATCTTCGTCGGTCCGTCGCCCGAGGCGGTCGCCCGCATGGGCTCGAAGATCGAGGCGAAGCGCATCGCCGACGAGGCCGGCGTGCCGACCGTGCCGGGCTTCCACGGCGAGGCGCAGGATCGCGAGACCCTCGCGCGGGCAGCCGCGCGCATCGGCTATCCGGTGCTCATCAAGGCCTCCGCCGGCGGCGGCGGCCGCGGCATGCGCCGCGTCGACCGGCCGCAGGATTTCGCGGCGGCCCATGCGGCTGCGCGCAAGGAGGCGGAGGCCGCCTTCGGCGACGGCAGCCTGCTGATCGAGAAGCTGATCCTCGCGCCGCGCCATCTCGAGGTGCAGGTCGCGGGCGACCGCCTGGGCGGCCTCGTGCATCTTTTCGAGCGCGACTGCTCGGTCCAGCGCAACAATCAGAAGGTGATCGAGGAGGCCCCGGCCCCGGATTTGCCCGCGCCGGTGCGCGCCGCGCTCCATGCGGCCGCACTGAAGCTCTGCCGCGCCATCGACTACGACTCGGTCGGCACGGTGGAGTTCATCATGGAGGCGGGCGGCAGCGAGCCGTATTTCCTCGAGATGAACACGCGCCTGCAGGTCGAGCACCCGGTGACCGAGCTCGTCACCGGCATCGACCTGGTCGAATGGCAGCTCGTCGCCGCGGCCGGCGAGCCGCTACCGCTCGGCCAGGAGCAGATCCGCGCCCACGGCCACGCCATCGAGGTGCGCCTCACCGCGGAGCGGGCCGACCGTGACTTTCAGCCCGTCACTGGGCGGATCGAGGCGGTCGCGCCGCCGCGCGGTGCCCGATTCGACTCCGGCGTCGGCGCCGGATCGAGCGTCGGCCTGCACTACGATTCGATGCTCGCCAAGCTGATCGCGCATGGGCGCAGCCGCGAGCTCGCGATCGGCCGCCTCGCGGCCGGCCTTTCGGACCTCTCCGTTCTCGGCTTGCCGACCACGCAAACGTTCCTGCGCGACGCCCTGCGGCATCCGCTGTTCACGGGCGGCCCGGTGACGACCCGCTTCATTGCCACGGCCTTTCCGGGCGGCTGGAGCCCGGATCCTGCCGAGCTGCGGCGGCTGCGCGCCGCGGCCGCGGCGGTCTGGATCCTGCCGGGCGCGGAGGCGTCCGGCTGGCAGAATCCCTGGATGCGCCGCAGCGCAATGCGCGTGACCCGGTCGACGCGTCCCGCGACTACCGAGCTGCGCCTTCTCGACGAGTACGGCGAGGCCGAGCTGCGCGTCCGGGACGGCCGCGATGGCCTCGCGGTCGAGGTCGACGGCGAGTTGGTCGAGCTCGGCCACGTCTCGCGCGAAGGCGACCGCTTCGTGACGCAGCAAGGCGAGTTCCCGCTCCGCCGCGTCGGCGACCGGGTGATGATCGCGCGCGGAGGCCTTGCGATCGACGCGACGGTCGGCCTGCGCATCGAGGCGGCGCAGCACGGCGGCGAGCCGGAGCGTGCCGGCAACCGCGTCGCCGCGCCGCTGCACGGCGTGATCTCGCAGATCTACGTCGCCAAGGGCGACACGGTCGCCGAGGGCGCGCCGGTGGTGCAGATGGAGGCCATGAAGCTCGTCCACACCCTGCTCGCGCCGCTCGCCGGCACCGTCGCCGAGATCCGCTGCGCGGTCGGCGAGACCGTGCCGAGCGGCGCCGTGCTGGTCGACATTTCCCCCGCTGCAGAGGAGCAAGGATGATGGCCGGACTGTGGTTCGAAGAGTTCCAGGAGGGCATGGTGTTCGACCACGAATGGTCGCGCACCATCACCGAGACCGACAACCGGTGGTTCTCGCTGCTTACCATGAACACGCAGCCGCTCCACATCGACGCGCATTATGCGGCGAAGTCCGAGTGGGGCAGGCCGCTGGTCAACAGCCTGTTGACCCTCGGCCTCATGGTCGGCATGTCGGTGAACGACACCACCTTCGGCACCACGCTCGCCAATCTCGGCATGTCGGACGTGCGCTTCCCGAAGCCGCTGTTCGAGGGCGACACCGTGAAGGTGCGCACCACGGTCCGCTCCAAGCGCGAGAGCAAGTCGCGTCCCAATGAGGGCATCGTCAACTTCTTCCACGAGACCCTCAACCAGAACGGTGAGGTGGTCGCGACCTGCGAGCGCGCCGCGCTGATGCGCAAGCGGCCGAAGGCGGCCTGATGCGGTCGCTGCTGTTCGCGCCGGGCGGATCGGCGCGCATGATCGAGAAGGCGCTCGCCGGCGAGGTCGATGCCGTGATCCTCGATCTCGAGGACGCGGTGCAGCCGGCCGCCAAGGAGGAAGCGAGGGCGCGGGTCGCCGAGGCGCTTCGCCGGCCGGCGCGCCCGCGCGTCTATGTGCGGGTCAATGCGCTCGGCACGCCCTGGTGCGAGGCCGACATCGCGGCCGTGGTGCCGCTGCGCCCGCACGGCCTGATGCTGCCCAAGCCGGAAGGGCCGCAGGACGTCGCGCGCCTCGACGCCCTGCTCGCGGCGCGCGAGCCGGCCGGCGCGTCCGGCGCCACCCGCATTCTCGCGGTCTGCACCGAGACGCCCGCTGCCGTCCTCTCGCTCGCTTCGGCGTCCTGGCGTCATCCGCGGCTCGAGGGCTTGCTGTGGGGCGGCGAGGACCTCTCGGTCGGCCTCGGCGCCACCGCCAACCGCGATGCCGGCGCCTACGCCTCGCCGTTCCGGCTGGCGCGCGACCTCTGCCTCTTCGCCGCCCGCGCGGCCGGCGTGCTGCCGATCGATGCCGTCTTCACGGATTTCCGCGATGCCGATGGCCTCGCGCGCGAGGCGGTCGCCGCGCGCCGCGATGGCTTCGCGGCCAAGGCCGCGATCCACCCGTCCCAGGTGCCGGTCATCAACGCAGCCTTCACGCCGACCGAGGCGGAACGCGCCTGGGCCGCGCGTGTCGTCGCTGCCCTCGAAGGCGCCGCCGCCGGCGCCGTCCAGCTCGACGGCGTCATGATCGACGCGCCGCACCTCGCCCAGGCGCGGCGCATCCTGGCGGCGCCGCAGTAGCTCAGGCCGCCGAGATCCCCCCGTTCACGCTGATGGTCTGGCCCGTGACGCGCGCCGCCGCGGGGCCCGCCAGGAACGCGGCCATCGCTGCGACGTCGGCCGGCTCCACCACGCCCAGCATCGCCAGCCGCTCGGCCTTGCCGAACAGGCGCGCCGCGAAGGGGTCGCGCATCAACATCTCGTAGAAGGCGGTGTCGCGCACCACGCTCGGGGTGAGGCAGTTGACCCGGATGCCCGAACGCTTCGCCTCGATCGCCAGCGTGCGGCAGAACATGGCGATGCCCGCCATGGCGGCGCCGATCGCGGCTTCGCCGGGCGTCGCCACCTTGGCGGCGTCCGACGCGATGCAGATGATCGCTCCCGCGCCCTGCCGCATCATGGGATCGAGCGCCGCCCGCGCCGGCAGCAGCACGCCCGCCGTCGTGGTCGCGATGATCCCGCCGATGGTCTCGATCGGCGTCTCGTGCATCAGGCGCGGCAGCGGGCTGCCGCCCGCGCAGCTCACCAGCGCGTCGATCCGCCCGAACGCGGCGACGCAGGCCGCGACCGCGCCCGTCGCGCCCGCGGGCGTGGCAACGTCGGCGGCGGCAAAACGCACCTTTGCGCCGGGCGCTTCTCCGGCGAGCCGCGCCGCTGCCGCTTCGCCACGGGCCGCGTCGCGCCCCACGAGCATCAGTCGCCGCGTCCCGGAGACGAGCAGGGACTGCGCGCAGGCCAATCCGATTCCGGCGGTTCCGCCCGTCACCAGGGCCGTCGTCTCGCTCATGGGTTCCCTCCAGTCCTGGGCCGGCGCGACCATCGTGTTCGTAGGGCCGCGAACGGCGGATGAGATGCGCGTTTGCCGAATAGTGACCATGCGGTAACTTAAGTGACCAAGTTTGCACCAATGCGTCCGATGTGTCATTCTGGTGCGATCACACCCGGCGCAAAGACCGGGTCGGCAGCGGGGAGGAAGGCGGGATTGTGAGCGACCGGATCGTCACCCTCGACGACAAGTACGCCGCCGCTTCGGGCCGCGTCTATCTCACGGGCACGCAGGCGCTGGTGCGCCTCCCGATCAGCCAGCGCATGCGCGACGTGGCGGCGGGCCTCGACACCGCCGGCTTCATCTCGGGCTACCGCGGCTCCCCGCTCGGCGTCTACGACCAGGAGCTCTGGCGCGCGCGGCGCCATCTCGACGCGCATCATGTCCGGTTTCAGCCGGGCCTCAACGAGGAGATCGCCGCCACCGCGGTGTTCGGCACCCAGCAGTCCGCGATCTTCGGCACGCCGAAATACGACGGCGTTTTCGGCATCTGGTACGGCAAGAATCCCGGCCTCGACCGCGCCGGCGATCCCATCAAGCACGCCAATGCGGCCGGCACGTCGCGGCACGGCGGCGTTCTGCTGGTGCCGGGCGACGACCATGCCGCCAAGTCGTCCGACCTCGCCAACCAGTGCGAGTTCGCGCTGATGAACCATGCGATTCCGGTTCTGGCGCCGAGCGACATCCAGGATGTGCTCGATCTCGGTCTCTATGGCTGGGCGCTGTCGCGCTTCTCGGGCTGCTGGGTCGGCCTGAAGATCGAGCCGAACCTCACCGACCGTTCCGCCTCGGTCGTGGTCGACGCCGACCGGGTGCGCATCGCGATTCCCGAGGATTTCGCGATGCCGCCCGGCGGGCTCAACATCCGCTGGCCCGACAATCGCTTCGAGCAGGAGGCCCGGCTCCTCGATTTCAAGCTGCCGGCGGTCCGCGCCTTCGCGTGCGTCAATCCGCTCGATCGCGTGATCTTCCCGCGCACGGGCGCGCGCCTCGGCATCGTCGCGGTCGGCAAGGCCTATGGCGACGTGCGCGAGGCGTTGGACGAGCTCGGCATCGACGAGGCCCGCGCCCGCGCGCTCGGGCTCGCCCTCTACAAGGTGGGCCTCGCCTGGCCGGTCGAGCCCGCGGGCGCGCGCGGCTTCTGCGAAGGCCTGCAGGAGGTGCTGGTCGTCGAGGAGAAGCGCGCCGTGGTCGAGGACCAGCTGCGCACGCTGTTCTATCACCTGCCCGAGGCGCGCCGCCCGCGCATCACCGGCAAGACCGACGAAACCGGTGCACCGCTGCTCTCGCCCAAGCTCGAGTTCGATCCGCTCGCCGTGGCGCGCGTCATCGGCGAGCGCCTGCTCGCCGTCTCGGGCGATCCGGAGCTGCGCCGCCGCCTCGAGGCGCTGGCGGCACGCCGCCTTGCGGCGGAGCCGGCGGCGGCCGTGCGTGCACCCTATTTCTGCGCGGGCTGCCCGCACAATTCCTCGCTCAAGCGCCCGGAGGGCACGCGTGCGCTCGCCGGCATCGGCTGCCACTGGATGGCGCTCTGGGTGCCGGAGTTCAAGACCGAGCCGTCCACGCAGATGGGCGGGGAGGGCGCCAACTGGATCGGCCAGGCGCCGTTCACCGAGACCGAGCACGTGTTCCAGAACCTCGGCGACGGCACCTACTATCACTCTGGATCGCTCGCGATCCGCGCTGCGGTCGCGGCTGGCGTCAACATCACCTACAAGCTCCTCTACAACGACGCGGTCGCGATGACCGGCGGACAGCCCGTCGAGGGCCACCCGACCGTCGCCATGATCACGCGCCAGCTCGCCGCCGAGGGTGTCGCGCGCATCGTCGTGGCGAGCGACCAGCCCGAGAAGTACCGCGCCGAGAAAGGCCTCGCGCCGGGCGTGACCGTGCACCATCGCGACGAGCTCGTGACGGTGCAGCGCGAGCTCGCCGCGGTGCGCGGCGTCTCGGTCCTGCTCTACGATCAGACCTGCGCGGCCGAGAAGCGCCGGCGCCGCAAGCGCGGCGCTTTCCCGGATCCGCTCAGGCGCATGTTCATCAACGAGGCCGTGTGCGAGGGCTGCGGCGATTGCAGCCGCGTCTCCAACTGCATCGCGGTGGAGCCGCTCGAGACCGAGTTCGGCCGCAAGCGCCAGATCAACCAGTCGAGCTGCAACAAGGACTATTCCTGCAACGAAGGCTTCTGCCCGAGCTTCGTCACGGTCGACAACGCCGTGCTGCGCCGGCGCCAGGCGAGCGGCTATCCGGCGAGCTATGCCGATTTGCCCGAGCCGGCGCCGCTTTCCCTCGACCAGCCGCGCAACATCGTCGTCACCGGCATCGGCGGCACCGGCGTCGTCACGGTCGGCGCGCTCATGGGCATGGCGGCGCATATCGAGGGCAAGGGTTGCTCGGTGCTCGATTCCATCGGGCTTGCCCAGAAGAACGGCGCGGTGGTCAGCTACATCCGCATCGCCCGCACGCCCGAGGAGCTGCACACCGCGCGCATCCCGGCGCAGGCCGCGGACGCCCTGATCGCCTGCGACGTGATCGTCGCGAGCGGCAAGGAGGCGATGACGGCGCTGCGCCCCGGCACCCGGGCGATCGTCAACGCCCATGTCGCGCCCACCGCGGCGTTCGTGCTCGACCGCGATCTCGACCTCGACGAGACGGGCTACCGCGCCCGCATCGCGCGCGCCGTGGGTCCCGAGAACCTCGAGCGCGTCGATGCGCATCAACTTGCCGAACGCCTGCTCGGCGATGCGATCGCCGCCAACGTCCTCATGCTCGGCTTCGCCTGGCAGCGCGGCGTCCTGCCGCTCGGTCGCGCCGCGCTCGAGCAGGCGATCGAGCTCAACGGCGTCGCCGTCGAGCTGAACCGGCTCGCCTTCGCCTGGGGCCGGATGGCGGCCCATGACATGGGCCTGGTGCGGCGCGTCGCCGGCCTGGAGTCCGCCGAGCCCGTGACGGCGCTCGATCCCGTCGAGCATCGCGTACGGTTCCTGTCGCAGTACCAGAACGACGCCTATGCGGAGCGCTACCGCGCTTTCGTCGCCGAGGTGAGAGCGGCGGAGCAGCGCCTCGGCTCGTCCCGCCTCACCGCGGCGGTGGCGCGCAACTACTTCAAGCTGCTCGCCTACAAGGACGAGTACGAGGTCGCGCGGCTGCACGTCGACCCGGCCTTCCGGGCGCGGCTCGAGGAGACCTTCGAGCCCGGCTTTGCGATCTCGTTCAACGTGGCGCCGCCGCTGATCTCGCGGCGCGACCGGGAGACCGGCCACCGGCGCAAGCGCAGCTTCGGACCGTGGCTCCTGCCGGTGTTGCGCCTGCTCGCCCGCGGCAAGGCGCTGCGCGGCACGCCCCTCGATCCCTTCGGCTGGCAGGCCGAGCGGCGCCGCGAGCGCCGGCTGATCACCGACTATGAATCCATGGTCCGCAGCCTGCTGCCGCGCCTCGCCCGGGTGAACCACGACACCGCGGTCGCGCTCGCGTCCCTGCCGGACCGGATCCGCGGCTTCGGGCACGTCAAGGACAAGGCGATCGACGAAGCCAGGGCGGAAGAGCAACGCCTGCTCGCCCGCTTTCGCGACCCCGCGCTCGCCGTCGAGACCCTGTCCGCATGACGTCAACCGTCGGCATCGGAATGCCGATCCAGATCCCAAGGGAGGAGTGAGCAGATGAAAAGCAGGAACCCGCGCATGGACCGCCGCAAGGTCCTCGGCCTCGCAGCCGCCGGCACGGTCGCGGCCGTGCCCATGCCGGCCGTCGCCCAGTCGAATCCGGCCATCAAGTGGCGGCTCGCCTCGAGCTTCCCGAAGAATCTCGTCGGCCTCTATGCGGCCTCCGAGACCTTCATCAAGCGCGTCGCCGAGGCGACCGACAACCAGTTCCAGATCGCGTACTTCGCCCCGGGCGAGATCGTCGGACCGCTGCAGACCCTCGACGCCACCGGCGCCGGCACCATCGAGTGCACGCACACCGGCTCCTACTACTATATCGGCAAGGACCCGGCCTTCGCCTTCGGTACCAACGTGCCGTTCGGCCTCAATGCGCGCCAGCAGGATGCCTGGCTGTTCGAGGGGGGCGGCAACGAGGCGCTGGCGCCGCTGTTCGACCAGTTCAACGTGGTGCACTTCCCGTTCGGCAACACCGGCGCGCAGATGGGCGGATTCTTCCGCAAGCAGATCAACACGGTGGCCGACCTCAACGGCCTCAAGCTGCGCATCGGCGGCCTCGGCGGCCAGCTCATGCAGAAGCTCGGCGTGGTGCCGCAGCAGCTCGCCGGCGGCGACGTCTATCCGGCGCTCGAGCGCGGCACCATCGACGCCGCCGAGTTCACGACTCCCATGGACGACGAGAAGCTCGGCCTCGCCAAGGTCGCGAAGTACTATTATTACCCGGGCTTCTGGGACTACGGCCCGCTCACCAACCTGTTCATCAACAAGGCCAAGTGGCAGGAGCTGCCTCCGAGCTACCGGGCGATCGTGCAGTCCGCGGCCGCCGAGGCCTCGCGCGCCATGCTGATGAAGTACGACGCCGGCAATCCCGAGCCGATGCGCCGCCTGGTCTCGGCCGGCATGGAGCTCAAGCCCTTCTCGCGCGAGATCCTCGAAGCGGGCTTCAAGGCGAGCCAGGAGCTCTATGCCGAGCTGAGCCAGAAGAGCGCGCATTTCAAGCGCGTCCACGAGAGCTGGTCCCGGTTCCGCTCCGAGGCGCATCTCTGGTTCTCGATCTCCGAGACCCGCATGGATTCCTTCCTGCAGGCGGCGCTGCGCCGCTGACCACAGCCCGTGAGGGCAGGGGCTCGACGGGACAACGCCGGGTCGCCTAGAAGTGCCCAGCGGCGCACCGCGCCGAGTCGCGGGCGGCTGCCTCGGCAGCCGCCCTCTTGGGGGACCGGATGAGCAGATGGGCGAACGCGGTGCCGAGCCGCCAAGAGCAGTCGGACACCAAGCGCAA
>PQAH01000260.1 GCA_003105195.1 Bradyrhizobiaceae bacterium
TCGCGCGTGCTCCGCACGTGCTCGCTTGGCCGGCATGACCGTACGTCGCGGCGCGGCTCAGATCGGCCGCACCTCGGTCACGTCCGGCACGAAGTGGCGCAGCAGGTTCTGGATGCCGTGCTTGAGCGTGGCGGTCGAGGACGGACAGCCCGAGCAGGAGCCCTTCATCACGAGATAGACGACGCCGTCCCGGTAGCCGCGGAACGTGATGTCGCCGCCGTCATTGGCGACCGCGGGACGCACGCGGGTCTCGATCAGCTCCTTGATGGTGGCGACCGTCTCGGCATCGGCGGGCTCGAAGAACTCGTCGGTCTCGTCGTCGGCCAGGTCGGTACCCGCCTTCACGACCGGCGCGCCGGACATGAAGTGCTCCATGATGACGCCGAGAATCGCCGGCTTGAGCTGCGGCCACTCGCCGCTCGACTTGGTCACCGTGATGAAGTCGGAGCCGAGGAAGACGCCGCCGACGCCCGCAATGTCGAAGAGACGCTCGGCGAGCGGCGACTGGGCGGCCTCCTGCGGGTCGCGCATCTCCAGCGTGCCGGTCGCCAGCACGGTGCGCCCGGGCAGGAACTTCAGGGTCGCGGGATTCGGGGTCGCTTCGGTCTGGATGAACATGACTGCCTTCCGTGGGCGCGAGCGGCCCGTTGTATCGCAATTCCAATGTAATAAATGGGCCTTCCGGCCGGAAGGTCAACGCGGAAAAGCCCCAATTCGACCCGACCGCGGTACCGCCCGCGCCGAGCCCGCGGCGGTGGCGAATTCCCAGCCATTTCGGCTCGAACCGAACCGGCCGGGCCGGCGCGTCGACCCGAAATGGCTGTAGATCCTTGCTCGGCGCATGCTCTTGTCGGCGAACCGGTATCCACCTCGCCGGACCATGCGCTAGGACATCGCGTCGAGCTCGTCGTCGGTCAGATGGCCCGGGACGATCGCCACGGGGATCGGGTAGGAGCCGGCGGTCTTGCCGATGCCCGAGACCAGCGGACCCGGGCCCTCCTTGCCGGTGCCGGCGGCGAGCACGAGGATCGCGATGTCCTCGTCCTCATCGATCAGCTTGAGGATCTCCTCGGACTTGTCGCCGTCGCGGATCGCCCGCTCCGGGGTGATGCCGGCGACGCCGTTGGCGCGTGCCGCATAGCGGTCGAGCACCAGGTTGGCGGCCTCGTGGGCCTCGGCGCGCATGATGTCGGCGACCCCGAGCCACTGCTGATGGCGGTCGTGGGGCTCGATCACCAGGAGCATCAGCACGCTCGCGCCGGTGCGCGAGGCGCGCCGGCTCGCGTAGTAGACGGCGCGGTCGCATTCCGGCGATTCGTCGATGATCACAAGGAATTTGGGCTTGTGTCCCGCTTCGTAACTGCGGCGCTTACGACTCAATCGGTCCTCCGGGGTTCCGCCAGACCTCGGTTGCGAGCGGCGTCGCGGGCCCGATCATGCATGCCGGTCGGGGGGGCGACAAGGCGCGGATTGCGCGAAATTTCAGCATGCGCGGGCCGATACCGGCGCCCTTCGGCGCCATGCGACGGCACGACGATCCGCCTCAGCGGCGCACGAAGCCGAGGATGTCCTTGACGGCCTTCATGGTCTCGGCCGCGATCGCCTGGGCGCGCGCCGCGCCATCGCCGAGAATCCCGTCGATATAGACCGGATCCTGCACCATCCGCTTCATCTCGCCGCCGATCGGGCCGAGCTTGGCGACCGCGAGATCGACCAGCGCGGCCTTGAAGGTCGAGAACTGGTTGCCGCCGAACTGGGCCAGCACCTGCGCCTTCGAGGTGTCGGTGAGCGCCGCATAGATGCCGACCAGGTTGTCGGCCTCCGGGCGCGGGTCGAGGCCCGCCTCCTCGCTCGGCAGCGGCTCCGGATCGGTCTTGGCCTTGCGGATCTTCTGGGCGATGGCGTCGGCATCGTCGGTGAGGTTGATGCGCGAATAGTCCGATGCGTCCGACTTGGACATCTTCTTGGTGCCGTCGCGCAGCGACATCACGCGCGTCGCCGGGCCCTGGATGATCGGCTCGGTGAGCGGAAAGAAGGACTCGCCGTAGCCGTGGGCGCGGATCGAGTCGACGAAGTCGCTGTTGAACTTCTGCGCGATGTCGCGGCAGAGCTCGAGATGCTGCTTCTGGTCCTCGCCGACCGGCACGTGGGTCGCGCGGTAGGCCAGGATGTCGGCCGCCATCAGGGTCGGATAGGCGTAGAGGCCGATGGAGGCGTTCTCCCGGTCCTTGCCGGCCTTCTCCTTGAACTGGGTCATGCGGTTGAGCCAGCCGATGCGGGCCACGCAGTTGAACACCCAGGCGAGCTCGGCGTGCTCGGCGACCTGGCTCTGGTTGAACACGATGTGCTTCCTCGGATCGATGCCGGCGGCGAGAAAGGCGGCCGTCACCTCGCGCGTCGCGCGCGGCAATTCCTGCGGCCCGCCCCAGACGCTCGCCGGCACCGTGATGGCGTGCAGGTCCACCACGCAATAGATGCAGTCGTAGCTGTCCTGCAGCGCCACGAACTTCTTGATGGCGCCGAGATAGTTGCCGAGATGCAGGTTGCCGGTCGGCTGGACGCCGGAGAACACCCGTTCCTTGAAAGACATGACGCCCTCGTGCCCAATGAGCCGCGTCCCATGCCACGACCGGGCCGCGCCGGCAAGATTTAGATCGGCTTGCGCAGCGCCCCGATCAGCGCCCGCGCCCGCGCGACCCCGAGGAGCTGCAGCAGCGCCACATAGGCCGCGAGGCCGAAGGCCACGAGGACGAGGAGCGCCGCGAGCCGGCCGGCGCCCGAGGCCGGCCATGCGAGCAGCATGTCGGCCGCGGCGAGCAGCACGCCCATGCCGGCGGCGGCCGCGCCGATGCGCGGCAGGCGGCGCCGCGCGTCGGCATCGAGAGCGAAGCCGATGCGCCGCGCGATGGCGCGGGCCAGCAGGACGGCGCTGACCCAGCCGGCGGCCGCAGTGGCGAGCGCGATGCCGACATGGCCGAGCGGCGCGAACAGAGCGAGGCTTCCCGCGATCGCGACCGCGAAGCCGGCGAGCGCGGCCCGCATGGGCGTGGTCGTGTCCTCGCGCGCGAAGAAGGCGGGCGCGAAGGCCTTGGTGAGCACGTGGCCGGGCAGGCCGAGCGCGAGCGCGGCGAGCGCGAGCGCGGTCGCTTCCGTGTCCTCGGCCGAGAAGGCGCCGCGCTCGAACAGGGCCCGGACGATCGGCCCCGCCAGCACCAGGAGCGCGACGCTCGCCGGCAAGGCGAGGCCGAGGGCGAGCTCGAGCCCGCGCGACTCGGCCGCGACCAGCGCGGCCCGGTCGCCCGCGCGCAGGGCGCGGGTGAAAGCCGGCACCAGCACGGTGCCGATCGCGATCGCGACGATGCCGAGCGGAAGCTCGAACAGGCGGTTGGCGTAGTAGAGCCAGGAGATCGCGCTCGGCGTGAGGGAGGCCACCATGGAGCCCGCGATCAAGGTGAGCTGGGGAATGCCGCTCGCCACCAGGCCCGGAACCGCGAGCGCGACGAAGCCGCGCATCTCGGGACCGAAGGAGACGGCGAGCGGGCTCGCGCGCTCGGCGCCGCGCCAGACGACGAGCGCGACCACGACGAGCTGCGCGAGGCCGGCGAGGCCGATCGCGGCCGCGAGCGCGTGGCCCATGGCGCCCTCGCGGCGCCATGGGCCGGCCAGCATCGCGGCGAGGACGAGGACCAGCACCAGGTTGAACGCGATGGTCGCGAGCGCGGTGGCGCCGAATCGGTGATGCGCGTTCAACACGCCCGTCAGCGCGGCAAGCGGACCGGCGATCACCAGATAGGGCAGCATCAGCCGCGCGAACTCGACGGCCGCGCCGAGGCGCGGGTCCGACCAGCCGAAACCCGGCGCGAGCAGCAGCACGATCACCGGCATCGCGAGGGCCGCCACCAGCGCGGCGGCACCGAGCACGACGATCGAGGTGCCGATCACGCGGCCCGCGAAGGCGCCGGAGGCCTCCACACCGCGCTCGTCGTGGGCGCGCAGGTAGAGCGGCACGAAGGCCGCGTTGAGGGCCCCTTCGGCCATCAGGCGCCGCGCCAGATTGGGCATCTGGAAGGCGACGAAGAAGGCGTCGGTGAGGGCGCCGGCGCCGAAGGCGGCCGCGATCATCACGTCACGGGCGAAGCCGAGCACGCGCGACAGCATGGTCGCGGCCCCGACCGTCGCGATATTGCGGACCAGCGCCATCGGCGGACCTTACGAGATTCGGGGATTGGGCGCCCGCCCGTCGGCGAGACGCGTTGCCCGGCGCGGCGCGGCCGCTATAGTGCGCGCGCCCCACGAACCGGAATCGATCCTCGCATGAGCACCCTGCGCTACGACGTCCTCGGATTCGGCAATGCGATCGTCGACGTGATCGCCCGCGCCGACGACGATTTCCTGGTGAAGCACGGCATGCACAAGGGCGGCATGGCGCTGATCGACGAGGCGCGCGCCGAGGCGATCTACGAGGCCATGGGCCCCGCCGTGGAGATCTCTGGCGGCTCGGCCGCGAACACGATCGCGGGCGTGGCGAGCTTCGGGGCGCGCGCCGGCTTCGTCGGCAAGGTGAGGAACGATCCGCTCGGCCAGGTCTTCGCCCACGACATCCGCGCCGCCGGCGTCGACTTCGACACGCCGCCGGCCGCGGACGGGCCCTCGACGGCGCGCTCCTACATCCTGGTGACGCCGGACGGCCAGCGCACCATGAACACCTATCTGGGCGCCGCGCAGAACCTGTCGATCGACGACATCCACGCCGAGACCATCGCGTCGGCGGCGATCACCTACCTGGAAGGCTATCTTTGGGACCCGCAGAACGCCAAGGACGCGTTCCTGGAGGCCGCCGCGATCGCCCACGACGCGCACCGGCTGGTGGCGCTGACGCTGTCGGACGCCTTCTGCGTCGACCGCTGGCGCGAGGAATTCCTCGGCCTCATGCGCGCGAAGACCGTGGACATCCTGTTCGCCAACGAGGCCGAGCTGCACAGCCTCTACCAGACCGGCGACTTCGACACCGCGCTCGCGGCGCTGCGCCAGGACGCGAGCCTCGCGGTGGTGACGCGCAGCGAGAAGGGCTGCGTGGTCGTGGAGCGCGAGGAGACGGTGGCGGTGCCGGCCTTCCCGGTCGACCGCGTGGTCGACACCACGGGCGCGGGCGACCTGTTCGCGGCCGGATTCCTGTTCGGAGTCGCGCGCGGCGCCGAGGCGGCGCAGGCCGCGCGGCTCGGCGCGCTCGCGGCCGCCGAGGTGATCCAGCATCTCGGCGCCCGCCCCGAGGCCTCGCTCAAGGCGCTCGCCCAGGAGAACGGGCTCATGCCGTAGGGCCGCAGCCCGGGTGCGAAGCGACCCCCGGGAGGCGGACGCCGGGTCGGCTCACGCGCTGCGCGCCTGCGGGAGGTCGCCGTGGCCGGCCTCGCGCGGGCGCAGGAAATAGGTGCGCGCGGCGCCGAGGCCGCGCATGTCGGTGGTGCCGCGCTCCTCGTAGGCGAAGGCATCGCCGGCGAGCGCGCGGAAGCTCTCGCTCACCTGGATGCGGCCGGGTACGCCATGGGACTCCATGCGCGAGGCCGTGTTCACGGCATCGCCCCAGACGTCGTAGGTGAAGCGCGTGTCGCCGATCACGCCGGCGGTGGCGGGGCCGCTGTGGATGCCGATGCGCAGCGCGAGCTTGCGGGTGCCGAGCGGGGGCTGGGACGCGACCGCCTCGAGGATCGCGAAGGCGAAGCGGCCGACCGCGACCGCGCCCTCGCGGGCGCGGGCGTCGAGGCCGCCGACCGCCAGGTAGCAGTCGCCGATGGTCTTGATCTTCTCGACGCCGTGCGCCTCGGCGAGCGCGTCGAAGCCGCGGATCAGCCGGTCGAGATAGTCCACGATCTCCTCGGGCGGTCGGGTGTGCGCGGCCTCGGTGAAGCCCGCGAGGTCTGCGAACATCACGGTGAGGCTTTCGATGCGGTCGGCGATGCGCATCTCGCCGGCCTTGAGCCGCGCCGCGATCGAGGCCGGCATCACGGTCGTGACCAGCGCCTCGGAGCGCTCGTACTGGGTCTCGAGCTCGGTCTCGGCCTGGCGCAGCGCGGAGAGCGCGTAGAAGATGATCGCGGCGTTGATGGTGAGCGTGTTGATCAGGGCATTGCTCGACAGCATCTCGACCAGGTTGCTGTCGTCGGGCAGCAGCAGGCCCTCGGAAGGCGCGAAGTTGAGCGAGACGAGCAGCGCGGCGACGAAGAGCGGGAAGAAGGCGAGGAACAGCTTCCAGTTCTGCACGCCGAACACGAACAACATGGCGCCCGCGAAGGTGAAGTAGATGTGCACGTCGCTCTCGAGCCCGAGCCCCCAGACCGCGAACAGGTTGCCGCACAGCAGCAGGAACATCAGCCAGTAGGCCACGGCGTTGTCGGAGACGCGGTGCAGGCGCGGCGCCAGCACGGCGCCCACCATCACGGAGGCGTTGTAGATGTTGAGGATGCGCAGGCCCTCGAAATCGTAGGCCGTGTTGAAGAGCAGGAGATAGACGAGCGTGTTCGCCGCCATCGCATAGGCCGCCACATTGGCGCAGCGCTGGCGGCGCGCGAGCTGCGGGTCCTCGGTGACGATGCCGACCGAGAGCAGGCGGTGGAGCCAGCGCGGGATGGCGACGCCGCGCTTCGGCTCGCTGCGCACGAGGTCGCGAAGTCGCGTCATCGGGGGCCGGCTCCGGATCGAGAAATCCTGCGCCGAGCCTATTCCTGCGGCCTGCCGCCGCCAACCCGGGCCCGGCAAAGCGCCATCCTGTGACGGGCGTCACATCGCGCTGGACCCGCTCCTCCTAGGGTCGCGTCATGCACAGAGCGATGGGCGCTCTGGCGATGAGACACCGGAGACTGACATGATGACTTCCGCGAAGAAGCTGCTCACCGTCGCGATCGCGGCCGCCTCGCTGGCGACCGGCTCGCTGGCGCTCAGCGGCGAAGCGCTCGCCAAGGGCGGCAAGTTCCACGGCGGCTTCCACAAGTTCCACGGCCACAAGTGGCACGGGCATTGGAAGTTCAAGCGCCACTTCGGCCACTACGGCTACGGCTACGGCCACTGCTACTTCGTCAAGAAGCCCTGGGGTCTCGTGAAGGTCTGCCCGTCCTACTACTACTGAGTTGACGGCGGATCGCGACGACCTCGCAGGCACCCGTCCGCGTCGCCCCCTGGCGCGGGCGGGTTGCCGCTTTCCGGAAGGGAGGTTGCGAAGAGAAGCTCGTCGTGATCGCATGACGCTGTCCGGCACAGCGAATGAACCTCGGCCCGCCCGGCGACGACAAAGGACGCGGTTCGATCCTGGAAGGAACGGCGGATTCGGGCATGGCTCCCCTCGCGCGCAAATCCACCCATCTCCTCTCGGCACTTCCCGACGAGATGATGGCCGGCCTGTTCGCGAATGCGCGGCCGCACCGGCTGAAATCCGACCAGACACTGTTCGTCGCCGGCGATCCGGGCGACGGCTGCTACCGCATCGAGCAGGGCCTCCTCAAGGTCAGCATGGTCTCGCCCGCGGGCAGCGAGCGCATCCTCGCGATCCTCGGGGCCGGCGCCCTCGTCGGCGAGTTCGCGATGATCGACGCGCGGCCGCGCTCGGCCTCGGTCACGGCGGTGCGCGATTCCGAGCTCTCCTTCATCAGCCGCACCGCGTTCGATTCCTTCGCCGAGCAGAACCCGCAGGTCTACCGCCACGTCATCACGATGCTGGTGCAGCGGCTGCGGGACACCAACACGGTGGTGGCGGCCGCGAGCTTCCTGACGCTCAAGGGCCGCGTCGCGCAGGCGCTGCTGGGGCTGAGCGAGGCGTTCGGCCACGACGTCGGCCAGGGTCGGCTGCTGATCCGCCAGAAGGTCACCCAGAGCGACCTCGCCGCCATGGCGGGGATCGCGCGCGAGAACGTGAGCCGCATCCTCAACGAATGGATGCGCGTGAAGCTCGTCACCCGCATCTCGGGCTACTACTGCCTCGAGAACCGCGCCACGCTCGAGCAGGAAGCCGAGATGTAGGGCGCGACGGCTCCGACTCGCGTCTCCAGGAACCACACCGGCACGAGACGCAGGCGCGCGCGGGCGTCCTCCGGCACGCGCTCCTGGTGCCGGATCCAGAGGTCGATGAACTCGTCGCGGTCGATGAGCCTGACGCGGGCGCCGGCGCGGCTCGCCTCGCGCCTGGCATCGGGCGTGAAGCCTCCGGTGGAAATGAACAGGCCGGT
>PQAH01000261.1 GCA_003105195.1 Bradyrhizobiaceae bacterium
CCACCTTCTGATAGACCGCTTCGCACAGATCCGCGCGTGTTACCGTCTTGCCAGCCATCGCCCGACCCCGCTCCCGGCGATCAATCTATCCTCATGAATTTTCGACGATATTCACATGTTGTCGCAGGGTCAATGACTCCGCAACGTTAGATTTCTTCGCCGCTCCCTACCAGCGCAGCAGCGCCGCCCCCCAGGTGAAGCCCCCGCCCATCGCCTCCAAGAGCACGAGATCGCCCGTTTTGATCCGTCCGTCGGCCCGCGCGACCGCCAAAGCGAGCGGAATCGAGGCCGCCGAGGTGTTTCCGTGCCGGTCGACCGTGGTCACGACCTTCTCGGGGGCGATGTGGAGCTTGTGGGCCGAGCCGTCGATGATCCGCTTGTTGGCCTGGTGCGGCACGAACCAGTCGATGTCGTCCGTCGTGTAGCCCGACTCGCCGAGCACGTCGGTGACCACCCCGGAGATCATGCCCACGGCGTGCCGGAACACCTCCCGGCCCTCCATCCGCAGGTGTCCGACCGTCCCGGTCGAGGACGGCCCGCCGTCCACATAGAGCTTCATCTTGTGGCGACCGTCGGAGCGCAGCTGCGAGCCGAGCAGGCCGCGGTCGTCGCGGGCTCCGGGCTGCTGCTGCGCCTCCAGCACCAGCGCACCGGCGCCGTCGCCGAACAGCACGCAAGTTCCGCGGTCGGTCCAGTCGAGGATGCGCGAGAAGGTCTCGGCGCCGATTACCAGCGCGCGCTTGTGGTTGCCGGCGCGCAGGAGCCCGTCGGCGGTCGCGAGCGCGTAGACGAAGCCGGTGCACACCGCCTGCAGGTCGAAGGCCGCGCCGTGATGGATGCCGAGCGCGTCCTGCACCGAGACCGCGGTCGCCGGAAAGGTGTTGTCGGGCGTCGAGGTCGCGAGCACGATCAGGTCGATCGCCTGCGCGTCGAGCCCGGCATCCGCCAGCGCGGCGCGCGCGGCCGCGAGCGCGAGGTCGGAGGTGAGCTCGCCCTCGGCCGCGATGTGGCGCGCGCGGATGCCGGTGCGCTGCACGATCCACTCGTCGGTGGTGTCGACCATCCGCGAGAGGTCGTCGTTGGTCAGGATGCGGCGCGGCAGATAGCTGCCGCAGCCGAGCACGACGGAACGGGTGACGGTCACGAAATGGCCTCGCCGACCTTGCTCGATCCGAGGTCCGTGCGGGCGTGACGAATGAGCGTGTGGCTGATCTTGGACATCAGCTCGTAACGAACCATGTCGTAGCCGACGTCGACCGCCGCCGCGAAGCCCTCGGCGTCGGTGCCGCCGTGGCTCTTGATCACGACACCGTTGAGGCCGAGGAACACGCCGCCGTTCACCTTGCGCGGATCCATCTTGTCGCGCAGCGTCTGCAGCGCCTTGCGCGCCAGCAGGTAGCCGAGCTGCGCCTGCAGCGTGCGCGAGAACGCGGCGCGCAGATACTCCGCGATCTGGCGCGCCGTGCCCTCGGCAGCCTTGAGCGCGATATTCCCGGCGAATCCTTCCGTCACCACCACGTCCACCGTACCCTTGCCAATGTCGTCACCCTCCACGAATCCCAGATAGTCGAGGAATGGCAGGTTGGCGTCGCGCAGGATCGCGCCTGCCTCCTTCACCTCCTCCAGCCCCTTCACCTCCTCGACGCCGATGTTGAGCAGGCCGACGGTGGGCCGCTCCAGATCGAACAGCACCCGCGCCATGGCGCTGCCCATGACGGCGAGGTCGACCAGATGCTCGACATCCGCGCCGATCGAGGCGCCGACGTCGAGCACGATCGATTCCCCGCGCAACGTCGGCCACAGCGCCGCGATCGCGGGCCGCTCGATGCCCGCCATGGTGCGCAGGTTGAACTTTGCCATGGCCATCAGCGCGCCGGTGTTGCCGGCCGAGACCGCGACGTCCGCCTCGCCCTTCTTCACCGCGTCGATCGCGAGCCACATCGACGACTTCCAGCGCCCCTGGCGCAGGGCCTGGCTCGGCTTGGCGTCCATCTTCACGGCCACATCGGTATGGACGATCTGCGCCGCCGCCGCGAGCCGCGGGCGCTGCACGACCAGCGGCTCCAGCACGACCTTGTCGCCGAACAGGACGAACGCGATGTCCGGGTGCCGCTCCAGCGCGAGCTCCGCGCCCGGCACGACGACAGAGGGGCCGTTGTCGCCCCCCATGGCATCCAGCGCGATCCGGACTTTTTGCGGCATGCTCCAACCAGGGGGATGACGGCGCGCTGGCCGAAGATCTTCCGGCGCGAGGCCGGCCGCGAGCCCGCGACAATACCGCGTCGGTCGCCCAACTCAAACGTCCCGTAGCGGCATCTCCTCGCCCTAGTCCTTGACATTTCCCCCCTTCTTCTTCAGCGCCGCCAGCGCTGCGAAGGGGTGGACCGCGGCCTCGCCGCTTTGCGGCGCAGCGAAGACGGCGCCCGGCTTGCGCGGATAGGGATCGACTCCGAGGATCAGGAATTCGGTGGCGAGCGCGCCGAGGTCGACGGTGCCGTCGACCAGCGCATCGACGGCCTGGACCGCGCGCTCTCCGTCCTCCTCGGGGATCGTCGCCCCCGGCGAGAACGTCAGGTCGACCGCCTCCTCGACCCGATTCGTCAGCGGCTCCAGGGTGACGACGCAGGTCTGCCGGACCGTCGCGACGACCCGGCCCGTCACCTTCAGCCCGTCGCTGCCCTCGCGCGCGAGGTCGAAGGTCGCGACGATGCGCTCGATGCCCTCGACGCCGGCGAGCTTCGCCAAAGCTTCGCGCGTCGCCGCATCCGCCTCGATCTCCACGTGGCGCCCCGCCTCGGGGACCTCCTCGAGGCGCACCGGCAGCCTCCAGGGCCGCTCGCTCGACATCCTCTGCTCCCTCAGCACGCCGCCGCGCGCGGCGCGGCGGCCGGCGCAATCGCGCCCGGATCCGGGAACGGCGCCGGCCCCGTCGCGAGCCAGCCCTCGTCGCCCGCGAGCCGGCGCTCGGCCTCGCGCACATAGGCGGCGAGCCGCGCCGCATCGCCGCGGTCCGCGCCCGCAAAGACATTGCGGCCGAGGGTCGCGATCAGCTCCCCTTCGTCGTCCGCCGCGAGCGCGCGGTCGTAGGCCGCCGCGCGCCCGTAGAAGGCCTCGCCGAATTCGCGCATCTGCCGCGGCACCGCCAGGTCCCCGACTCCCATCTCCCGCAGGTTGCCGTCCATGTCCCGGCAGAAGGCGTCGAACACCTCCTGACCGAGCCCGCCGAACCCTTCCGGGGCCGCGCGCAGCCGGCGCAGCACCAGGACCGCGTGCAGCACCACCATGTCGAAACGGCCCGCGACCGTGTCCGCCACGCCATAATCGGCGTAGAATGCCGGACGCCGCGCTTGCGCCACGATCGCGCCATAGAGGGCGTCGATCTTGGCTGCCTGCCGTCGCCGGCGGAAGGGGAACATCGCGCTCGTCCGGATCGTCGGGCCCGACCGGGGCCGGATTGCATTTCGGGGTGCAGCCGGGTACGTCAACCGCGCCCGCCATGCAAGCGTGACCAGTCACAGGGCCTTTGCAATGACCACTCGCCGCAAGGCTCGACGGATCGCAGGCGCCGCGGCGGCGCTGTCGCTTGCATTGCTCGCATCAGGATGTATCACGCAGACCTACAACCGCGGCTACATTCTGCAGGAGGGGGCACTCGAGCAGATTCCCCTCGGCGCGCCTCAAGAGCAGGTCCTGATCGTGCTCGGCACGCCCTCGACCGTGGCCACCGTGCGTGGCGAGGTATTTTACTACATCTCGCAGCGCACCGAGCAGACCTCCTTCATGCCCGAGCGGGTGGTCGACCAGCGGGTGATCGCGGTCTATTTCGACAAGGACCGTCGCGTCGAGCGCCTCGCCGACTACGGCGTGAAGGACGGCAAGGTGTTCGATTTCATCAGCCGCACGACCCCCACCAGCGGCGCCGAGCTCTCGCTGCTCGGCTCCATCTTCCGCATCATCGGCCGCTGACCCGGGCCACGCGTCGGGAGCCGAGGCGCGGCACGGCCGCGCCCGGTGCGGCGCATAAAGAACCCCGCGGCTTGCGCCGCGGGGTCGATGGCAGGCGTGGCGGCGCGGGCGCCGCCGCGCGCGATCAGTGCGCCAGGATCGCCAGCAGCAGCAGCGCCACGATATTGGTGATCTTGATCATCGGGTTCACGGCCGGGCCGGCCGTGTCCTTGTAGGGATCGCCGACCGTGTCGCCGGTCACCGCGGCCTTGTGGGCGTCCGAGCCCTTGCCGCCGTGGTGGCCGTCCTCGATGTACTTCTTCGCGTTGTCCCAGGCGCCGCCGCCCGACGTCATCGAGATCGCGACGAACAGGCCCGTGACGATCACGCCGAGCAGCATGGCGCCGACCGCCGAGAAGGCCGCCGATTTGCCGGCCGCCCCGCCGCCCGCGATGGCGTAGATGATGAAGAAGCCGACGATCGGCGAGAGCACCGGCAGCAGCGAGGGAATGATCATCTCCTTGATCGCCGCCCGGGTGAGCAGGTCCACGGCCCGCCCGTAGTCCGGCTTCTCGGTGCCCTGCATGATGCCGGGCTTCTCGCGGAACTGCCGGCGCACCTCCTCCACGATCGCAGAGGCCGCGCGGCCGACCGCGGTCATCCCCATGGCCCCGAACAGGTAGGGCAAGAGGCCGCCGAACAAGAGGCCGACCACCACGTAGGGATTGTTGAGCGAGAAGTCGAGCCGCACGCCCTGGAAGTACGGATACTGCGCCGCGTTGGCGATGAAGTACTTCAGGTCCTCGTTGTAGGCCGCGAACAGCACCAGCGCGCCGAGGCCGGCCGAGCCGATCGCGTAGCCCTTGGTGACGGCCTTGGTGGTGTTGCCGACGGCGTCGAGCGCGTCGGTGGACTTGCGCACGTCCTCCGGCAGCCCCGCCATCTCGGCGATGCCGCCGGCATTGTCGGTGACCGGGCCGAAGGCGTCGAGCGCGACCACCATGCCGGCGAGCGCCAGCATGGTCGTGACCGCGATCGCGATGCCGAACAGGCCGGCGAGCGCATAGGTGATCAGGATGCCCGCGATGATCACCAGCGTCGGCAGGGCGGTCGACTCGAGCGAGACCGCGAGGCCCTGGATGATGTTGGTGCCGTGGCCCGTGATCGAGGCGGTCGCGATCGACTGCACCGGGCGATAGTCGGTGCCCGTGTAGTATTCCGTGATCCAGACGATCAGGCCGGTCACCGCCAGGCCGACGATGCCGCAGATGTAGAGGCTGGTGCCCGTGAACTGCGCGCCCTGGATCGCGCCCCAGCCCACCAGGTAGTGCGTCGCGATGGCGAGGCCGACCAGCGAGAGCACCGCCGAGGCGATGAAGCCCTTGTAGAGCGCGCCCATGATCGACTGGCTGGCGCCGAGCTTCACGAAGAAGGTGCCGATGATCGAGGTCACGATGCAGGCCGCGCCGATCGCCAGCGGATAGAGCATCATCGGCATCAGCGCCGGCGACCCCGCGAAGAAGATCGCGGCCAGCACCATGGTGGCGACCACGGTCACCGCATAGGTCTCGAACAGGTCGGCCGCCATGCCGGCGCAGTCGCCGACATTGTCGCCGACGTTGTCCGCGATGGTGGCCGGGTTGCGCGGATCGTCCTCCGGAATGCCGGCCTCCACCTTGCCGACCAGGTCGCCGCCCACGTCGGCGCCCTTGGTGAAGATGCCGCCGCCGAGACGGGCGAAGATCGAGATCAGCGAGGCGCCGAAGCCGAGCGCGACCAGCGCGTCGACCACGGTGCGGCTGTTGGCCGAGAGGCCGAGGGTGCCGACCAGGAAGCCGAAATAGACCGAGACGCCGAGCAGCGCGAGGCCGGCGACCAGCATGCCGGTGATCGCGCCCGACTTGAAGGCGATCTCGAGGCCGCCCGCGAGCGAGCCGATCGCGGCCTGGGCGGTGCGGACATTGGCGCGCACGGACACGTTCATGCCGATGAAGCCGGCGGCGCCCGAGAGCACCGCGCCGATCACGAAGCCGACCGCCACCTGCCAGTTGAGGAAGATCAGCAGCAGCACGAAGACCGCGACTCCGACCAGGGCGATGGTGGTGTACTGGCGCTTGAGATAGGCCTCCGCGCCCTCGCGCACCGCGGCCGAGATCTCCTGCATCCGCTGGCTTCCCGCGTCCGCCTCCATGACGGACTTGGTCGCCCAGATGCCGTAGACGATCGACAGCGCGCCGCAGGCGATGATCACCCACAAAGCAGTCATTTTAACCTCTCACGTGAAGGAGACCGGGCCCCCCTGCCCGGCAAAGGCCGATGGGCGGGGCGGGACCATCAGTCCGGCGCACCCCGGCCGCGAAGTGGCGCGGACATTGCCAAAATCATGACCGCGACGCAACGGCGCAAATCGCCCGTTTTTCCTGTGGATTCGCCGCGCCGGGGCGCCGGAAAGCCGGCGTCCGGCCCGCCCTCAGGCGACTCGCCGCCGGTCGCGCAGGCCCAACCAGAGCAGCATGACTCCGGCGATGGCAACCCCAGGGAACATGACGATGTTGACCAGGGCCCAGCCGAAAAAGGCGAGCATCGTGCCGGACGCGAACGAGCCGATCGCCATCGAGCCGAAGATCAGGAAGTCGTTGAGGGCCTGGACCTTGTTGCGCTCCTCGGGGCGGTGGCAGTCCGTCACCATGGTGGTGGCGCCCACGAAGGCGAAGTTCCAGCCGACCCCGAGCAGGATCAGCGCGGTCCAGAAATGCGCGACGGTCAGCCCGGACAGCCCGGCGACCGCCGCGAGGGCGATCAGGCCGAGGCCCGCCGCGACCACGCGCGCGACACCGAAGCGCAGGATCAGCGTGCCGGTGAAGAAGCTCGGCGCATACATCGCGAGCACATGCCACTGGATGCCGAGCGTTGCGTCGGCGACCGAGTGGCCGCAATCCACCATGGCGAGCGGCGCGGAGGTCATCATCAGGTTCATCAGCGCGTAGCTCGCGACCCCGCACACCACCGCCACCACGAAGCGCGGCTGGCGCGCGATCTCGCCGATCGGCCGGCCGCCGGCGGCGGCGTCGAGCGCCACCCCGCGCGGGGCGCGGAACAGAAGCAGCACCACCGCCGCCAGCACCGCGAAGCCGGCCTGGCCCAGATAGCTCGCCGCGAACAGGAACGGCGGCATCAGGTCCTTGGTATGGATGATGAGCTGCGGCCCGAGCAGCGCGGCGAACAGCCCGCCCGCCATCACCCAGGACACGGCCTTCGGCTTGAACGCCGGGCTCGCCGTGTCGGCGGCGCCGAAGCGATAGGACTGGTGCGAGGCCGCGTAGAGGCCGCCGAGGAACGCCGAGACGAGGTAGATCCAGAACGAGCCCTGCATGACGGCGACGAAGCCGACGAGACCGGCGAGGCAGCCGCAGGCGGCCCCCGCCAGATAGGCGGTGCGGCGACCGAAATGGCGCGCGAGGAACCCGACCGGCAGCGTGCCGGCCCACATGCCGACCACCATCATGCTGATCGGCAGCGTCGCGAGGCTCTTGTCCGGCGCCAGCATGGCGCCGAGGATGCCGCCGGTCGCGACGATCACGGTGTTGTTGGCGCCGGCGAGCGCCTGGCCGGTCGCGAGCACCAAGGCATTGCGCTTGGCGAGGCGGTCCCCCGCGGCGGCGTCGAAGGGCGTCTCGGCGGCCGCCGACATTCTTATTCTCCGGATCCGGCTGTGCGCAGAATGAGGGCGCTCCTTCTAGCCGGATCCGCCACGATTTGCCACTGCGCCGGGCGCAGGCCAGAGATGTTCAGAAATGGCTGTAGGCGCCGCGCGCGAAGGACAATGTCTCGCCGTGCCGGCCGATCAGCCGCGGGGGCGCCGCACCCGCGACGATCCGGCCGATCTCCTGCACGGCCGCGCCSGCCGCCGCGGCCGCGGCGCGAAAACCGGCCACGCGATCGTCCGGGACCGTGCACAGGATCTCGTAGTCGTCGCCGCCCGTGAGGATCGGCTCGATCAGGGACGCATCCGCCGCGAGCGCGGCGCGTGCCGCCAGCGAGAGCGGCACGTCGGCGACCGCGACCTCCGCCGACACGCCCGAGGCACGGCAGAGCTTGGCCAGGTCGCCTGCGAGCCCGTCCGAGACGTCCATGGCGCCGGTCGCGTGATCGCGCACGCACGCGGCGAGCGCGGTGCGCGGCTGCGGCAGCGCGTAGCGCGCGAGCAGGTGGTCGCGCATCGCGGCGTCGAGGCCCCAGCCCTGCGCGAGCGCCGCCTCGCGCCGCAGGCGCAGGCCGAGCGCGGCGTCGCCGATGGTGCCGCTGACGAACAGGCGCTCGCCCGGCTTCGCGCCCATGCGCGTGACGGCCCGCCCCTGCGGCACGAGCCCGATCACCGCGATCGAGACCGTGACGGGTCCGGGCGTGCGCACGGTGTCGCCGCCGAGCAGCGGGCATCCGTAGCGCTCGGCGTCCTCGCCGAGCCCGCGCGCGAAGCCGGCGAGCCAGTCGTCCGTGGTGCCGGCCGGCAGCGCCAGCGTGATCAGGAACCCGGACGGCGCCGCGCCCTTGGCGGCGAGGTCCGACAGGTTGACACGCAGCGCCTTGCGCGCGATCGAATCGGGCGGATCGTCGTCGAGGAAATGCACGCCGCCGACGATGCCGTCGGTCTTGAGCACCAGGTCCATGCCGGCCGGCGGCGTCATCACGGCCGTGTCGTCGATGAGGCCGAGGGCGCGCGGGTCGCGGGCGAGCGGCGCGAAATGGCGCGCGATCAGGCGGTCCTCGCCGGAGAGATCCGCCGCCACGGTCAGCTCCGCGCCGTGTCGAACTCCCCGCCGCGCAGGCGGCGGGCGAGCTGGTCGAGCACCGCGTTCACCATCCCGGTCTCCTCGCGATCGAGGAACGCATGGGCGATATCGACATATTCCGACACGACCACGCGCGCCGGCACGTCGCTGCGCGCCGAAAGCTCGTAGGCGGCGGCACGCAGCACGGCGCGCATCAGCGCCTCGATGCGCTTGAGCGGCCATCCGCCGGCGAGCGCCTCGTCGATCATGGGATCGAGCCGGCGCTGCTCGGCCACCACGCCCGAGACGATGGAGCGGAAGAACGCGGCTTCCGCCGGCAGGTATTGCGAGCCTTCCACCTCGCGGCCGATCCAGTGGCTCTCGAACTCGGCGAGGATCTCGTTGATCGGCGTCGCCACGATGTCCATCTGGTAGAGCGCCTGCACGGCGGCGAGCCGGGCGGCGCCGCGCCGGTTGGCCTTGCGGTCGCTCTGGCGCGCCGGCGGTCGCGTCATCGCGGTCTCCGGCGCGGCGCCTGCGCGCGCGCGAGCCGCAGAAGGGCGAGCGCCGCCTCGGCGGCGCCGCCGCCCTTGTCGAGCCGGTCGACCTTCGCGCGCTCCCAGGCCTGCGCGTCGGTGTCCACCGTGAGGATGCCGTTCCCGAGCGGCAGCCGCTGCGCCACCGCGAGGTCCATCAGCGCGCGCGCGGATTCGCCTGCGACGATGTCGTAGTGCCCGGTCTCGCCGCGGATCACGCAGCCGAGCGCCACCACGGCCTCGTAGGGCCTGCGCCGCGCCTGCGCGCCCGCGAGCGCGATCGCGATCGCGGCCGGAATCTCGAGCGCGCCCGGCACCGTGACACGATCCCAGGCGACGCCCGCAGCCTCCAGCACGCGCGTCGCGCCGGCGAGCAGCGCGTCGGCGATGTCGTCGTAGAAGCGCGCCTCGACCAGGAGCACGCGCGCGCCCTTCAGGGGCGACGGCTCGGCCTTGGCGGCGCGGCGCGGTGTGGCCATGTCGGATCTCCGATGAGGTGAGTAGCAAGCGGATCGCCACGCTAGCAAGCGACCGATCAGCGCGTCTCCATCAGCCGCGCCGCATAGCGTGCCATCACGTCCGCTTCCAGGTTCACGGCCTCTCCGGGCCGGAGCGCGCCGAACGTGGTCACCTGCAGGGTGTGGGGGATGATCAGCACCGAGAAGACGTCGTCCGCGACCTCGTTGACGGTGAGCGAGACGCCGTCGAGGGCGACCGACCCCTTGGGGGCGACGAAGCGCGCAAGCGGCCGCGGCGCGCGCAGCCGGAAACGCGCCATGTCGGTCAGGTCCTCGCGCGCCTCCACGGCCGCGATGCCGTCCACGTGGCCGCTCACCAGGTGGCCGCCGAGTTCGTCGCCCATCTTCAGCGCGCGCTCGAGATTGAGGCGCGTCCCGGCGCGCCAACGGCCCGCGGTCGTGACCCGCAGGGTCTCGGCCGCCATGTCGGCCGTGAACACGGTGCGCCCGTCCTCGCCGCGCGTGTCCACCACCGTGAGGCAGACCCCCGCGCAGGCGATCGATGCGCCGATCGCGATCGTATCGCGGTCGTAGCCGCAGGCGATCGCGATCCGGCGCAGGCCCTCCGCGCGCGTCTCGACCTCCACCACCTGACCGAGATCCGTGACGATGCCGGTGAACATGTCACACCCGCTCGAACAGCTCGACGCGGTCGGCGCCCAGGATGTCGCTGCCGGTCTGCTGCAGGTTGCTGCCGTCGGTGAGCGCCGCCAGCGGCAGGCCCTCGAGCGCGTCGATGCCGTCCGCGCCGATGGCCAACGGGCCGCGCAGGAGCACGGCCTCGTCGATCAGGTCGGCCGCGAGCAGGGCCGAGGACAGGATCGGTCCGGCCTCGACCATCACGCGCGTGATGCCGCGGCTGCCGAGCGCGCGCAGCACCTGGACGAGATCGAGCGGGCGCCCGTCCGCCGTCCGGATCACGTCGACCCCGCGCGCGCGCAGCGCCGCCTCGGCCTCGGGCGCGGCATCGGCGCCGGCCACGACCCACAACGGCGCCGCGCCGGCGCCGGCGACCAGCCTGCTGTCGAGCCGGATGCGTAGCGTCGAATCCAGCACCACGCGCACGGGGGAGCGCGCCGCGAGGCCCGGCAGGCGGCAGGTCAGCTGCGGATCATCGGCGAGCACGGTGCCGATGCCCGTGAGG
>PQAH01000262.1 GCA_003105195.1 Bradyrhizobiaceae bacterium
GCGTCGGCGATGCGCGCCGAGAGCGCCGGCTCCGGAGTCGCGACCGCAACCTCGAACACCAGGGAGTCGCCGATGCGCCGCGTCGCCACGCTGCGCTCGAGGATGTGCAGCGCCTTGGCGGCCGGATCGGCGGGCTCGCGGGCGAGACGCAGCCGCGCGAGCAGCCGCGTGCGCAGGTCGGCCCGCCGCGCGCCGAACGCCGGATGGGCGGCGAGCTTCTCCTCGGCGACGACGCGGGCGAGCAGGCCGCGCGCGGCGAGCACGAGCGCCTGGCTCTCGACCGCGGCTTCCCTCTCGGTCCGCGCGACATCCGCGCGCGCCGGCGGCGCATAGAGGATGCGGGTGGCCGCCGTGTAATGCGGCTGCACGAGTTCCGCCAGCGCGACGGCTGCGGCGAGCGCCAGCATGGTCGTGCCGACGATCCACCAGCGCCGGCGGCGCAGGATGCGAAGGAGCCCGGCGGGCGGGCGCTGCGCGGTCGCGGGCGGCGTGACAACGGCCGGCGGGGCGCGCAGCCCGGGGTCCGCTTGAACATTCATGCGACGCATCCACACGCCCGATACCGGCCCATCCTGGACGGCCCATCATAGTGAACGCGGCGAGCTCTTCCTATGGCGGCAGCGATCGGGAAAGCCCGGACCGCGCGCCCGTTTGTGGCGGGAAGGGGGCGGCGCCGCGCGACCGGTCCGCCCGGCCTCCGGGGCCGGTTAACGTTACGGCGCCTGCGGCACCGATCTTGCTCCCCTCACGCCAGCGAAACGGCCCGAGCGCCGCTCTGCCCCGATCCGGGACAGCGGCAGACCCCGGAGGCCGTGCACGACCGCGAGATACGTACCGAGTGGATCGATTCGAGACGACCGCTCAGATGGGAGCGCCCATGTCGACCGATGCCGCACCCTGGACGCCCGAGCCGTTCAACCTGCGTTTCCTCAAAGACACGCTGGTGCGCGGCAGCGCGACGATCGCGATTTGCGGAATTATCGCGGCCATCGCAGCCGTGGGCTATCTCGTGGTCGTCCCGCCGCGCTATGAAGCCAGCACCGAGGTGCTGCTCGACCCGCGGGGACTGCAGGTCGTCCAGAATGATGTCACGCCGCGCTCCGAGAACAACGAATCGGCAGTATCTCTCGTCGAGAGCCAGCTTCGCGTCGTGCAGTCGGAAGCCGTGTTGCGCACCGTCGTCAGCCGGCTCCGGCTCGAGAACGACGACGAGTTCGTCCGCAACGAAAGTCTGCTTGGCCGGATCCGCAGCGCACTCGCCCCCCAAGGACCGCCGGAACCCCTCAGCATCACCGCGCTCCGCAGTCTCCAGCGGGCGGTGCACGCTCGGCGCGCCGCGCGCAGCTACGTGATCGTGATCACGGCGCGTAGCGAGGATTCAATCAAGGCTGCACGCATCGCCAACACCGTCGCCGAAGTCTACGTCGAACATGAAGTCGGCGCGCGAGCGGCTGCAGCGAAGCGCGTCAGCTCGGCCATGTCGGCGCGACTTCAGGAGCTCGCCGACCAACTGCACGAAGCGGAGCGGAAGGTCGAACAGTTCAAGGCACAACAGAATCTCTTGGGGGCTGACGGGCGTCTCGTGAGCGAACAACAGCTCGGCGAGCTGAACAGCCAGCTGATCCTGGCCCGCACGAGGACGGCGGAGCAGCGTGCCCGGCTCGACCAGATCGACCGGCTGCTGGCGAGCGGAAGCAATTACGCCTCGATCGCCGAAGCGGTTCAATCACAGGCGGTTGCCACGCTGCGTGCTCAGCACGCCGAAGTCGTTCGTCAACAAGGCACTGCGTCGGCGCTGCTGGGGCCGCGACATCCCAGCATGGCGGCGCTCGCGGAAGAGAAGGGACGATACGAACAGCTGATCAGAGAGGAAGTCAAACGCATCGCGGACGCGGCGCGCAACGATTATGCCCGGGCGAAGGCGAGCGAGGAGGCTCTTGCAGAGCAGCTCGACGTCCTCAAGCGGACCGCAGTCGGCTCCAATGCCGCCATGGTGCGACTGCGCGAGCTGGATCGCATCGCGGACTCGCACCGACAAGTCTACCAATCCTTCCTCGTGCGGACGCGGGAGCTGAGCGAGCAAGGCGGCGTGGATACGTCCAACAGCCGCATTATCGCCGTCGCTCTCGCTCCCAACCGGCCGTCGAGCATGCGCGGCAGCCTCGTGATCTTGGTCACGCTGCTCGGCGTGGGGCTGGGTGTTGGACTCGTCTGGTGGCGAAGCGCCCGCGCCGCGGCAGGGCCGTATCATGAATGATGTGGTCGCCCTCGACCGCACGCTGACCGCGCCCGCGATCCGGCTTCGGACCGAGGCGAGCCGCCGGAGAATCGTGATCAACGGACGCTTCGTCGGCCGCAGCGTGACCGGCGTCGAACGGTACGCGACGGAGATCGTGCGCGCGCTGGACCTTCTGGCTGCAGAAGAGCACCCGCTCGCGGCGCGGCTGCGCTTCTGCCTCGCAGTTCCGAGCGATGCCGAGATCGAAGGCCGGCTGCAGGCGATCAGCGTCGAGCGGGTCGGCCTACTGTCGTCTCGTCTCTGGGAGCAGTTCGAGCTGCCACGCTGGAGCGGAGGCGACCCGATCGTCAACCTCTGCAACACGGCGCCCGTACTCGGTTCGCAAAACATAACGTGCGTTCACGACGCGCACGTCTGGCTCCTGCCGGGGAACTTCTCGCCGGCGTTCCGGATGCTGTATCGCGTCCTGGTCCCCCTTTCGCTGCGTCGGAGCCGCCGCTGGGTGACGGTCTCCCGCTTCTCCGCGGAGCAGCTGGCGAGGCTCGGCATTGCCGACCGGATGCCGGACGCGATCACTCCCAACGGATCCGACCATGCGTTGCGTTGGTCGCCCACATCGTCCTCGCTCGATCCTACCCGCCTGCCGGAGCGTTATCTGCTCGCGCTCGGCAGCCGCTCCCTCAACAAGAATCTGGCGCTCGTGCACCAGCTGGCGGATCGGCTCGCACCGGAAGGGATCCACGTCCTGATCGCAGGCGGCGGCAACCGACAGGTGTTCGGTCAAGCGGAGGCAGCCGCGTCGTCCAGGGCGGTCGAGCTCGGAAGGGTCTCGGACGACGATCTCGCATTGCTGTTCGAGAAGGCGACAGGCTTCCTGTTCCCGTCCCTCTACGAGGGCTTCGGGCTGCCGCCGTTGGAAGCCATGCGACTCGGTTGCCCGGTCATCGCGTCGAATACCTCCGCCATGCCGGAGGTCCTCGGAGACGCCGCGATCCTCTGCAGCCCCGTGGCCATCGATGAATGGGAGGCTGCAGTTCACGAGCTGGCTTCGAACGAGGATCGACGCCTCGACTTCGTCCGACGGGGACGGGAGCGCGCCGTGGGCTTCACCTGGCGCGCCAGCGCGCTGACCGTGCTTCGCTTGCTCGACGAAGTCGCCAGCGCCCAACCCGAGGCAGCAGCATGAAGATCCTGCACGTCTGCGAGAGCCTGGCGGGCGGGCCTGCGGCTTATCTGAACGAGGTCATTCCGCACCAGGTACGCGAGTTCGGCAGGGACAACGTCGTACTGGCCGCGCCAGAGAGCGACGGACCGTACCTTGACGAGGGACTCGGCTGTCTGATCGTCACGTACAAGAGAAGCGGCCGCAATCTGCAATCACTGTTCGCACTGGCGCGCCTCATCCATTGGTCCCTCAGGCGATTCCGGCCGGACATCGTTCATCTGCACAGCAGCTTTGCGGGTGCTCTCGGCCGCCTCGTCCCGCTCACACTGGTGAACCGCCCCCGCGTCGTCTATTGCGCCCACTGCTGGTCCTTCGACCGGCCCCGAATTACGCTCGCCAGCCGAGCGTGGCGACGGATCGAGCTGCTGCTGAGCCATCTCACCGACCGCATCGTCAATGTCTCGCCCCATGAGCAGGAACTGCTGTTGGCTGCGGGATTTCCGCGCGACCGCATCACGCTGGTGATGAGCGGAATTGCCGATCTTCCGAAGCCGCCGAAGGCGCCGGAGCCGCGCTCGGCACGTTCGGGAGCGGCGCTGCGCCTGCTGTTCGTCGGCCGGATGGATCAGCAAAAGGGGCTCGATATTCTCTTGCGCGAGTTCGCTCAGATCGCTCCCGAGCGTGCTTCGCTGCGCGTGGTCGGAGCGCCGGTGGTCGACAAGGGAAGGCCGCTTTTCGTTCCGGGTCACGTCGAGATGATGGGATGGGTGCCTCGCGAACGGGTACCGGCGCTCATGGCGGATGCCGATGCGGTCATCATGCCTTCGCGCTGGGAGGGCATGCCGCTGCTCGCGATCGAGGCGCTGCGGTCGGCGCGTCCATTGCTGGCAAGCGATCGCGGACCCTTTCCCCACATGATTTCGCACGGCGCGGACGGAATGCTGCTCGACATCGACAAGCCCGGGTTTCTCGCGGAGACCATCGCCGCGCTGGAGACGGCGGATCTGGCGCGCATGGGAGATGCCGCGCGCGCGGCCTTCAAGACGCGCTTCGCCCGCGACCGGATGAACCGCGACCTCGTCGATGTCTATCGAGCCGTACTCGCCATGCGACCCCGATCGCGAGCGGCTCCGTCGCCGGCGATGACGCAGCGCATGAGTCAAGACCGATGACGATGGAGCACTTCATTCCGGCGGATCCACGCAGGCGTTCGCCGAGCCTCGCCACCCGCGTACAGCGAGGGGTCATCGCCGCCCTCGTGGCCGCGACGAGCCTGTCCGCGGGTGCCGCGAGCGCGGCGGAAGCGGGAGAAGCCCGGTCCCAATGGCCAAGCTGGGCGATCGCCCTCGTGCGGGAACTTCGGTCGCTCCGGACTCTCGCCGAGCCGACAGAAGACGTCTGGAGAGGGTTGCCGGTCGTGCGGGCACATGCTCGGGGCATCGTCGGCGATGGCCGCACCGACGTGACGGATACGCTCCAGGCCGCGCTCGATTCGTTGTCCGGCGGGGGGACGCTGCTGCTCGAGCGCGGAGTCTACGTCCACTCACGGTGCCTGGTCTTGAGGCACGCCCGCACCCGCATCGTCGGCGCGCACGCGCGGCTGCATGCCGTCGATCCAGGTCGCATGTGCATCCGGCTCGAGGGCGATCACACGGAGCTCAGAGATCTCGAAATGACAGCGACCACGATCGGCCGCGGGCTCGCCATAGAACAGGCGCGGGTGGTCGTGCGCGGACGCGGTGCGCGCGTCGTGGGCAATCGCATCGTCGGCGCGACTTCGGCCGGGATCTGGGTTCAGGGCGCGCAGAACTTCGCCCTGGTCGGGAACCACGTCTCGGCAACGCTGGCCGACGGCATCCACAACAGCGAAGGCGCGACGTACGGCTATATTGCGCGCAATGTGACCGACCGGACCGGCGATGACGGCATCGCCGTCGTATCCTACCGCTCGAGCGCCCGGTCCGGACGCATCCTGATCGAGGACAACCGCGTCTCGGACGTTCCTTTGGCGCGCGGGATCGCTTTGGTCGGCGCGCATGACGTAGTCGTGCGGCGCAACCACGTGGAGGGGACCGGGCGAGCCGCGGGCATCATCGTGACGCGCGAAGACTCGTACGACACCTACGGCGCGAGCCGGATCGTCGTCGTCGACAACGTCGTCTCCAAGGTCGCCCGTGCGCCTTCGTCGTCCCCGGTCGAGACGACAGGCCAAGCCTCGATCGACGTCAACGCGCATGTCGCCCCGACGTCTGAGTTGCAGGTTCGACAGGTGCTCATCAGTCGAAACGTGCTGGCCAATGGTCTTACCGACGGTATCCGGCTTCTCGGCGGTGTCTGCGACGTGACGATCACGCGGAACGACATTCGCGACATGAAAGGTCAGGCAATCGTCGTCGCCGACCCCGCCTGCCGCACGGTACTGGCGCATTGCGCGGACAATACGGTGGAGGCCGAGCATGCGCTTCCGCCGGTTTGCAGGGGACGGGAGTGACTCCGGCCATGGCCCCACCGACCACCACGCGTGCTCATGGCGGCGAGACCCGGGCGGCGGGTGACGCAGCATTGTCCGGTCCCTTCCTGCTCGTCTCCAGCCACGATTTCCGTACGCCGCGCAAGGCCAACATGCACTTCATCGCGCGGGAGCTGCGCCGTCGCGGCGCCGTTCGGTTCTTCTCTGCGGGGTTCAGTCATCTGTCGCGACTGAAGTCGGATCCGCGGTCCTCGTTGTGGGGCCGCACCAATCGGATCGAGCGGGTCGATGGTGTGGACTGTTTTCTTTGGCGGACACCGCTCCATCCGGTCCGGTGGCGCGCGCCGGCCATGTCCTGGTGCGAGCGGAAGCTGTTCGAGGTCTACGCAAGTCGCGTACCGCAGGCGTTCGTCGCATGGGTGCGGGAAAGTCGCATCGTCTTTCTCGAATCGGGATTTCCGGTCGCGCTGTTCAGGTCGGTGAAGCGCCTCAATCCGGCGGCGCGTGTGGTCTACGTCGCCTCGGACGACCTGGCGACCATCGAGTGCGCGCCCTTTCTCCAGGAGGAGTTGCGTGCGACGGCGGGCGAATACGACCTGATCTGTCTTCCGTCGCGTCAGCTCGCCGCCGGGCTTCCGGCCGGCTGTCGGACAGCCCATGTCCCGCATGGGCTCGATCGCCAGGCGTTGAGCGTGCGCGATCCGTCACCGTATCCGCCGGGAGTGCACGCTGTCTCCGTGGGATCGATGCTGTTCGATCCTTGGGTGTTCGACACGGCCGCGGCGTCCTTTCCGGACATCACCTTTCACATCATCGGGGGTGGCCCTCGCGCTGCCGCGCTCGCCCGATCGAATGTGATCGTGCATGGCGAGATGCCGTTTGCGGAGACCGTCCCCCATCTTGCCCATGCCCGCTTCGGGATTGCGCCGTATCGCGGCGAAAAGGTGGCCCCGTATATGGCCGACACATCGATGAAGCTGATGCAGTTCGCGGCGCTCGGCATCCCCGCCGTCTGTCCCGTGGCGGTGACCGGTGGCCGTCCGGAGCGGTTCGGTTACGAGCCGGGAAATGGCGCCTCCCTAGTGGCGGCCATCCGCGCCGCATGCGGTGCCGGGCGCCTGCCGCCGCGAGCGGCCCTGAGCTGGGACGACGTCGTCGACCGGCTGCTCGTGCCCGACTCCTACTCCGATGCACGGATGTAGTATGGTGGGGGCAACACTCATCGCCCGCATTGCCGGAGGCGCGCTCGGGGCCCTGCCGCCGATCATCGCGCTGGCGTGGCTCGACCGCCCCGCCTATGGCCACGCCATGGCGAACTACGCGCTCGCCTTGCTGCTGATCGGGCCGATCGCGCAGTACATCGGCCAGGGCTACATGCGAGATCTCGTGACAGGTGCATCCTCGCTCGAGGCAGGTCGCCCGGCAGGCACGGCGATGGTTCATGCCTACCTGCTGTTGTGCGGAGCAGGAATCGCGCTCACCGGCGCCCTGTCCGTGCTGAGCCGTGTCGACACGGGATTCACGGTCGCGTTCGTCGCGGTCGTGGCGGTCAGCAGGATGCAGGAGAGCTGGTTCGTCGCCGTCGGCCGGCAGGCCTCCGCGATCGTGCTCTTCTACATTCTGCCGCCTCTGCTCCATTCCGTCTTCATGATGGCGGGTTGGTTGTTCGTCGGCGGCAACGACTTCTGGATCGTCGGGGTCGCGCACGTCATCGCGCTTGCGGTCTGCGTCGCCGCCTCACTCGTGGTGCAGACGTCCGCCGGCCGCCGGCTGCTGCTGCCGCGATTTCCGTGCAGTCTTGCGGATTGGCGCCAGGAGTTTTCGGCGGCAGCCGTCTTCATGCTGAACGGAGTTGTTCTATCGGCGACCGAGAACCTTCCGGTCGTGCTGCTGCGAGCGTTGGGATTCGCGGCATTGATTCCGATTTTCGAGCTCGCCAGAAAGGTGGCGGCGATACCCGGGCTGCTGATCCATGCTCTGAACATGCATATGACGCCGCGTCTCATTGCGCAGGCGAACGTCGGGCTGTGGCGGGAGTTCCGCGCTCTGCTGGCGCGCTTCACTCTTCTCTCGGCGAGTATCGGCGGGGCGTATGTCGCAGTGGCGTTGATCGCATTGTTGAGCGCGCCCGATGTGCCGCTGCTGGCAGAGCGCGTGGACACCGCGATGTTCGCGATCCTCCTCATGTCGGCACTCGTTACGGCACTCGCGGCGCCCTGCGGATCGGCGCTGATCGCGCTTCGCGGCGAGATCTGGTGGACGGTGGGTGCCGTGGGCAGCTTCGTCGTTCAGGTGGCCATCACGGTTGCTGCCTTGAGTCGCAGCGGTCCGCTGGCGATCCCGATCGCAGTGGTGGGGCAGACTGCGGCGCTGAGCGCGACCGTGGTTCTCGGGTCGATGTTGCTTCTGGCCGCAAAGAGCCGCAGCCCCGCGGCAATCGATGGCCTGCTGGGAAGCGAGGACGCTCGGACTGGGCGAATCGTGAGGTAGACGACATGCATGGAACAGTGGCTGGGGGTCGCATCAGGCTTCTCTACGTCACGCCGCCGTCCGAGCATTTTGCCGGCATCGAACGGGTGGTGCACGAAATTGCGGCCACGCTTGCAACCGATTTCGGTCGCGAGTTCGACGTTCATGTGCTCCACTGCAAGTCATATCAGGAACTTGCTGCGACTGAGATCCCGTACCAGCTTCACGTGACGCCGGCAGGCAAGCTGCGGGACCTCCTCGGCGTTCTGCGGGCCTTCTTGCGCAGACATTCATTCGATATCATCGTCTGTCCGCAGGTCGAACCGTCGATGATATGCTGGCTCGCAGCGCGCTTGTCCGGCAGCCGCGTGCTCCTCGTGCCTCACCTGCACGGAAACCCGCGAATCGAGGAGCGCCAGTCGCTTCGCAGCCGCGCGTTGTTCATGGCGTTCCGCTGGCTGGTCTCGCGCAGCGTGCCAGAGGTCTTTGCGGTTTCGCCGTCGCTGGCCGCGTTCGCCCAAAGGCACCTCGCGCCGAAACGGCCGGTGCGGTTCGTTCCCAATCCCGCCCGGGTATACGACGGGATCGACACGACGGCGCGGCCCGTGGACGCGCCGGTCTTTCTGTGCATTGCCCGGCTGTGTGAACAGAAAGGGCAGGACGTGCTGCTCAAGGCGTTTGCGCGCGTCCGTGAAAAGGTTCCAAGCGCCAGCCTCCTGCTGGTCGGGTCGGGCCCCGATGAGCGCAAGCTGAGGGCGCTGGCCGGCGAGCTGCAACTCGGCGACAGCGTCACTTTCGCCGGCTACCAGCCGGATCTCGAGAGATACTTCCCTTTGGCACGCATATTCGTGCTTCCCTCCCGATGGGACGGGTTCGCACTGGTGATGCTCGACGCCCTGAACTTTGGACTGCCGCTGGTGGTCACCAACTGCGATTTCGGCGCCCGGGATCTGGTCACAGACCAGCGCCTGGGCCGGGTCGTGCGGGTCGACGACGCGGACGACCTTGCAGCGGCCATGCTGGCAAGCCTCGCCGACGATCGCTCGGACGAAATCGTCCGGTTCCGCCGGCAGACGGCGGCAAGCTATGCGCCGCGCAAGGTGACGGCGAAGCATGCCCGCGCCTTGCGAGAGATCGTCCTGGCCTCATCGTCTGTCCGGATTCCCGTGCAAGATCGAGGTGGCCCATGAAAGCCCCCGTACGACAGGGACCGCCGTGGTGGACGCGCCCGGAGCTGTTCGTGCTGTCGGTGATTCTGCCGATCGCCGTCGCGATCTGCACCGTGACTGTCGGTCTGATCGACGGCAACATGATGGGATACTCCGCCCCGGTCTACCTGGATGCCTTCTACGCGGGCCTCTTCCTCTCCGGCATCGGGCTGATCGCTCTCGGAGCCGTCCTGGGCCGGCGCCTGGCTCGCGGCACGGGTGGCGACCTGCGCTTCCGCGACGGCGCGCTTGATATGCTGTTCCTGTCCTGCATGGCAGGATACGCGATCTGGTTCGGTCCGCTGCTCGCGTCCGCTCCCGACTTGATCTTCGGTGCACTTGCCGCACAGGAGGGCGCAGTCTACGAGATTCGCGAGCGCGCCCCGAACGTGTCGGGGGTGACCACGATCACCCAATTCGGCATCGCCTACGCCTGCATCTTCGCAACCAAGAAATTCGTCTTCGGCGAGCCGCTGGCGCGCCGCCATGATGTGTTCATGGCGCTGATCATCGCTGCCGCCATCTTCCGTGCCGTGGTTTATTCCGAACGGATTGCCGTAATCGAAGTGGTGTTTCCGCTTCTGGTCATCCTGTGCAAGGGCGATCGATTCAACGGTGGGTGGGGCTTGCGGGCGTTCCGTCAGACATTACCGCTCCTGATGCTGATCGGGAGCCCTCTCTTCTTCGCTGCATTCGAGTACAACAGGTCCTGGATCAATCACTATCAATACGAGTATGACAGCTTCTCAGCGTTCGTCCTGGAGCGAATGGGGCTTTACTACGTCACGGCGCTCAACAGCATGGCCGGCTTCATGGAGAACACGTCCTGGGCGACGTTCACGGGCGAATGGACGTTGCGCTGGCTCTATCGTTTGCCGCTCATCGGCGATTTCCTGTCGAGAACGTTCGCAACCGACGTCTACGGCATGTTTTCGACGTTCCTCGACGAGTATGCCCACGAGGAGTTCAACAATACGACCGGAATCCTGGTCGCGCATCACGACTGGGGAGTGGTGGGCGGATCCCTTTTCCTCGCGGGTTACGGCGTCATTGCCGGCTTGGCGTTCAGGTCGTTCCGACAGTCGCGCGGTTTCCTGCAGTACTTCTATCCTATCATTCTCTATTCTCTCTTCGAAATTCTGCGCATTGGCTATCTGTACGACGGACGCAGCATCGCGGCCCTGATCGGTCTTGCTGTGGCGTATGTCGGCTGGCGCGTGAAGGGATTCCCGGAAAGGACCGCCAATGCCCTGCTCGCCGCGAAGCCGTGAGCGGAAGCCGCTGGAAGGAAGGATTGCATCACCGATATGCAGCCGCGAGCGCCGGACGGCCGGCGGAAGCAGCGAGTCGACGCCTGACAATGGAGTCGACGATCAGCCGTCGGACGTGAGGTGCATCCTGCAAGTCGAGCGAACGACCGTGCTGCGGGCTTGACAGCGGGCCGCGGCTCAGCGGCCCGCGCCGACGCCGAGCTCGAGGCCGGGAAGCTCCGGCAGCGTCTGCAGGTAGCGGCCATAGGGGCTGCCGGGCGAGGCGCGGCCGGCGGCCTGCGCGGCCGCGCGCGAGATCCAGCCCTGCTCGCAGGCGATCGCTTCCAGGCAGGCGAGCTTGCGCCCGGTGTTCTCCTCGATCCTGCGCACCAGAATCGAGGCGGCGAGCAGCGAATCCGGCGTGCCGGTGTCGTACCAATGCTCGCCGATCGGCAGCCGCTCGACGGCGAGCGCGCCGCGCCCCAGATAGGCGCGGTTGAGGTCCGTGATCTCGAGCTCGCCGCGCGCCGAGGGTGCGAGCGCGCGGGCCAGCGCCGGCGCGTCGCCGTCGTAGACATAGAGCCCGGTGACCGCGAGGTTCGACCTCGGCAGCGCGGGCTTCTCCTCGAGGCCGAGCACGCGGCCCGAGACGTCGAGATTGACGACGCCGAAGGAGCGGGGGTCGTCCACCTCGACCGCGAAGACGGAGGCCCCGGAGCGCCGCAGCAGGGCGCGGCGCAGGAGCTTCGGCGTCGCGTTGCCGATGAACAGGTTGTCGCCGAGCACCAGGACCGAGCCGCGGCCGGCGAGGAACGGCTCGGCGATGATCAGCGCCTCGGCGATGCCGCGCGGCGCGTCCTGCTCGGCATAGGCGAGACGCATGCCGAAGCGCTCGCCGTCGCCGAGCAGCATGCGGAACAAGGGCAGCGCCTCCGGCGTCGAGATCAGCAGCGCCTCGCGGATCCCGGCCCGCATCAGCAGGGCGAGCGGGTGGAACACCATGGGCGTGTCGTAGACCGGCAGCAGCTGCTTGGAGACCACCGCCGTCGCCGGATAGAGGCGCGTGCCGCGCCCGCCCGCCAGGATGATGCCGCGTGCACTCATCGCATCAGGCCTTGAGGATCGCGCCTTCGAGCTCGACCTGGTGGATGCGCGTCTTCCATTCCTCGAGCGCGCGGTACCAGTCGAGCGTGATCGTGTCGGCGCGGCGCGCCAGCCGCTTCGACTCCAGGCCGGCGACGATCTCGGCCACGCCCTCGGTGATCGAGACCGTGGTCCGGTAGCCGAGCGCCGCGATGCGCGCGAACGACACGCGGTAGGAGCGGGCGTCCGGGTCGCCGTACCATTCGATCTCGGCGCCGCCCGGGATCAGGCTCGCGACCTCGCGCCCGAGCGGGCCGATCTGGACGTTGAGGTCGTCGGAGCCCGCGTTCAGGATCCGTCCGTTGACGGCGTGCGGATCCGCCGTCATGGCGAATTCGAGCGCGCGCGCGGCGTCGCGCACGTGGATCATGGGCCGCCACTGGTTGCCGTCGCGCATCAGCGGCAGCCGGCGGGTGCGCCAGGCGCCCTCGGTCATGCCGTTGATCGCGAGGTCGAAGCGCATGCGCGGGCTCGCCCCGAACAGGGTCGCGAAGCGCAGGATGGTGACGACGAAGTCCGCGCCGGCGAGCGGCAGGATGTCGCCTTCGGCCGCGAGGTTGGCCTTGGCGTAGACGGTGAGCGGATTGGGCGTGCTGGCCTCGTCGAGGATCGTGGTCGGCGGCGCGAAGCCGTAGATCGAGCACGAGGACGGGATCACGTAGCGCGCGGCGCCGGCCTCGCGGGCGAGCCGCGCGGTGCGCGCCCGCGCGCGGTGGTTGATCGCCCAGGTCTCGTCGGTGAACGCGTCGCCCATCGGGTCGTTGGACAGCGCCGCGAGGTCGATGACGCCGTGCACGTCCGCGAAGAGCCCGGGGCTGAGCGAACGGGTGTCCTGCCGCACCTTCTCGAGATCGGGATGCTCCGGGAGCAGGTCCTGTCCGAAGAAGTAACGGTCGACCGCGATCACCCGCCAGCCGTTGTCGAGCAGACGCGGAACGAGAACGCATCCGATGTATCCGCCCGCGCCGGTCACCAAGAGCGTCGGCTTATTCACGATACGCCTCCTGCGAAGTCTCACTTTGCCGGGCGCGACTATACGCGGAAGCGCAAAACACGATTAAATATCCGGACGATAACCTTATTAGATAAAATGCGAGGCATTAAGGTTAAGCCGCGCAACCGCAGCGCGGCGCTGGCATACCGGCGGCTTCGGACCGATAAGATTCTATCGGTCCTGGAAACCGGCCGGAGGCGCGGCGATGCTGCAGGTTCAGAATGCGATTCCCTTCAACCGGGCTCCGGTCGTCGGCCGCGAGCTCGAGCTGATCCGCGAGGCGCTGGAGGCGCGGCGCCTCGCCGGCGACGGCCCGCACACGCGCTGGTGCCAGGACCGACTGAAGGAGGCGCTCGGCGCCCACCAGGTGCTGCTGACGACGTCGTGCACCACCGCGCTCGAGCTCGCCGGGCTGCTGTGCGGCCTCGCGCCGGGCGACGAGGTCATCATGCCGTCGTTCACCTTCGTCTCGACCGCGAATGCGGTGGTGCTGCGCGGCGCCAGGCCGGTGTTCGTCGACGTGCGGCCGGACACGCTCAACATCGACGAGACGCTGATCGAGGCGGCCGTCACGCCGCGCACGCGCGCGATCTTCCCGGTGCACTACGCGGCCGTTTGCGCCGAGATGGACGCGATCAACGCGATCGCGACGCGGCACGGCCTGGCGGTGGTCGAGGACGCCGCGCAGGCGATCGGCGCCAGCTACAAGGGGCGCCCGGCCGGAACGCTGGGCGACATGGGATGCTTCAGCTTCCACGAGACCAAGAACGTCGTCTCGGGGGAGGGCGGGGCGCTGGCGCTGCGCGATGCGACCCACGCGGATCGCGCGCGGATCCTGTGGGAGAAGGGGACGAACCGTACCGCCTTCCTGCTCGGCCAGGTGGACAAGTACACCTGGGTCGACGTCGGGTCTTCGTTCCTGCCGAGCGAGATCACGGCCGCCGTGCTGCGCGCGCAGCTGGAGTCCGCGCGGGAGATCATCGACGACCGCCTGCGCAGCTGGGGATTCTACCACGCGGCGCTGGAGGACGCCGAGGGCGCCGGGCTGCTGCGGCGGCCGATCGTGCCGGACCACTGCGTCCACAACGCGCACATCTATTACGTGCTGTGCGGCGACCGGGCCCAGCGGGACGGCCTGATCGGCAAGTTCCGCTCGCACGGGATCACGGCGAGCTTCCACTACATTCCGCTGCATTCCGCGCCGGCGGGGCAGCGCTTCGGGCGGACGCAGGGCGAGCTGACCGTGACGGACGACATCGCGGGACGCCTGTTGCGCCTGCCGCTCTGGTACGGCATGGGCGAGAAGGCGGGACGCGTGGTCGAGATCCTGCGGCGCGAGCTCGGCCTGCCGTCGCTGTGAGGCGATCGATCGGCGGAGCGCGGGCGGGCGACGCCGCGACGCCCGCTCAGAGCGCATTCCACTTCGGCGGAGGATGCTCTACAGCCATTTCCGCTCGAATCGAATCCGCCCGGCCCAGCGCTTCGACCGGAAACGGGGATAGGCTCTTGCTTGGCGCATGTACTTGTCGGCGAACCGGTATCCACTTCGCCGGAACATGCGCTAGAGGAATTGAAGCACCGCCAGCGCGACCGCGACGGCGACGAGACAGGTCGCCGTCCAGACGATTCCCATCAGGGTCCAGACGGCGATGCGCGGCCGCGCCGGCGCCGTCTCGCCCGGCGCGGTCCAGGGCTCGAGCGACGGCTCGGCGCGCTGCAGCGCGCGGGTGACCGCGGCGATCTCGGCGAGATCGCGCTCGAGCTGCTGCTCGCGCGCCTGGGCGGATTCGTACGTCGGTTGAAGCTGGAATGAGTCGGCGGCGCCGCGGCGCGGCACCGACTTGCGGATACGCGACGGGGGGAAGTCCGTCTCGAGAATGCTGCGCGCCGTGGCGAGCTGCCCGATCGCGTTCCAGGCGTGCCGCCAGTCCGCGTCGTCGCGGCGCCGCGGTTCGTCGGTCCTGTTCGGCATTGCATACGTCCCTGTCGGGTCCTCTTTACCAAGCCGGGACGGGGCGATCGACGTCAACCACTCGTTAACCTTAAGCGCCGGCGCGACAGCGCATGGCGCGGCGCGCCCGTGTGCCATCCTGCATGGCACGGAATTCGCGACTCCTCCGACACCGGGCTCGCGTGGTCCCGAATTGGGGCAGCGGCGGCCGCGGTGTGAGGACTGTCACGGTTCCATGAACATCCAGCAGGGCCATTCACTGGTATCCCGGGCCGACACGGGTGGCCTGCTGGCGCTCTCGCGCGGCCTGATCTCGGCGACGGTGTTCGCGGCCGACGTCGCCGCGATCGTCGTGACCTCCTGCGCCATCGGCATCGCCTACCATCTCGCGATGCACGACTCGCTCGGCCCGATCGACGCCTTCCTCAAGGTCGGCACCGCGGCGGCGAGCGTGTTCGCGATCGCGAGCCTGGTGCGCGGCGACTACGCCGCGCCGAACCTGATCGCCGCACGGCCGCAGGCCGCGCGGATCCTCCAGCTCTGGAGCCTGACCTTCGTCGCGCTCCTGATCCTCGGCTTCGTCACCAAGAGCATCGAGATCTATTCCCGCGGCTCGATGCTCCTGTTCTATGCCTGCACCTTCCCGGTGCTGATCGTCTCGCGGCTCGCGGTCGTCCAGCTGGCGATGCTGGCGAGCCATTCGGGCCTCTTGTGCCTGCGGCGGGTGTTCCTGTTCGGCACCGCCGCCGGCATCCGCGCCTTCGTCGAGCACTACGACGCGCACACCAGCGGCATGCTGCTGACCGGCTGCCGTTTCGTCAGTCCGTTGCGGCGCGACGCACCGCCGCAGGAATGGCAGGAAAGCCTGCAAGCCGATCTCGACGCCGCGATCGAGGGCGCGCGCCGTCTCGCGCCGGACGCCGTGGTGCTGATGCTGCCGTGGTCCGCGAGCGAGGCGGTCGACATCTGCGTCGACCGATTCATGGTCCTGCCGGCCGAGATCCATCTCGGGCCCGAGCGCATCCTCCAGCAGTTCCAGGACGCGCGCCTGTCGCGCCTCGGCGACTTCGTCAGCCTGCAGCTCACACGCGTGCCGCTGTCGCGGCTGGAGCTCGCCCTCAAGCGCGCCTTCGATGCGCTCGCGGCGAGCCTCGCCCTGGTGGCGCTCACCCCGCTGATGATCGCGATCGCGGCGCTGATCAAGCTCGACAGCGCGGGTCCCGTGTTCTTCCTGCAGCGCCGCTACGGATTCAACCAGCAGCCGTTCCGGATCGTGAAATTCCGCACCATGCACACCCTCGAGGACGGCGAGGTGGTGCCGCAGGCGGGCCGCGAGGATCCGCGGATCACGCGCGTCGGCCGGTGGCTGCGGCGCTGGAACCTGGACGAGATCCCGCAGCTGTTCAACGTCATCATCGGCGACATGTCGCTGGTGGGCCCGCGCCCGCACGCGCTCTCCCACGACCACGACTACGGACGGCGCATCGCCCGCTACGCGCGCCGCCACAAGGTCAAGCCCGGCATCACGGGCTGGGCGCAGGTCAACGGCCTGCGCGGCGAGACCGATACGCAGGAGAAGATGGAGCAGCGGATCAAGTACGACCTGCACTACATCGAGAACTGGTCGCTGCTGCTCGATCTCAAGATCCTGTTGTGGACCGTGATCTCGCCGGCCGCCTACCGCAACGCGGGCTGAGCCGGTGGAAATCCCGGCGGCGACGCGATAACGTCGCGCGCGCCGGAGCGCGCGCCGCCCGAGAGGCCGAACACGGCTCCGGATCCGCGTGCGAGAAAAGTCTCCGCACAAGACCGTGAAGCCAATCCGGGAGGATCGCATGGGACAGCCGCTCACCCTCGTCGCCGCCGACAGCCATCGCCTCGGTGCCTATCGCGCCGATCCGGCCGGCAAGCCCCGGGGCGGCGTGGTGGTCGTGCAGGAGATCTTCGGGGTCAACCACCACATCCGCGCGGTCTGCGACCGCATCGCCGAGGCCGGCTATGCGGCGCTCGCGCCGGCGCTGTTCGACCGCACGGCGCGCGACTTCCAGTCCGGCTATTCGCCCGAGGAGGTCGCCAAGGCGCGCAAGTTCATCGAGACGCCGGACTGGGACGCGATGCTGCGCGACACCGCCGCGGCGGCGGAGGAGCTCAAGGGGCTCGGGTCGGTCGCGGTGATCGGCTTCTGCATGGGCGGCACCATTGCGTTCCTCTCGGCGACGCGGCTCGCCGGCATCGCGGCCGCGGTCTGCTACTACGGCGGCGGCATCGCGCGCTTCGCCGACGAGACGCCGAAATGCCCGACGCAGATGCATTTCGGCGAGAAGGACGACCACATCCCGATGAGCGCCGTGGAGGAGATCCGCCGCAAGCGGCCGGACTGCGAGATCCACGTCTACCAGGGCGCCGGCCACGGCTTCCATTGCGACGAGCGGGCGAGCTACCACGCCGAGAGCGCCGCGCTCGCCTGGAAGCGCTCGCTGGCGTTCCTCGAGAAGGCGATCGGGAAGGGGTGAGGCCGAGTGGCATCACGGTCCGGGCCCGAGATCGTTCGCCTCGGCCACGAAGCTGCGGATCTCGGGGAGGATCTCGGGGAGCAGCGCCTGCACCTCGGTCCGCGTCATGCCGGGACGAACGCGCGGGTGGTAGAGGATGTTGAGGAGATACTGGTCGTAGACGCCGAAGAAGCCCATCTGGACCTCGTCGTTGAACATGGTCCAGGGCACGCTCGGGTCGTCGTTGATGGGCCCGAGCGCCTGCAGCAGCTCCTCGTAGGCGCAGTCCAGGAAGGTGAAGTCGCCGACGTCGACCACCAAGAACACGTCCGAGTGGACGATCCGGTAGTCGCCGTCCTTGCGGAAGCCCGACAGGCACTGCGGCTCGAGCGAGCGCTGGATGCGCCGCGCGCGGTCGCGCCCATAGGCGAGGCGCAGCGCGCGGGAGAGATCGCGGTCGCGCACCAGCCGCACCAGCACGTTGGCGGCGTTGCGCGCGTCGGTGAGCGCGATGTCGAGATGGGCGACGTGACGCCGGATGTCGGCGATCACGCCGGCGAGCTGGCGGCGGCGGCTCGATCGCGCGGCGCCGTCGATGAATACGCGCACGGGGCCGTCGAACTTGCGGATGCGGTCGACGCGTCCCGCCACGTGCAGCTCGGCGCCGAAGGCGATCTTGAAGAAGCCGGCAACGATCTCGGCGTCGCTGAAATGCCGGCGCTCGGCGGCGCGGCGCGCCGCAACCTGGGTGTTCTCGGCCGCCGCCGGCGCGAGATCGGCGGCGGCGATCGCGCCGGCCGCGAGAACGAGCATCGCGCGCTTCGCGCATCGACGGAGCATCGAGGGGGACCCTCGGATGTGCCCGCGTGTTCCTGAACAAGGTCCGCGCGGGCAACGGACGAACCGGGGAAGGCGGCCTCAGGTCGCGGACGTGACCCGGGAGGCGCGCGACTGCAGCGAGCGGATGCGGTCGGCGAGGCTGCCCTTGGCGGCTTCCTCGCCACCCTCGCCGCCGCGCTTGGCAGGGCCATTGGCAGCCGGTGTGAGCGAGGCATCGCGGGCCAGGATGGTCTCGATCGGCGATTCGGGGCCTTCCAGCGCCGCGGTGAGGCGCGCCACCTCGGCGGCCACGTCGTTGATTCGCTCGCGCAGCAATGCGTTCTCGACCCGCTCGGCGGCCCAGGTCTCCTCGGCCTCGTGCTTGAGCGCGTTGAGGTCGCGCTGCAGCTTGGCCCGCTCCTCGCGCGCCTTATCGAGCTGGGTCTCGGCGAGTGATTTCTCGGCGCGTAGCGCCTCGGTCGCGCTGCCGTAGCGGCGGTCGATGGAGGCGAGCTCCTGGCGCAGGTCCGCCTCGATGCGCTGCGCGGCCTCGAGGTCGCGGCGGAGCTGGTCGCGCTCGCGCTCGCGCTCGGCCAGCGTGCGGGTCTGGTCGCCGAGCCGCGTTTCGAGGTCTGCAACGCGGCGGCTCAGCGCCTCCGCCTCGTTGGTCTGCGCGGCGAGCTGGCGCTCGAGCTGCGCCACGCGGACGCCGAGGTTCTCGACCTTGCCGCGCTCGTCGCTGAGCTCCTTGCTGGCGTGCTCGTGCGCCTGCTTCTCGCGGACGAGCCGGGTCTCGGTCTCTTTCACGTCGCGCTCGAGCCCGGAGACGCGGTCCTTGAGGCTGTCCACCTGGGTCTTGAGGGCGATGATCTCGACGCGCTGGCTGTCGGAGGCGAGCGTGGTCTCGGTGAGGTCGCCCGAGAGCCGCCCGAGCTCGGCCACCTTCTCGGCGAGCGAGCGCTCGGCGTCGCGCAGGTTGGTGGTCTTGGTGGCGAGCTCGTCCTCGGTCGCGTGCAGCTGATCCTTGAGCGCCTTCTCGCGCGCCTCGAGCGCGAAGATGGTGGCGGTCTTCTCGCCGAGCTCCGCCTTCAGGCGGCTGATCGCCTCGCTCTTCTTGCCGAGATCGGCGAGCTGGCTGGTGGTCTTGGCCTTGAGCTGGTCGACGCTCATCTCCAGGCGCCGGGTCGACATCGCGAACTCGGCGCGCAGTTGGTCCTTGTCGGCTTGGATCTCGGCCATGGAGAGCGGCGTGGCGGCCTCGAGCCGCCGCATGGTCAGGCGCACGGCACGACCATGGACGAAGGGCAGGATCACGAGCCCGGCGAGACTCGCGGCCAGGAAGCCGAGGCCAAAAAACATGATCGGCTCGATCATGGGAACAACGTCTCCGACCCCACGCTAACGCGGCGTTCACCATGGCATGGCGGCGGCGCAATCGCCAGCTTGCCGAATCGTTAACCTGAATCGGGGCGCAGCCGCGCGGACGGCGGGCCGGAACTCAGAACGGGTTCCAGGTCGCCTGCGGGGTGAACTTGAGGTAGCCGACATTGGCACCGAGCCGCACGCCGACGCCCGAGCGGATCGGCACGAGGACGATCCGGTTGGCGGTCAGTGCCGTCATGCCGAGCCCGCCGATGAAGTAGGCCGAGCCGTCGATGCCGCCGAAGCGCTGGTAGACCGCGGAAGTGGACGGCAGGTTGTAGACCAGCATCATGGTGCGGGCGCCCTCGCCGCCGACGTCCCAGCCGAGCGTCGGTCCCTGCCAGTAGACCTTCAGGTCGCCGGCGTTCTTGGTGTACAGGGTACCCTCCCCGTAGCGCAGGCCGCCGATGAAGGCGCCCCCCGCCTCCTGGCCCAGGATGTAGCCGTTCGGCTGGCCCCACTGGCTGAAGGCGCGCTCGACGATGCTGGCGAGCCCGCGCGAGATGCCCCCGAAGAAACGGTGGCCGGCATCGAGGATCTCGTTGGGGCTGTAGGTGTTCGGGCGCGGCTGCCCCTGCTGGGCGGAGGCGGGCGCGACCAGCGCGCCAGTCAGCAGGATCGCGAGGGCGAGAAGGCGGAGGACGGCGCGCATGAAGACTCCGGTTGGCTGGGCAGGGGGCTTAACGCGTTGCATACGACAGGGCTCGTAGCATCCGGGCCGACCCTCGAATCGCGAGACATTCGGGAACAACTATGACGCCAGCACGGCAGGCACGGAAGTCGCGGGCGGCGCTCGCCTTTCTGGTCCCGTGGCTCTGGCTCGCGGCGGCCGGACCGTCGGCGGCCGCGACCACTGAGCGGATCGTCACGGACTGGCGCACCGGGCTCGCGATCTTCGGCTACGATCCGGTCGCCTATTTCACGGACGCGAAGCCCACGCGCGGCCTGGCCGCGTTCGAGCTCCGGCACGCCGGCGTGATCTGGCGGTTCCGCAATGCCGGCAACCGCGCCGCTTTCGCGGCCGATCCCGACATCTATATGCCGCGCTTCGGCGGCTACGACCCGGTCGGGGTCGCGCGCGGGGTCGCGACCCCGGGCCATCCCGACCTGTGGGTGCGCGCCGGCAACCGGCTCTATCTGTTCCACACGGCCGAGGACCGTGACAGCTTCGCGAAGAATCCCGCCCCCATGATCGGCGCCGCCGAGGTGCGCTGGCCCGACTTGCTGCGGGTGCTGGCACCCTAGATTCTTGATCCGGTCGCATTCTCCGCGCCGAACCGGTGCCTGCTTCGGCGGAACACGCTAGGGTCGGGGCCGGCGGCGCGCCGGGGCCTGCGGGTCGCCCCAGGCGACGAAGGCCGGAATGCGGAAGTCGGGGGCGCGGGCGCCATAGACGAGCGAGCCTCCGGCCGGCGTCTCGACCCGGCCGCCCGCGGCGGCGAGCACCGCATGACCGGCCGCGACGTCCCACTCGAAGGTCGGCGCAAGCCGCGGATAGAGGTCCGCGGCGCCCTCGGCGATGCGGCAGAACTTGACGGACGATCCGCAGGGCAGCGGCTGCAGCGGACCGAGACCCGCGACGAAGGCGGCGGTCGCGGCGTCGAAATGCGAGCGGCTCACGGTGACGACCGGCTGACGCGGCCAGGCGCGGGTGCGGACCGGCACGACCGCCTCGGCGCGCCGCGGCGCGGCGCCGGGCGCGAGCCGCAGGCGCTCGGCGCC
>PQAH01000263.1 GCA_003105195.1 Bradyrhizobiaceae bacterium
CTGGAAGGTGCGGGCGATGCCGCGGGCGGCGCGGCGATGCGGCGGCTCGCGGGTGATGTCCTCGCCGTCGAAGATCACGCGGCCCCGGCTCGGCGGCTCGAAGCCGGCGATGACCGCGAACAGCGTGGTCTTGCCGGCGCCGTTCGGGCCGATCAGGCCCGTGATCACGCCCTCCGGCGCGGTGAGCGACGCGTCGTCGACGGCGGTCAAGCCGCCGAAGCGCTTGGTGATGCCCTCGACCCGCAGCATCACGTGGCCTCCGCCGGCCGGCGCCGGCCGAGCCGGCGCAGGCGCGCGAGCAGGCCGACGATGCCTTCCGGCGCGAAGGCGACCATGACGATCAGCAGGACACCGAAGACCACGAGGTCGATGCCCGGGACCTCGCCCGCGACGTGGCTGGTGAGGTGGCCGAGGCCCTGCAGGGCGAGCGCGCCGACCAGCGGACCGAACACCGTGCCGATGCCGCCGATGATGGGCGCGACCAGGGCCTCGACCGAGATCCAGGCGCCGTAGGCGATGTTGGCGTCGAGGAACAGGAAGTACTGGGCGTAGAGGCAGCCGGCGGCGGCGGTGACCGCGGCCGAGAGCGTGATGGCGGCGAGCTTCACCCGGAAGGGATCGACACCGAGGGCGCGCGCGGCGTCCTCGTTCTCGCGCACCGCCGTCAGGTAGGCGCCGAAGCGCGCGCGCTCGATGGCGCGGGTCGCGAGCAGCACGGCGGCGACGAGGCCGAGGCCGATCCAGACGAAGGCGCCGCGGCTCTGGAACTGGAAGTTCTCGGGGCGCACGTCGAGCTTGATCAGGATGCCGGCGGCGCCGCCGGTCAGCCCCGCCGCATTGGCGACGATGCGGAACACCTCGGCGAAGGCGAGCGTGACCAGGGCGAAATAGGACCCGCGCAGGCCCGAGCGGAACGACAGGAAGCCGATGACGAAGCCGACGAGCGCGCCGGCCGCGATGCCGAGGCCGAAGGTCAGCCAGGCATTGAGCCCGGCATGCACCTGCAGCACCGCGGTCGCGTAGGCGCCGGTGCCGAAAAACACGGCGTGGCCGAAGGAATACTGGCCGCCATAGCCGCCGAGGATGTTCCAGCCTTGCGCGGCGAGCGCGATGATCAGGGTGAAGACCAGGAAATTGAGGACCGTGTTGGAGGAGACGAGCGGCGGGATCAGCGCCAGCAGCGCCACCACGACGACGATCGGAAGCACGTCGCGCGCGGTCATGCCCGGGCTCCGAACAGGCCGGTCGGGCGGAACAGCAGGATGGCGATGAAGATCAGGAAGATGCCGATCTGGCCGAGGCTCTCGCCGAAATAGAGTCCGCTCAGGCTCTCGACCACGCCGATGAACAGCCCGCCGACCAGCGCGCCCGGGATCGACCCCATGCCGCCGAGCACGACGATCGTGAAGGCGACGAAGACGAAGGCGTTGCCGACGCGCGGCGTGACGTAGAAGGTCGGCATCAGCAGGCAGGCCGCGACCGCGAGCGAGGCGGTGCCGAGGCCGAAGGTGACCGCGTAGACGTGGGCGACGTCGATGCCGACGAGGGCGGCGCCGAGCTTCTCCTTGGCGACGGCACGGATCGCCTTGCCGATGTCGGTGAGCGCGAGGATCGCCCACATCGCGAGCGCCACCGCGATCGAGACCGCGAGCGCGATCACCCGCGGCAGCGCCAGCAGCGCGATGCCGATGTCGACGGATTCGAAGGCATAGGGCACGTCGATCGAGCGCGTGTCGGAGCGGAACACGGCGAGCAGCGCGTTCTCGATGACGATCGCGAGCCCGAGGGTGACCAGCAGGATATTGGCGTCGCTGCCGTGGCTCGCCGGGCCGATCACGAAGCGCTGCAGGGCGTAGCCCAGCAGGTAGAAGGCCGGCGTGAGGACCAGGATCGCGAGATAGGGGTCGATGCCGAAGCCGAGGCGCAGCACCAGCACGCCGAACATGGCCGTGGTCAGGAGCGCGCCGTGGGCGAAGTTGATGATGTGCAGCACCCCGTAGACGAGGGTGAGCCCGAGCGCCACCAGCGCGTAGACCGCGCCGGTGAGCAGGCCGTTGAGCACGGCCGTAATGACGATCTCGGGCGAGAACATGCGGACGGACTCGAAGCCGCTCCGCCGTCGCGGGACGGCGGAGCGGATCCTTCGGGCGGGCTTTACGCCGGAACCGGGAAGACCGGCTTGGCGTCGGCGAAGGTCTCGGGGAAGATCACCTTGATGTCGTTCCCCTGCACCTGGGTGTTGACGGGCGCGGCGCCGGTGTTCTGGCCGTCGGCGAACTTGGTCGGCCCGTAGGGCATGATGTGGCCCGCGAAGGTCGAGCCCGCGAGCGCCTCGATGATCTTGGCGCGGTCGGCCGACTTGGCGCGCTCCATCGCATCGGCGAGGAGCAGCACGGCCGAGTAGTTCATCGGGATGTTGTAGGTCCAGAAATTGCCCTTGCCCTCGACCTCCTTGCGCAGCTCGAGCGCCTTCGGCTTGCGCGGGTCGTGCCAGTGATTGCAGTCCATCACGTGGTTGGCGGCCTCGGGGAATTCCTTCACGAAGCGGAAATTGGAGGCGGCGCCGTTGAGCACCGCATAGATGCCCTTCGGACGGATGCGCTGCTGCTGCATGGTGCGCGAAAGCAGCACGAACTCGCCGTAGTAGCTCGAAGGGATCACCAGATCGGGATTCTTGGCCTTGATCTGCAGCGCGACGTTGGACATGTCGCGGGTCGGGGTGGGGTGTGCGATCATCTCGAGCACCTCGAAGCCGCGCTTCGGCAGCTCGGCCGCCATCAGCTTGGCGAGGCCGGAGCCGAACAGGCCGTCCTCGTGCACCAGCACCACGGTCTTGGCGGGCTTGCCGGCGGCGTCGTTGATGCGCGCCAGGTTGTCGAGGGCCTGGGTCGCGACGGTGCCGAAGCCGGGACCGAAGCGGAAGGTGTTCTTCAGGCCGCGCTTGACGATCTGATCGGAGACGCCGACGTCGACGATGTAGGGAAGGTCGTAGCGCGCGGCCGCCTGGGTGGTGGCGAGGCAGATCGGCGAGGCGAAGCCGCCGACGATCGCGGCGACGCCCGCCGCCTGCATCTTCTCGACCTCCTGGGTGCCGCCTTCGGGGGTCGAGCGCGCATCGCCGAACACCATCTCGAGCTTGGCGCCGCCGAGCGCCTTGATCCCGCCGGCGGCGTTGATGTCGCGGATCGCGAGCTCGGCGCCGATGCGGCCCTGCTGGCCGTCATAGGCGAGCGCGCCCGTGACGGGCTGGAGGACGCCGACCTTGATCGGGGCGGCCTGGGCGCGCAGCACGCCCGGCATCGCCACCGAGCCGGTCGCGGCGAGCGCGGCGCCGGCGGCGCTGGACTGCAGGAACTTGCGGCGGCTGACATTCAATGGACGCTCGGACATCGACAGCTCCTCTCCGGTGTTTGACGCGATCTTCATGCCGGCACCCGCCTGGTGCTCTTGGTCGTGGTCTTCGTGACAGTCCTGCGCGGCGCCTTCGGCAGCGCGACGTGGCCGACCGGCGACCATTCGGGCTCGCCGGTGGCGCCGGTGCGGGCGAGATCCATGCGGAAATTGTAGCGGTCGGGACGGTAGAAGGCGTGCAGGTGCTCGATGCCGCGGCCGTCCTGGTCGAAGACGACGCGGGTGAGCTCGATCAGCGGCGCGCCGACGTCGACCTCGAGCGCGCGCGCGACCTCGGGGGTCGCGAGCGCGGCGCCGATGGTCTGGGTCGCGCGCTCTGCCTTCACGCCCGAGCGGTCGAGCAGTGCGAGCAGCGGCTGGGTCGCGAGCTCGCTCTCCGAATAGGTGACACCGATGCGCTCCGGCACGTGGGTCGTGAGGAAGGAGAACGGCGCGCCGTCGACGAGGCGCACGCGCACCGAGCGCTGGACGCGCTCGCGCGCGGACAGGCCGAGCGCCTCGCCGATCGGCGCCGGCGGCTCGCCATAGGCGAAGGCGAGGAGCCGCACGCCGGTGCGGCGCCCCATCTCCTTCAATGCCGCGAGCACGTTGGCGATGTCGGCGGTGACCGGCGGCGCCGTGCGCTCGAACACCACGCGGGTGCCGGCGGAGGGACGCCGCTCGACCAGGCCCTCGGCGGCGAGGCGGGCGAGCGCGCGGCGCACCGTGATGCGGGCCACGCCGTGAGTCTCGGCCAGCGCCGGCTCCGGCGGCAGCTTGGCGCCAAAGGGCATGGCGCCGCTGGTGATGCGGTCGCGCAGCACCAGGTAGATCTGTCGCGCCTTGCCGTCGGCGAGCCGCTGCACGCGCGCCCTCCCCGCGAAACTTTGTCCTCTTTACGGACTGTATTTGATAGGCAGACTGAGACAATGTCAAACGGGAGGCAGGACGCCTCAATTGCGTGCAGGCCCGAGAACCGCCATCTCATTGCGATGACCGCCCCGCTCACCTTGTTCGACAAGCTCTGGGAGTGCCACGAGATCGTGCGCCGCGACGACGGGGAGTCGCTGCTGTGGGTCGACCGCCACTTCGTGCACGAGGGCTCGTTCCACGCCTTCGACAAGCTCGGCGCGCGCGGCGGCGCGGTGGCGCGCCCGGCCCTCACCTTCGGCATCGCCGACCACTACGTGCCGACGCGCCGCAGCGGGCCGATCGCGGATCCCGCGATCGCCCGCATGGTGGAACAGCTCGCCGCCAACACGGCGGCGCACGGCATCACGCTGTTCGGCCTCGACGACCCGCGCCAGGGCATCGTGCACGTGGTCGGCCCCGAGCAGGGTCTCACCTTGCCGGGCCTCCTGGTCGTGTGCGGCGACAGCCACACCTCGACCCACGGCGCCTTCGGGGCTTTCGCGTTCGGCATCGGCGCCTCCGAGGTCGCGCATGTGCTCACCACCCAGACGCTCTGGCAGGTGAAGCCGAAGCGCATGCGCGTCACCGTGGACGGGCGGCTGGCGCCCGGCGTCGCGGCCAAGGACATCATCCTGTCGATCATCGCGCGCATCGGGGCGAATGGCGCGCACGGCCATGCCATCGAGTATGCGGGCAGCGCCGTCCGCGGGCTCGGCATGGAAGGCCGGCTCACGCTGTGCAACATGTCGATCGAATGCGGCGCGCGCTGCGGGATGGTGGCGCCGGACGAGACCACCTTCGCCTATGTGCGGGGCCGGCCGTTCGCGCCGCAGGGCGCGGCGCTCGACCGCGCGATCGCGGCGTGGAGCGCGCTCCCCTCCGATGCCGATGCCGCGTTCGATCGCGAGGTCGCGCTCGACGCGAGCGGGATCGCGCCGGTCGTGACCTGGGGCACGAGCCCCGAGGACGCGCTGCCGATCGATGCCCGCGTGCCGGACCCGGCGCGCGAGCGCGATCCGGCACGGGCCGCGGCCATGCGCGGCGCGCTCGACTACATGGCACTCACGCCCGGGCAGAAGCTCACCGATATCCGCATCGACCGGGTGTTCATCGGCTCGTGCACCAATGCGCGCATCGAGGACCTGCGCGCGGCGGCCGCGGTGCTCGCGGGCCGCACGGCCAAGGTACCGGGGCTGGTCTCGCCCGGCTCCTCGCTGGTGAAGCGCCAGGCCGAGCAGGAGGGCCTCGACCGCGTGTTCACGGCGGCGGGCCTCGAATGGGTCGCCTCGGGCTGCTCCATGTGCGTCGGCATCAACGGCGATCTGGTGCCGCCCGGGGAGCGCTGCGCCTCGACGACCAACCGCAACTTCCGCGGCCGCCAGGGGCCGGGCGCGCGCACGCACCTGATGTCGCCCGCGATGGTGGCGGCCGCCGCCGTCGCGGGCCATCTCGCTGACGTGCGGCCGCTCATCAGGGAAACGCGCTGATGCAGCCGCTGCGCACTCTCGAGGGCCCCGCGGCGGCGCTGCGGCTCGACAATGTCGACACCGACCAGATCCTGCCGGCCCGATACCTCAAGACGCCGCGCGCGCAGGGCTATGGCGACTTCCTGTTCCGCGACCTGCGCTTCGACGCGCAGGGCCGGCCGCGCGGCTTCCCCCTCGCCCCGGGCCAGCAGATCCTGGTCGCCCGCCACGCCTTCGGCGTCGGCTCCTCGCGCGAGGCCGCGGTCTATGCGCTGGCCGACTTCGGCATCCGCTGCGTGGTGGCGACCAGCTTCGGCGACATCTTCGCGGGCAATGCCGTGAACAACGGGCTGCTCACGGCCGAGGTAGGCGCGCCGGAGATCGAGCGCCTGCTCGCCGCGGTCGAGGCCCATGGCCGGGCCGCCGTCGATCTCGAGAGCTGCACGATCGCGTGCGGCCCGGTCACCCTCTCTTTCGCGATCGACCCGGTCCGGCGGCTCAAGCTGCTCAACGGCTGGGACGACCTCGACCTGACGCTCAGCTATCGCGAGCAGATCGCGCAGTTCGAGACGCGCGACCGGGCGTCACGCCCCTGGGCGGCGCCGCGCCGCTGACAACGGCCGCCGGGTGGATCGCGAATGGCGCGTGAACCGTTTGGCGGGCCGCGCGTTGAACCGGCATCGCGCGAGCTTGCCCCCATGGATACGCCGACCGAGATTGTGTCCCCGCCTGCGAAGACGGACTCCGTCCCGCGCCGGAGCTGGCGCGTGCAGGAAGGCATGCCCTACCCGCTCGGGGCGACCTGGGACGGGCTCGGGGTCAACTTCGCCCTGTTCTCGGCCCATGCGACCAAGGTCGAGCTCTGCCTGTTCGACCGCTACGGCAAGAGCGAGGTCGCGCGCATCGAGCTGCCGGAATACACCGACGAGGTCTGGCACGGCTACCTGCCGGACGCGCGCCCCGGCATGCTCTACGGCTACCGGGTGCACGGCCCCTACGAGCCGGCCGCCGGTCACCGCTTCAACCCCAACAAGCTCCTGCTCGACCCCTACGCCAAGCAGATCCTGGGCAAGCTCACCTGGGACCCGGCCCTGTTCGGCTACACGATCGGCGCCGAGGACGGCGACCTCTCCTTCGACGCGCGCGACAGCGCGCCCTGCATGCCGAAGTGCCGGGTGATCGACCCGGCCTTCACCTGGGGCCACGACCGGCGGCTGCAGATCCCGTGGGAGCGCACCATCGTCTACGAGATGCATGTGCGCGGCTACACGATGCGCCATCCGGCCGTGCCGCAGGGGCTGCGCGGCACCTGCGCGGGCCTGATGCAGAAGGAAGTGGTCGACCACATCCGCGACCTCGGCGTCACCGCGGTCGAGCTGCTGCCGCTGCACGCCTATGTCGACGACAGCTATCTGGTCGACAGGGGCCTGCGCAACTACTGGGGCTACAACACGATCGGCTTCTTCGCGCCGCAGCCGCGCTATCTCGCCGGCACGGTGGTGAACGAGTTCAAGGAGATGGTCGCCCATTTCCACGACGCCGGCATCGAGGTGATCCTCGACGTGGTCTACAACCACACGGCCGAAGGCAACGAGCTCGGCCCGACGCTGTCCTTCAAGGGGATCGACAACGCGTCGTACTACCGGCTGGCGCCGGACCCGCGCTACTACATCAACGACACCGGCACCGGCAACACGGTCAACCTCAGCCACCAGCGCGTGCTGCAGATGGTGGCGGACTCGCTGCGCTACTGGGTGCAGGAGATGCACGTGGACGGCTTCCGCTTCGACCTCGCGACCATCCTGGCGCGCGAGCCCTACGGCTTCGACGAGGGCGGCGGCTTCCTCGACTCCTGCCGGCAGGACCCGATCCTGAGCCAGGTGAAGCTGATCGCCGAGCCCTGGGACTGCGGTCCCGGCGGCTACCAGGTCGGCCGCTTCTCACCCGGCTGGGCCGAGTGGAACGACCGCTTCCGGGACACGGTGCGCGCCTTCTGGCGCGGCGACCCGGGCACGCTCGGCGACATGGCGACGCGTCTCTCGGCCTCGCCCGACCTGTTCGACAAGCGCGGGCGCAAGCCCTGGGCCTCGGTCAACTTCATCGCGGCGCATGACGGCTTCACGCTCAACGACCTCGTCTCCTTCGACGAGAAGCACAACGAGGCGAACGGCGAGGAGAACCGCGACGGCCACGCCCACAACCTCTCCCACAATCACGGCGTCGAGGGGCCGACCGACGATCCGCAGATCCGCGCGCTGCGCTTCCGGCAGATGCGCAACCTGCTGGCGACGCTGCTGTTCTCGCGCGGCACGCCGATGATCCTGGCGGGCGACGAGTTCGCGCGCACGCAGCGCGGCAACAACAACGCCTATGCGCAGGACAACGACATCAGCTGGGTGCAGTGGGAGGCGGTCGACGAGGACGCGCGCGGGCTCACCGCGTTCACGCGGCGGCTGATCGCGATCCGGCAGAGCCAGCCGATGTTCCGGCGCGGGCGCTTCCTCACCGGCGCCTACAACGAGGAGATCGGCGTCAAGGACGTGACCTGGCTCGACCCGGCCGGTACCGAGATGACCCAGGAGCAGTGGACCGACGGCAATGCCCGCTGCTTCGGCATGCTGCTCGACGGGCGCGCGCAGCCGACCGGCATCCGCCGCAAGGGCTCCGACCGCACGCTGCTGCTGGTGCTCAACGCCCACGACGACGTGGTGCGCTTCCGGCTGCCCGAGGTGCCCGGCGGGACGCACTGGGAGTGCCTGGTCGACACCAACCGTCCCGACATCGACGACCGGCCCTCGCACGCCTTCGAGAGCGAGTACGAGGTCACGGGCCGCTCGGTGCTGCTGTTCGAGGTCGTGCCGGAGCGCGCGACGGTTCGGTGAGCGCGACGGCACCCCTGCCCGGCCGGTCGCAAGCAGCTCGGCGGGTTCCCGCTTCCGGCGCGGATCGATCCTGGCAGGGACCGAGCCGCCCGGGTCAGGCGTGCGCCTCGGCGAGGTGGCGCACGGCCTGCTCGGTGCCCTCGTCGGCGGGCGGCGCGAGCTCGAGGGCGGCCGCGACCGCCTGCTCGACGTGCTCGAGCCAGACGAACTCCATCTCGCGGCGGGTCTCCTCGGGGATCTCCTCGAGATCCTTGCGGTTGCGCGCCGGCAGCATGACGCGCCGGATGCCGGCGCGATGCGCGGCCACGACCTTCTCCTTGATGCCGCCGACCGGCAGCACCAGGCCGCGCAGGCTGACCTCGCCGGTCATGGCGGTGTCGCTGCGCACGGTGCGATCGGTCAGGAGCGAGACCAGCGCCATGAACATGGCGACGCCGGCGCTCGGACCGTCCTTCGGGATCGCGCCCGCGGGAACGTGGATGTGGATGTCGGTCTTCTCGAAGCGGCTCGCGTCGATGCCGAAGGACTCGGCGCGGTTCTTGACGATGCTGAGCGCAGCCTGCGCGCTCTCGCGCATGACCTCGCCGAGCTGGCCGGTCAGGATCAGCCGGTTCGTGCCGGGTACGCGCGTCGCCTCGATGAACAGGATGTCGCCGCCGACCGGGGTCCAGGCGAGGCCGGTCGCCACCCCCGGGATGCTGGTGCGCATCGCGACCTCGCTCTCGAACTGCGGCGGCCCGAGGATCGCGCCGAGGTCGGCGGCCTCGATGCGGATCGGGCCCTCCTCGCCTTCGGCGATGCGCACGGCGGCGTGACGAAGGACCATGCCGATCCGCCGCTCGAGGTTGCGGACGCCGGCCTCGCGCGTGTAGCGGTCGATGATCTCGCGCAGCGCCGCTTCGGCGATCTCGACCTGAGCGGGCGAGACGCCGTTCGCCTCCAGCTGGCGCCGCACCAGGTAGCGGCGCGCGATCTCGGACTTCTCGGCGGCCGTGTAGCCGGACAGGCTGATCACCTCCATCCGGTCGCGCAGCGGTCCCGGGATCGAGTCCAGCATGTTGGCCGTGGTGAGGAAGACCACGCGGCTCAGGTCGAAGGGCACGCCGAGATAGTTGTCGCGGAAGGTGTTGTTCTGCTCCGGGTCGAGGACCTCGAGCATGGCGGAGGACGGGTCGCCGTGCACGCCCGCGCCGAGCTTGTCGATCTCGTCCAGCATCATGACGCAGTTGCGCGTGCCCGCCTTGCGGATCGCCTGGATGATGTTGCCCGGCAGCGCGCCGATATAGGTGCGGCGGTGGCCGCGGATCTCGGCTTCGTCGTGCACGCCGCCGAGGGCGACGCGCACGAACTTGCGCCCCATGGCGCGCGCGATCGACTGGCCAAGCGAGGTCTTGCCGACGCCGGGCGGGCCGACGAAGCACAGGATCGGCGCCTTGCCGTGCGGCGCGAGCTTGCGCACCGCGAGATACTCGACGATGCGCCGCTTGATCTTCTCGAGCCCGAAATGATCCTCGTCGAGGATGCGGCGCGCCTCGCGGATGTCGATCGGGCTCTCCTCGGGCAGCGTCCAGGGCAGCTCGATCAGCCAGTCGAGATAGGTCCGGATCATGCCGTACTCGGCCGCGGCTTCGGGCATGCGCTGGAGCCGGCGCAGCTCCTTGCGGGCCTGCTCCTCGACCTCCTTCGGCATGCCGGCCTTGACGACCGCCTGCTCGAGCTCGGCCATTTCCTCGGCCTTGCCGGCCTCGCCCTCGCCGAGCTCGCGCTGGATGGCGGCCATCTGCTCGCGCAGCAGCACCTCGCGCTGGCGCTCGCTCAGCGCCGCCTTGGTGCGCTGGCCGATCTCCTGGGAGAGGCGCAGCACCTCGATATGGTGCGCGAGCAGGCCCGAGACCTTGTCGATGCGCGCCGCGAGATCGGCGGTCTCGAGAATCTCCTGCTTCTCATCGGGCGTCGCGTCCATGTAGCTGGCGGCGAGATCGGCGAGGCCGCCGGGCGATTCGATCGCCTGGATCGCCTGGAACAGCTCGTCGGGAGCCTGCGGCATCAATCGCACGGCTTCGCCCGCCTGGCTCTTGAGATGCAGGAAGCGCGCCTCGATCTCGGGCGAGCGGGTGTCGGGCTCGGGGATGCGCAGGACGCGCGCGACGAAGAACGGCCAGCCCTCCAGGAACTCGATGACCCGGAAGCGCTGATCGCCCTGCAGCACCAGGTGGTGGGTGCCGTCGGGTGCCGTGATGAAGCGCGCCACGTTGGCGATCGTGCCCATGCGGTGCAGGTCGTCGGCCTTGGGATCGTCGAGTTCCGCCTGCCGCTGCATCAGCACGCCGATCTGGCGCTGCTCGCGCACGGCCTGCTGGGCGGCCGCGATGGAACGGCCGCGGCCGACCGTGATCGGCATCACCTGCTGCGGGAACAGCACGGTCGAACGCACCGGGATGATGATGGTGGCGTCGGGCGGCAGAGGCGGGAACGCCGCCGCGCCCTCGCCGGAGGCGCCGAGGAGCTTCATGTCAGCCACGGATTTCTCCCGCCTTGCGCAACGTGATCAGGAGGCAGCCGTTGACGGAGCGGCGATGCACCCCGTCGTAGCGCCCGGCCGGCAGCCGGATCCGGCGGGCGAAACGCCCCTGGGGCAGCTCGAGCCGGTGGATCACGGCCGTGCGCAGCTCGGGCGGGAGGATCCGCGTGCCCGCGACGACGAGATCGCCCTCCTGGAGGGCGGCCTCGACATGGTCCGGATCCACGCCCGGAAGGGCGAACAGCACGAGCACCTCGCGCTCGGTCTCCAGGATGTCGACGGGCGGCTCCCAGGCCGGAACCTGGGCAGCGACACGCACGGGCCGGCCGAATTCCCGGTGCAGCCGCTCGGCGCGCGCGAGCATCTCGCACGCCTCGGACCACATCCAGCTGCGCGCACGATCGGAATCCATCGACGACTAGTCCTTTCGCCGCAGATGTGGTGTCGCCCGGCACGGTTGGGAAGCCCCGATCCGGCCGCTCGCGGGAAAATCGCTTGCGGGCGGCGTCCGGCCGGGCTCGCGGCCGGCGGCGTCGCGCCGTCGCGGCCGCCGGGCTCAGCGCACGAACACCCCGGATCGCCCCTGCTCGAAATCGTGCACGGCGAGCACGCGGGCGATCGCGCGGGCGATCTTCGCACCGCCCGTCTCGGACGGCTCGATGGCGTTGGCGAAGTCCTCGTCGCGGTCGCAGACCAGCCGCAGCTCGATCAGCGGCAGGCCGTGAGCGAAGGCCTGGGTCGCGATGACGTCGTTGAAGTGCACGAGGCCGGCGGCGGCGAGCCTGCGCAGGCGCGGGTCCGGGAAGCGCGGCTCGTAGATGGTGCAGAGCGTGGTGCGCAGCCGCCGGGCGAGCACCGTGCGCAGCATGGTGCGGTACTCCGCCTCGAAGGACGCGCGGATCGCGGCCAGGCGGTCGAGGACGGTGGCGACCGAGTTGGCTTCCTCCTCCAGCACGTCGATGTGGCCGAGGGCGTCGTTGCCGCCGACGCTGACCACGAGATGGGTGGCGGCGGAGTGGACGCGCGCGAGCTGTCCGGCCACGTCTGCGACGACCGCCCCGTCGACCGCGCGCAGGCCCGCCTGCGCGCCGGCCGGCAGCAGCGCCTGGAGCTGCCGCACCACGTCGGGCCCGCCGCCCACATAGGCCGCGTTGTCGAAGACCGAGTCGCCGAGAAGGAAGACGTGAACCATGGCTCTCAATTCCGCCTCGCCGCGCGCGGTTCCGCTCCGGTCACCCCCGCAGCCGCCTTGATATCCGTCAATGAAGCGGGCCGGCCGGTCTGGCAGCTTGCCGCGTTATTCTCTCCCGGCGCCCCATCGACAGCAATGAGAGCACCCGAGAGCCGATCGGACAGGGCGGATCAGGACGGTCCCGCGCTCGCCGTGTCGGCGGTGCTGGTCCGCTACGGCTTGGCGCTTGCGTCGGTCGCGGTCGCGCTGGCGCTCCGGCTCGCCTTGGTGCCGCTCGTAGGCGATCGTGCGCCCTACCTGTTCTTCGTCCCGGCGATCGTGGTGGCGAGCGGGTTCGGCGGTTTCGGCCCCGGACTCCTCGCCACGGCGATCAGCCTGCCGCTCATCGTGACGATCTTCGGCGCGACGACAGAGTTCGCCATTCCCGACCTGCTCAACGCCGCCTCCTTCGCGCTCATCGGAATCGGCACCGCCTGGCTCGGCGGGCGATTGCGCTACACGGGCCTGCGCGCGACCGCGATCGCCAGCAACCTGGCGGCGCGCGAGGCGCACCTGCATTCGATCCTCGCGACCGTGCCGGAGGCCATGGTCGTGGCCGACGAGCACGGCCAGATCCACTCCTTCAGCGCGGCTGCCGAGCAGTTGTTCGGCTACCGCGCCAGCGAGGCGGTCGGACGCAATGTCACGATCCTGATGCCTTCGCCGTTCCGCGAGAGCCACGACGGGTATCTCGCGCGCTACCTCGCTTCCGGCGAAAGAAGGATCATCGGCATCGGCCGCGAGGTCACGGCCGCGCGCAAGGACGGCACGACGTTTCCGGCCGAGCTGGTCGTCGGCGAGATGAAATCCGACGGCAAATGCTTCTTCACGGCCTTCATCCGCGACCTCACCCTGCGCAAGCAGACCGAGGCGCGCCTGCAGGAGCTGCAGGGCGAGATCGTCCACATCTCGCGCCTGACCGCGTTGGGCGAGATGGCCTCGACGCTGGCGCACGAGCTCAACCAGCCGATGTCCGCCATCAGCAACTATCTCAAGGGTTCCCGGCGCCTGATCGAGGCCGATCCGCAGGGCCAGGTCGAGACCATCAAGTCGGCACTGGAGAAGGCCGCGCAGCAGGCGCTGCGGGCCGGGCAGATCATCCGCCGCCTGCGCGAGTTCGTGGCGCGGCGCGACGGCGAGCGGCGGGTCGAGGACCTCACCCGCCTGGTCCAGGAGACGAGCGCGCTGGCGCTGATCGGCGTGAAGGAGCACGGCATCGAGGTGCGCACGCGCTACGCGGCGTGTCCGCACCAGGTGCTGGTCGACAAGGTGCAGATCCAGCAGGTGCTGTTCAACCTGATGCGCAACGGCATCGAGGCCATGGAGGGATCGCGCCGCAAGGAGCTCGTGATCTCGACGGCGCCGGCGAGCGGCGGCCAGCTCACGGTGCGGGTCGCCGACACGGGCACGGGCATCGCGCCCGAGATGATGGACCAGCTGTTCCAGCCCTTCGCGACCAGCAAGCCCAACGGCATGGGGGTCGGACTGTCGATCTCGCGCAACATCGTCGAATCGCACGGCGGCCGGCTCTGGGCCGAGCCGAACCCGGGCGGCGGGACCGTGTTCAGCTTCACGCTGCCGGCGCTCACCGAGCAGGATCTCGCTGCCGTGGAGCGCGACGCGGAACCGAGGTAGAGCACGGCGTCGCCGCTCAGCCGCCCTCGAGCCGGATCACACCTCCGCTCCGCGCGGCCTCGTGGATCGCGACGGTGGCGGCCAGCGTCCGCATGGCGTCGCGGCCCGGGACGACCGGCGCGGCCTCGCCGCGAATGACGGCGCAGAAATTGGCGAGCTGGCGCACGAGCGGATCGGCGGGTGCGACCTCGAGCCGGCCGGTCGCAAGCGGCCGGTTCCAGCCGCGCTCGCCGTCGTAGCGCCAGGTGCGCAGGGACGGGATCGCGAGCGCGCCCTCGGTGCCGGCGACGAGATAGCAGTCCTCGCGGCTCTGCGGATAGGCCGCATACTCGCCGGAGGTCAGCTCCCAGCTCCACGGCGCCGCGGCCGAATCGCTCGAGGTGATCGTGCCGAGCGCGCCGTTCGCGAAACGGAGATTGACCACGGCGCTGTCCTCGACCGGAAAGCCGCGCAGGGCATTCGACGCGAACGCCTGCAGGGCGGCGATCTCGCCGACCAGGAAGCGCAGGTCGTCGATGGCGTGAATGAGGTTGATCAGCACCGGCCCGCCGCCGGGCTCGCGCCGCCAGGCCGTGTCGAAATAGGGATCGGGCTTGAGGAACTGCACCAGGGCCGTGACCGTGGCGAGGCGCCCGAGCCGGCCCTCGCGCAGGGCGGCGCGCGCCGCCGCGAGGATCGGGTTGTGGCGGCGATGGTGGCCGACCAGCAGCGGCACGCCGGCCCGCTCGGCGGCGGCCACCAGCCGCTCAGCCTCCGCGACCGTGTCGGCGATCGGCTTCTCGACCAGCACCGGAATGCCCCGCGATATCGCCGCGAGCGCCTGCGGGACATGCAGGACATTCGGCGTCGCCACGACGACGCCGTCCGGCCGCACGGCGTCCAGCATCGGCTCGACGCCGGCGTAGTGCGGAAGATCCAGGCCCGCGGCGTAGTCCGCGACGGCCGCAGCGGGGTCGGCGATGGCGGCGACCTGGCATTCGGCGGAGGCCGCGATGCGCTCGACATGGGCGCGCCCGATCAGGCCGGCGCCGGCGACCGCGATGCGCAGGCGCGCCATGTCAGGCTCCACCCATGGCCTGGGCGCGCCGCGCCTGGGCGGCGAGCCGGATCGGGGCATTGGCGGCGCCGAAGCCGCGATAGCCGCGGCGCTCGACGATCTCGAAGAAGAAGCGGTCCTCGAAGGTCGCGGTATAGGCCTGGAAGTACTCGGCATCGCCGTCGCGATCGTAGAGGACGTTGCTCTCCTGCAGGCGGGCGAGCAGGTCCGGCGCAAGCTCCGTCTTGGCGGCGAGGTCGTCGTAGTAGTTCTCGGGGATCGGCAGCAGCCGCACGCCGTTCGCCGCGAGGCGCGCCACCGTGGCGAAGATGTCCCGGGTCGCGAGCGCGATGTGCTGCACGCCCGACCCGAAGAACTCGTCGAGGAAGCGCGAGGAGAGCGTGCGCGGGCTCTGCGAGGCGTTGAGCGCGATGCGCAGGCTGCCGTCGGCCGACTGCACGACCTGGCTCTTCACCAGGCCGCCGGGATCGACCACGTCCTGCGCGGGCGTCTTGGCGACGTCCAGCAGCGAGGTGTAGAACAGCAGCCAGGCGAGCATCTCCTCGTAGTGCATCGACTGGGAGACGTGGTCGATCGCGGTCAGCCCGGCGTCCGGGCCCGACGCGGCGGTCGGCGTGAACTCGATGTCCCACACCGCGCCGAGCTCGCTCTTCGGATCGACGAAGTAGATCAGGCTGCCGCCGAGCCCGCGCACCGCCGGGATCTCGAGCTCGCCGGGGCCGACCGCCTGCCGGAACGGCCGGTCGAGCAGTCGCCGGGCACGGTCGAGAGTCGCGGCCGCGTCGTCCACCTTCAGGCCGAGGGCGCAGACCGAAGCGCCGTGGGTGATGTAGTAGGAGTGGGCGAAGCCTTCCTTCTCGGTATTGATCACCAGGTTGATGCCGCCCTGGCGCCAGCGCGTCACCGATTTCGACTTGTGCACGCCGGCGCGGTGGAAGCCGAGGCCCGCGAGCAATGCCTCGAGGGCGGCGGCGCCGCGCTCCTCGAGCGCGAACTCGATGAACTCGACGCCGAGGCAGGCGGCGCGCGGCGGCAGCGGCTCGAAGCCCGCGACGGCGACGCCGGTGCGTGCGCGCAGCCGGTCCATGAGATAGATCAGCGAGCGGTGCCCGTCGATGGCGACGCTGCGCGGCGAGCCGGCGCGGAACTGGTCGTTGAAGATCTCCAGCGAGACGAGCCCGTCGAAGCCGATCGCCTGCAGGCCTTCCATGAAGTCGATCACCGGCAGGTCGCCCTGCCCCGGAAAGCTGCGGAAATGGCGGCTCCAGGAGAGATAGTCCATGTCGAGCAGCGGCGCGTCGGCGAGCTGCACCAGGAAGATGCGGTCCGCGGGAATCGCGCGCAGCGCCCTGAGATCGGTGCCGCGCACCAGGGTATGGAAGCTGTCGAGCACCAGGCCGACCGCCGGATGGCCGGCGCGGCGCACCGCCTCCCAGGCGTCGCGGTAGTCGGCGATGTGACGGCCCCAGGCAAGCGCCTCGAAGCCGATGCGCAAGCCGCGCTGCGCGGCGCGCTCGCCCAGGGCATGGAGGTCGGCGGCGGCGCGGTCGATGCCGCCGAGGCTGTCGGGCGAGACGTTGCTGCAGACGAGCAGGAGGTCGCAGCCGAGTTCCTGCATCACGTCGAGCTTGCGCTCGGCGCGTGCGAAGGCGCGCTCGCGCTGGACCCCGGGCATGCCCTCGAAGTCGCGGAACGGCTGGAACGTCACGATCTCGAGGCCGAGATCCGCGACCATGCGGCGGACGTCGCGGGGCGTGCCGTCGAAGGAGAGAAGATCGTTCTCGAAGATCTCCACGCCGCGGAAGCGTGCCGCCGCGATGGCGGCGAGCTTCTCGTTGAGCGCGCCGCTCAGCGACACGGTCGCGATCGCGGTCTCCATGGCTCGGCTCCTCTGCCGCCGGTGCCGGCGGATTGGTCTCAGACCGCGGCCGCGAGCGCCGCGTCGCGCCGCGTGCAGGCGGCCTCGAAGGTACGCGCCATGCGGCGCACGTCCGGCGCGAGGCCGGTGAACAGCCGGAACGCCTCCGCGGCCTGGTGCACGCACATGCCGGCGCCGGTCATGACGCGGCAGCCTTTCGCGCGCGCGGCCGCGACCAGCCCGGTCTCGAGCGGCGTGTAGATGACGTCGGCGACCCAGTGGCGCGGCGCGACGAGCGCGGCCGGAACCGGCGTGCCCGGATAGCCGAGCATGCCGACCGGGGTCGCGTTCACGACGCCGGCCGCTTCGGCGAGCGCGGCGGCGACGTCCATGGCGACCTCGCAGCGCTCGGCGCCGAAGCGCATGATCAGGTCGGCGCCGAGGGCGGTCGCGCGCGCCTGGTCCTTGTCGTGCACGAACAGGCGTCCGGCGCCGAGATCCATGAGCGCGAAGGCGACGGCCCGCCCCGCGCCGCCGGCACCGAGCAGCAACACCGGCCGGCCGGCCGCCGAGGCCGCGCCGAGACCCTCCTCGAAGGCGCGGTGAAAGCCGATCCGGTCGGTGTTGTAGCCGATCAGCCGGTCGGTCGGGTCGATCACCACCGTGTTCACGGCGCCGATCTGGCGCGCCTCGGCCGAAACCTCGTCGAGCAGCGCAAGCACCGCCTCCTTGTAGGGGTGCGTGACATTGATGCCGGCGAAGCCCGCGATGCGCACGGCCTGCAGGATGTCGGCGAGCCTGCGGCCCTTGAGCACGTCGAGGTCCATCAGGTGGTAGTGGCCCTCGATGCCGGCGGCCGCGAAGGCGTCCTCGTGGAGCGCCGGCGAGAGCGACTTCAGGATGTTGTGGCCGACGAGCCCGACCAGCGCGCGCGCCATCATGCGGCTCCTTCCAGGGGCGCGAGCCCGCCGCCAAGGAACAGCTGGGCGATGCGCGGATCCGCGAGGATGCCTGGCGCCGTGTCCTCGATGCGGGTCTGGCCGAGCTCGAGCACCAGGCCGTAGTCCGACATCTCGAGCGCCTGCTTGGCGTTCTGCTCGATCAGGAGGATGGTCACGCCCTGCCCCTTGAGCTCGCGCAGGATATCGAAGACCTCGCGCACCATCAGCGGCGAGAGGCCGATCGAGGGCTCGTCGATCAGCATCAGCTTGGGATCGAGGAGCAGCCCGCGCGCGACCTCGAGCAGCTTCTGCTGTCCGCCCGACAGGGTCGAGGCCTGGCGTCCCGCCTTCTCGGCCAGCATGGGAAAGCGCGCCATCATGGCCTCGATGCGCGGGCGCAGGCGCGCTTGATCGGCGAGCGCGACGCCGCCGAGCTCGAGATTGTGGCGCACCGAGAGCTCGGGGAAGATGTTGCGGCCCTGCGGCACGTAGCAGACGCCGGCGTCGAGCATGCGGCGCGGGGCGAAGTTCGTCACCTCGACGCCGTCGAGCACGATGCGCCCGCTGCGCACCGGGAGCAGGCCGAACACGGCCTTGAACATGGTCGACTTGCCGGCGCCGTTCGGCCCGATCACGGTCGTGATGGCGCCGCGGCGGATCGCGGCCGAGGTGCCGTTGAGGATCGTCATCTTGCCGTAGCCGGAGACGACGCCCTCGAGGGTGAGGATCGGATCAGTGCCCAAGATAGGCCTCGATCACTCTGGGGTCGCGGCGCACCGCCTCGGGCGCGCCCTCGGCGATGATCCGCCCCTCGGCCAACACCAGGATGCGCGAGCACAGCGACATCACGAACTCCATGTTGTGCTCGATCACGACGAAGGTGGCGTTCTCCTCGGCGTTGATCGCGTGCAGCCGCTCCTTCAGGCTCGCCAGCATGGTGAGGTTGACGCCGCCGGCCGGCTCGTCCAGCAGCACCAGGCGCGGCCCCGCCATGAAGGCCATGGCCGCGTCGAGCAGCTTCTGCTGGCCGTAGCTGAGGCTGCCGGCGGTCTCCTCGGCGAGGTGGGAGAGGCGGAAGAAGGCGATCATGCGGTCGGCCTGCGCCGTGAGGCCGGCGTCGCGCTTGCCGAACAGGCGCGCGAGCATGCGGCCCTGGTGCTCCTGGCCGGCGAGGATCAGGTTCTCGCGCACCGTCAGCTTGGGAAACACCTGCAGCAGCTGGAAGGTGCGGCTCACCCCGCGCCGGTTGAGCTCGGAGGGGCGCAGGCCGGTGACGCCGTGGCCGTCCACCCTCACCTCGCCGGCGCTGGGCGCGAGCTGGCCGAGGATGCAGTTGAACAGCGTCGACTTGCCGGAGCCGTTCGGCCCGATCAGGCCGAGGATCTCGCCCTCGTGGACGTCGAAGGAGACGTCGTCGACGGCCGTGATGCCGCCGAAGCGTTTCGAGAGGTTGCGCACCTCGAGGACCGAGGCCATCAGGCGGCCTCCTTCGCGGGCGCCGCCGGCGCATCGGCCGTGGACGGCTTCGGCCGCAGGGCCACGAGCCGGCGCACGAGCCCGACGATGCCGGACGGGCAGAAGGCCATCATGACGATGACCAGCAGCGCATAGATGATGAGGTAGTGGCCCTGCGCGAAGCGCAGCCATTCGGGGAGCAGCACCGCGACCGCGGCGCCGACGAAGGGACCCGCGAAGGAGCCGGCGCCGCCGACCACGACCATCAGCAGGAACAAGAGCGAGGGCGCGAGCGCGAAGGGCGCCGGATCGATGAAGCCGACCAGCGGCGCGAACAGCGCGCCCGCGAAGCCGCCATAGGCGCAGCCGATCGCGAAGGCGAGCAGCGTGTAGAGCCGGACGTCGACGCCGAGGCTCTCGGCGCGGAGCGCGTTCTCGCGCAGCGCCGTGAAGGCGCGGCCCCAGGGGCTGCGGACGATCCACCAGAGCGCGAAGCTGAGCGCCGCCGTGATGGCGAGCACGAACCAGTAGAAGTTCTGATGGTTGCGCAGGTTGATCTCGCCGAGGCCGGGGCGGCGGACATTCATGCCCATGACGCCGCCGGTGAGCCACTGCTCGTTGCGGATCACGAGCCAGACCAGCACCGTGAAGGCGAGCGTGACGAAGGCGAGATAGTGCTTGCGCACGCGCAGCGCCGGGAACCCGATCAGGATGCCGACGCAGAAGGCGAGCGCGCCGGAGGCGAGGAACGCGAGACCGAAGGGAACGCCGGCGCCGGTGAGGAGCGCGGTCGTGTAGGCGCCGATGCCGAGGAAGGCGGCCTGGGCGAGCGTCTCCTGACCCGCATAGCCGACGATCAGATTGACCCCCATCGCCGCGATGCTGGTGACCAGCCAGAGCGTGAGGATGTAGGTGCCGTAACGCTGCAGCCCGAGCGGCGCGACCACGAGCGCGACGGCGACGAGCGCGAGCGCGAGGAGCGGCAGCCGGGCCTTCATACGGCGCGCTCCTCGCGGCGGCCGAGCAGGCCCTGCGGCCGGAACAGGATGATGAGCACCAGCAGCGCCAGCGGCACGGCCTGGCGATAGGCGGCCGAGACATAGGCGGCCGCGAGATTGTCGACGACGCCGACCAGCAGCCCGCCCGCGATGGCGCCGCGCACCTGGTTGAAGCCGCCGACGATGGCGGCGACGAAGGCGGCGAGCCCGAGATGCTCGCCGTTGGAGAACTTGGCGAGGTAGATCGGCGAGATCAGCAGCGAGGCGACGGCGGCGAGCGTGGCGTTGATCACGAAGGTGTACATCACCATGCGCTCGACCGGCACGCCGAGGATGCGCGCGACCGTCGGGTTCTGGGCGGTCGCCTGCATCTGCCGGCCGGTGCGCGTTCCGCCGAGGAACCCCTGCAGCGCGGCGATCACGGCGAGTGCCACCGCCAGCACGCCGAGCTGGGAGAGCGAGACCGGCGTGCCGAGCACCGTGACGACGGTGTCGGGCACGAACGAGGGAAACGGCTGCGCCTCGGCGCTGTAGACCTCCTTGACGCCGTCCTTGAGCAAGAGCGCCACCGCGATGGTGGAGATCACCAGCGGCAGCACGCCCTGCCTGATCAGCGGATCGACGACGACGGTCTTGAAGACGACGCCGAGCACCAGCACCGAGAGCGCGATCGCGACCAGCGCGGCGAGCGAGAACGGCAGGCCGAGCACGTTCATGGCCGCGAGCGCGAAGAAGGCCGGCAGCATCACGAACTCGCCCTGGGCGAAGTTGATGGTCTGCGAGGTCTGCCACAGCAGCGTGAAGCCGATCGCGGCGAGCGCGTAGATCGCGCCCGTGGTCAGGCCGGTCACGACGAGCTGGATGAATTCGCCCATGGCGCAGCTTCTTCGTAGGGCGCAATAGCGCGAAGCGCGTATTGCGCCGGCTCTGAGTCTCGGTCGGCGCAATACGCCGCTGCGCGGCTATTGCACCCTGCGGGCAACCGGCGCGGAGCGCATCGCAGGGCGTCATCCCGGCCGAGCGCGGCGAGAGCCGGGATGACGCCGAGGCTGCTACGGCTTCAGCTTGGGCAGGGTCTTGGTGATGACCTGCTTGCCGTTCTGGACCTCGGCGAGGAAGCTGATCCGGTCGATCTCGCCGGTCGTGTCCCAGGTCGCCTCGATCAGGATGCCGGGGGTCTTGTCGGGCGTGATGGTGAGGCCGTGCAGCGCGCTCGCGATCGCCTTCGGGTCGAGCTTGCCGGCCTTCTCGGCCGCGGCCTTGACCATGTAGGGCGCGATGTAGCCCTTCACGCCGTTGTGGTCGGGCTTGTAGTTGTACTTGGCCTGGAACTTGCGGCCGAACTCCTGCATCGCCGGGACCGGCGCGTCGACGGTGAGGCCGACATGGCCGCGCACGCCGTTGGCGGCGTCGCCGGCGAGGTCGATCACCTTCTGGCCGAGCAGCGTGGTCTCGCCGACCAGCGGCAGGGAGACGCCCTGCTTCTTCACCTCGCGCAGGAAGCGCGCGCTCTCCTCCTCGTTGAGGTAGACGAAGACCGCGTCCGCATTGGCGGCCTTGATCTTGATGACGTCGGCCGCGAAGTCGGCCTGTCCCGACTCGGTGGAGAGGTCGGCCGCCACCTTGATGTTGCGCGCCTGCAGCTCCTTCATGATGGCGTCGCGACCGCCCTTGCCGAAATCGTTGTTGACGTAGATCACGGCCACGGACTTGGCCTTCACCTCGTCACGCAGGTAGTTGGCGAGCTTCGGCATCGAGACGTTCTGGCCGAAGGAGGTGCGGAAGATGAACTTCGAGCCCTGGGCGGTCAGATCGGCGGCCTCGCCGCCGATGATCTGCGGCACGCCGGCGTCGGCGGTGAGCTGCATCGTCGCCTTGACCGAGCCCGAATAGATCGGCCCGAAGATCACGACCGGGTTGTCGTCGAGGGCGCGCTGGATGGCGGCGCGCGCCGTGCCGGGATTGCTCTGGGTGTCGACGTGCTCGGTCACGATCTTGCGGCCGAGGATCCCGCCGGCCGCGTTGATCTCGGAGACCGCGAGCTCCACGCCGTTGCGCCAGTTGGTGCCGACCGTGGCGCCGGCGCCCGAGAGCTCGATGATGTTCGGAAACTTCACGGTCTGCTGGGCAACCGCGGGCGCCGCGGCGACCAGGCCGGCGGCGGCGAGTGCAGTGACGAGACGGGTCGATTTCACGTCGGTCCTCCCTGACGAGACAGGCTTGCGGCCTGCACTTGTTGAACGCCGCGGGCCGAGGCCCACGGAACCGCAGGGACATTGCGGGCGCGGCCGGATAACGTCAATTACCATTTCGGGCGGAAAGCGAAACCTGAGGTTACTTTTTTCGCCGGACGGCAACGCGCGGGCGCGACGCCGCGCCGGCGCGCGCCATCTCGCCGCGCAGCGCCGCGATGAAGAACTCGCAATAGCTCGAGAGCGTCGCATCCTTGCGGAAGGCGACGCAGGTCTCGAAGGCGGTCGGCTCGACGATCGGAATCGCCACGACGCCCGGGACGTTGCCGTCCACCACCGAGAATTCGTCGATCACCGCGATGCCGAGGCCGTTGCGCACCAGCGCGCACACGGTCGAGCCGAAGCGGGCGCGGATCGAGACCTCGTAGGCGAGCGCGTTGCGCATGAAGATGCCCGCCATGATGCGGCCGTAGGGATCGTTCGGATCGATGCCGATCAGCGGATGCTTCACGATCTCGGCCGCCGAGATGCCGGTGCGGCGCGCGAGCGCATGGCCCTCGGGGACGACGCAGACCAGGCGGCCGGTCGCGAGCGGCTCGTAGGCGAGCATCGGATGCTCGACCTTGTGGCTCATGGCGACCACCTCGCCCTTGCCGAGCAGGAGGTAGTCGATCGCCTCCTCGATCTTGAGGATGTCGATCTCGACCAGGAGGTTGGGATATTTCCGGCGCACCGCCGCGATGGCGCGCGGCACCATCACGTTGGAGATGCTCGGGACCGAGCCGACCCGCAGCCCGGAATCGGTGCCGCGCCTGAGGCGGGCGATGACGTATTGCAGGTCCTCGACCTTGTCGTAGACGCCGTTGATCTGGCTGAAGATGTCCTTGGCCTCCGGCGTCGGGACGTAGCGGCCGTTGCGCCGGCTGAACAGCTTGAGGGCGAGCGCGCCCTCGGCGTGCTTCATCACGCGGCTGATGCCGGGCGAGGAGACGTTGAGCAGCCGCGCGGCGCCGCCGATGGTTCCGGTCACCATGATGGCGCGGATGACCTCGATCTGGCGGAGGGTGAGCATGGAGGCGGCGGGGCCCTCGTCGAACCGGGCCGCGCCGCGGTAGAACCACCGGGTCGCGACGCCGCTCAGTGGAGTATATGACCGAAACCGCCGTCCTTGCAGGCCTGTTCGCCAGCGCGTTCCTCTCGGCGACCCTGCTGCCGGGCTCCTCCGAGGCCGCGCTGCTGGCGCTGCTCGCCACCGGCACGGGCGACGCCGCGACGCTGGTCGCGGTCGCCACCGCCGGCAACGTGCTCGGGTCCCTCGCGAACTGGGCGCTGGGACGGTTCCTGGCCCATTTCCGCGACCGGCGCTGGTTTCCGGTCGACGCGCGCGCCTACGAGCGCGCGGCCGCCTGGTACGGCCGCTTCGGCCTCTGGTCGCTGCTGTTCTCCTGGCTGCCGGTGGTCGGCGATCCGCTCACGGTGGTCGCCGGCATGCTGCGGGTCGACTGGCGCTGGTTCCTGGTCCTGGTCACGCTCGGCAAGGCCGGGCGCTACCTGTTCCTCGCCGCCGCCTTCGCGGGCTGGAGCGCGCGGTGATCAGTCGCCGGTCGGCGCGATGCGGAATTCCAGCACGGCGGGAAGCCCGCGCAAATGGTGGGCGAGCCGCTCGGCATTGCGCCGGTCGCGGGTCTTGATCACCATCTTGTACTCGAAGATCCTGCCGGTCTCGGTGAGCCGGTAGGACAGGTTCGCGACCGAGAAGCCGTGGCGGCCGACCAGCGCGCGCAGCTCATCCTCGGGCATCACGGTCTCGCGGTCGAACTTCAGGGTATGGTGGGCATAGAACTCGCTCGGCAGCCGCATCTCGACATAGCGGAAGCCGGAGAGGATCAGGATGGTCGCGATCGCGCTCACGGTCGCGGCCAGATAGAGGCCGATGCCGACCAGGATGCCGATCGCCGCGGTGGTCCAGATCGAGGCCGCGGTGGTGAGCCCGCGCACCGTGAGGCCTTCCTTGAAGATCACGCCGGCGCCGAGGAAGCCGATGCCGGTCATGATCCCCTGCGCCATCCGGGTCGGATCGCTGCGGATCGCCTCGAGCGGCACGCCCTTCATCCATTCGACCTGGTAGACCGTGACCAGCATCAGCATGGCCGAGGCGATGCAGACCAGGGCATGGGTGCGGAAGCCCGCGGGGCGGCCGTGGAAGCTGCGCTCGAATCCGATCACCGCCCCGATCAGGACAGCGGCGGCGAGCCGCGTCAGGATGACGATAAACTCCTGACCCAGCAGGGAAACGACTGTCGTCATGGTGTCACAATAGGTACGCCGATTCGCGGCCGCCCGGTATCCCCCGGGTGCCGCGCTGACGATCCCTTTACGAATCGCCGCCACGATGTGCTGCAGCAGGGAGGGAGCCGGACGTGTCGGAGTGGCGGGACGCGAAGAACCGGCGCGCGCTCGCGCGGCTGAACCGGGCCCTGCCCGCGGTGTTTCCGGCCGCCGTGCTGTCGCACGCGCTCGCCCGCCCGTTCATCCCGCCGATGCCGCGGCTGGCGGTCGATGCCTATTGGCGTGCGCATCCGCTGCGCGCCGACCGGCTCGCCCGCGCGCTCGCGGCCGAAAGCGGCACGCCGGCCGGCTGGCAATGGCGCCTCGCCCGCGATGCCGATGCGGCGCTGCCGGCGACCTTCCGCCTGCCGCCCGCCCCCTATCGGGAGCCGGGTTTCGCGCGCGGGCCGGGCTTCTGCTGCGTCTGCGGCCAGCCGGTCTATCGCTTCGGCTGGCATCGCGACCTGTGGGATGCGGGGCCGCAGAGGCGCGCCACCTGGCATGCGGCCTGCGTGATCGCCTGGCGGCTCTGGGTCGCGCCCAGCGACCATGCGCGCGCGCTGCGGCGGCGGCAGGGCCTGCGCTGCGCGGAAACCGGCAAGCGGCTGCTCAGGACCGCCGAGGTCGACCACCGGGTGCCGCTGTTCCGGGTCTGGGGCGAGCGGCGCGAGACGGCGTGGCCGGCCCTGCTCGCCTACTGGGGCGGGCCGAACCTGCAGGTGATCAACCGCGCGGCCCATGCGGCCAAGTGCGCGGCGGAGGCGGGCTATCGCGGCGCGCGGCGCGCCGCCTCCGGCGCCCGCGAGGACATGCCGGCCTGACCGCCGGCGGCCCGGCCGACGAACCATTGCGGCCGCACGCGCGTTCTCCCATATCGAGCGAGGGGGAGGGAGAACCGATGGACACCCGTTTCGGACGCCTGATCCTGCTCGCGATCGCCGCGCTGCTGGCCGTGATCGCGATCCAGCCCTATGCGCACCGGCTGCTGTACTCGGCGTCCGAGCCGCGGGCGGTCGCGCCGCGCGGCGAGCTCGCCGAGATCGAGCGCAGCACCATCGCGGTGTTCGCGCGGGTCTCGCCCTCGGTCGTGCAGGTCGTCACGCAGGCGAACGGCCTCGGGTTCGGGATGGAGAGCGAGGAGCCGGGCGCCGCCTCCGGCACCGGCTTCATCTGGGACGAGGCCGGGCACGTGGTGACCAACAATCACGTGGTGCAGAACGCGCGCCGCCTCGCGGTGCGCCTGTCGACCGGCGAGGTGGTCGCCGGCGAGGTGATCGGCACGGCGCCCAACTACGACCTCGCGGTGGTGCGACTGCAGGCGAGCCGGGCGCTGCCGCGGCCGGTCGCGATCGGCACCTCGGGCGACCTCGAGGTGGGGCAGACCGCCTTCGCGATCGGCAATCCCTTCGGGCTCGACCAGTCGCTCACCAGCGGCATCATCAGCGCGCTGAAGCGGCGCATGCCGACCGGCGCCGGGCGCGAGATCGCCAACGTGATCCAGACCGACGCGGCGATCAATCCGGGCAATTCGGGCGGGCCGCTGCTCGACTCGGCGGGGCGCGTGATCGGCGTGACGACCGCGATCATCTCGCCGTCCGGCTCGAACGCCGGGATCGGCTTCGCGGTGCCGATCGACGTGGTCAACCGGGTGGTGCCGGAGCTGATCCGCGCCGGCCGGGTGCCGACGCCGGGCATCGGCATCGTCGCGGCGAGCGAGGCGGTGGCGACGCGCATCGGCGTGGAGGGCGTGGTGGTGGTGCGCACCGCGCCGGGCTCGCCCGCCGAGCGCGCCGGCCTCGAAGGGCTCGATCCGCGCAGCGGTACGCTCGGCGACGTGATCGTCGCGGTCAACGACAAGCGCGTGCGCCGCCTCTCCGACCTCACCGACGAGCTCGAGCGCGTCGGCGCGGGCGGGAGCGTGAGCCTCACCGTGGTGCGCGGCGGCCGCTCGCGCAGCGTGGAGCTGCAGGTGGTGGATATCGGGCGGACGTCGTAGGGCAAGGCGGGAGGCGGCGCGATGCCGGCGAGGTCCGGGCGCGCCGCGCGGGAGCGGCGGCGAGGCGAGCCGGGAGCGCGCGCCGCCATACCATGTCACGTTTTTCGCGAGAGTATTGCCGCCTTGGTCTTGACCAGCGGTTCGACGCGCGAAAGCAAGCGACTTACCACGCGATCGTAACCAGCCGGACTGATGTGCCCAGCAGCATCAATGCGATAACGGCTGGTTCCTTCGTACATGTCGCTCTGACACCTGGTCGCCTTGATGGAGCAGCCATGGAAGCCACGGAAGCCCGTCACGATGACCTGAGCACCACCTTGACGGATGGCATTGACGAGCCGTCGCATGCCTGCGCGAACCTCCGAGGGTGAAGCGCCCTTTCGGAGATCATTGACACCGACCTGAACGATCACGATATCGGCACCGTGCGTGACGCCGACGCGGCCGAGAGCACCGTCGATGGTGTCGCCATTGATGCCAGCATTGACGACCTGAACGTCGTATCCCTTGGCACGCAGGGCGGCTTCGAGCTTGGCGGGCATGTTCTCACCGGCGCTCACGCCCTTTCCGGCGATGCCGGAATCGCCGAAGGCGACGATCTTGACAGGTCGAGCCTCGGCCATACTGGAAGCCAGCACCAGCGAGGCTGCAACGAGCGCATATTTGACACTGGAAAGCATCGCAGTTCTCCTTTGGGTTCGGGTGTTCGGTTCAGTTCCATCCCGTCCACTTCCCGATGGTGCGGTGACAGCTCGCGGGCGCGCTTCAATGAAGCCGCGGCGCGAACGCCGCGGAAGTTTGCTCCACGCAGTAGTCGCACTTCTCGATCAGGTCATCGCTTCAATGAAGCCGCGGCGCGAACGCCGCGGAAGTGCTCGCGGCGTGCGTGCTGGGCGGCGGTCGCAAGGGACGCTTCAATGAAGCCGCGGCGCGAACGCCGCGGAAGTGGCCACTGGCTCAACGATGACGAGCTCGTGGAATTTATGCTTCAATGAAGCCGCGGCGCGAACGCCGCGGAAGTGTGTGCCCTGATCGCCTGTAGCTTGGTGCTCTCGCACGCTTCAATGAAGCCGCGGCGCGAACGCCGCGGAAGGCTCGTCCCACCAGATCGAGAGCGCGGCCTGCTCACGCTTCAATGAAGCCGCGGCGCGAACGCCGCGGAAGTTCCTTCGGAGTAGCTAGGATAGACGAGGCCTCCCTCGCTTCAATGAAGCCGCGGCGCGAACGCCGCGGAAGTGCCTCCGAGGACGAGGTGCTGCGCCTGCAGCGCGGCTTCAATGAAGCCGCGGCGCGAACGCCGCGGAAGTGCCATCGCGGACGATCCGGCCGCGTGACGGTGCGCGGCTTCAATGAAGCCGCGGCGCGAACGCCGCGGAAGTCTGGACGTCCATGGTCAGGTCGGCGACGCTCTGGCCGCTTCAATGAAGCCGCGGCGCGAACGCCGCGGAAGTTGGCGCGCGAGCGCCAGGCTCCCACCATTGGCACTCGCTTCAATGAAGCCGCGGCGCGAACGCCGCGGAAGTCGCGCGATGCTATCCGCAGGCGACGCTACAGCACGAGCTTCAATGAAGCCGCGGCGCGAACGCCGCGGAAGTCCCGATGGGCGTCCAGTTGTCCGGCAAGTTTTGTGGCTTCAATGAAGCCGCGGCGCGAACGCCGCGGAAGTCGCCGCTCCTCGCTCCGCCCCAAGGGCCGGATCCGACGGTGCTTCAATGAAGCCGCGGCGCGAACGCCGCGGAAGTCCAAGCCCTTGACGCCGCCCGAACCGCTGTCGCCCGTGCTTCAATGAAGCCGCGGCGCGAACGCCGCGGAAGTGCCCTTCACGACGCGCGATGGGATCTTGCCGGCGTCGAGCTTCAATGAAGCCGCGGC
>PQAH01000264.1 GCA_003105195.1 Bradyrhizobiaceae bacterium
TGGTGGTGATCGCCATCATCGGCATCCTGATCGCGCTGTTGCTGCCGGCGGTGCAGGCGGCGCGCGAGGCGGCGCGCCGCGCGGCGAGCCTCGAGGAGCTGCGGGCGCTGCTGCAGGGCTTCGAGGGCTGCGCGCTGCGCACCACCGCCAAGCAGCTCGTGTTCGCGGACGGCAACCCGCAGGCCCGGCTGATGTTCGTCGGCGAAGCACCGGGGCGCGAGGAGGACCTGGAGGGCCGCCCGTTCGTCGGCCGCTCCGGCCGGCTGCTCGACCGCATGCTCGCCGCCATCGGGCTCGACCGCAGCGGCTGCTACATCGCCAACATCGTGCCGTGGCGGCCGCCCGGCAACCGCACGCCGACGCCGCAGGAGGCGGCGATCTGCCTCCCCTTCATCCGCCGCCAGATCGAGCTCGCCGATCCGGACGTGCTGGTCTGCCTCGGTGGCCCCTCGATGCAGGCCCTGCTGGGCGTGAAGGACGGCATCAAGCGCATGCGCGGCCGCTGGCTCGGCTTCGACACCGGCAGGCGCGAGATCCGCGCGCTCGCGACCTTCCACCCGGCCTATCTGCTGCGCTCGCCGCTCGAGAAGCGGTTCGCGTGGCGCGACTTCCTCGCCATCAGGAAGGCGCTGGAAGGGTGAGCTTGGCGACGCGCCGAAAATGCGCCGAATAGCCGCGCGGTCCCCACCCCGGCGTGTCCGGGCGCGAGCGTGCCGGGGCGCGAGCGTGCCGAGGACGCGGCGAACCCCGAGGCAAGATCCGCGATACCACGCGGGAACCGTCGGGCGTATGATCGGCTTGTGCCTCAGGGACTGCTCTTTCCGGGAATCCACCGATGGATCTCGATCCCGTCCTGCTCGCGCGCCTGCAATTCGCCTTCACGGTCTCGTTCCACATCATCTTCCCGGGCTTCACGATCGGGCTGTCGGCCTATATCGCGACCGTCCTGGTGCTGTGGCGCCTGACCGGGCGCGCCCACTACAACCGCCTCGCCCGCTTCTGGACCAAGATCTTCGCGGTCTCCTTCGCGATGGGCGTGGTCTCGGGGATCGTGCTCTCCTACCAGTTCGGCACCAACTGGAGCCGCTTCTCGGTGGTCACCGGCAACGTGATCGGCCCGGCGATCGCCTACGAGGTGCTGACCGCCTTCTTTCTCGAGGCGACCTTCCTCGGCGTGCTGCTGTTCGGCTGGAACCGCGTGCCGCCCTGGCTGCACGTGACGGCGGCCGTCGCGGTCGCGGTCGGCACGCTGATCTCGGCGTTCTGGATCCTGTCGGCGAACTCCTGGATGCACACGCCGGCCGGCCACGAGATGCGCGACGGCATCGCCTATCCGGTCGACTGGTTCGCGATCATCTTCAACCCGAGCTTCCCGTACCGTCTCGCCCACATGGCGAACGCCGCCTATCTCACGACCTCCTTCGTCGTGCTCGCGGTCGGCGCCCGCTACCTGCTCGCGGGCCGGCACCACGCGGAGGCGCGCACCATGCTGCGCATGGGCGTCGGCTTCGCGGCGATCGCGGCGCCGCTGCAGCTCGTGATCGGCGACCTGCACGGGCTCAACACGCTCGCGCACCAGCCGATCAAGGTCGCGGCCATGGAGGCGCACTGGGACGGATCGAAGCCGGCCGATTTCCACATCTTCGCCTGGCCCGACGAGGAGGCCGGGACCAACCGCTTCGCGATCTCGGTCCCGCGCGGCGCCTCGCTGGTGCTCACGCACGATCCGAACGGCCTGTTCCCGGGCCTCGCGAGCGTGCCGCCGCAGGAGCGGCCGCCGGTCAAGACGGTGTTCTTCGCGTTCCGCATCATGCTCGCGATCGGGTTCGCGATGATCGCGGCGAGCCTCTACGGCGTGTGGCTCTGGTGGCGCGGCCGCCTGTTCGAGACCCGCTGGTTCCTGCGGCTGGCAGCGCGCGGCTGGTGGACGGGATTCGTCGCCATCATCGCGGGCTGGGTGGTCACCGAGTCGGGACGCCAGCCCTGGGTCGCTCACGGCATCCTCAGGACCGCCGACGCGATCTCGCCGGTCGCGGCGGCGAGCGTCGCGACCACGCTCGCCTTGTTCGTGGTCGGCTACGGCATCGTGTTCGCGATGGGCATCTACTACATCAACCGCCTGATCCACAGAGGCCCCACGGGCGAGGCCGTGGAGGCGCCCCAGCGGGGCACGCCGACGCGGCCGGTATCGGCCGCGCACGACAGCGGCCGCGAGGCGATCGAGCGCGGCTGAGGGAGGCCGGGATGGAATGGGACCTTCCGCTGATCTGGGCCGCCGTGATCGGCTTCGCGGTCGTGATGTACGTGATCCTCGACGGCTTCGACCTCGGCATCGGGATCCTGTTTCCCTTCGCCCGCGAGGAGCGCGAGCGCGACCAGATGATGAACACGGTCGCGCCGTTCTGGGACGGCAACGAGACCTGGCTGGTGCTCGGCGGCGGCGGGCTCTGGGTCGCGTTCCCGCAGGCCTATGCGATCATCATGCCGGCCTTCTACCTGCCCGTGATCCTGATGCTGCTCGGGCTGATCTTCCGCGGCGTCGCCTTCGAGTTCCGCTGGGTGGCGGTCACCAGCCGCGGCTGGTGGAACCTCGCCTTCGCGGCGGGCTCGACCCTCGCCGCCTTCTGCCAGGGCGTGATCCTCGGCGGCCTGATCGAGGGCATCCGCGTCGAGAACGGCGCCTTCGCGGGCGGATCGTTCGACTGGCTGACGCCGTTCGCGGTCGCGTGCGGGCTCGGCGTCATCGCGGGCTACGCACTGCTCGGCGCCACCTGGCTGGTGATGAAGACGGAAGGCTCGGTCGCGGCACGCGGGCGGGCGCAGGCGAAGTGGCTCATCCTTGCGGTGCTCGGCTTCATGGCGATCGTCAGCCTGTGGACGCCGCTCGCCTCCGAGCGGATCGCGCAGCGCTGGTTCTCGACGCCCAACATCCTGTTCCTCTGGCCGGTGCCGCTGGTGACCGCGCTCACCGCGTTCCTCGCCTGGCGCTGGCTCGAAGCGGGACGCGACATCCCGCCCTTCCTCGCCGCGATCGCGCTGTTCCTGCTCGGCTATGCGGGCCTCGTGATCTCCGTCTTCCCCTATCTGGTGCCGCCGTCGCTGACGATCTGGGACACCGCCGCCGCGCCCGAGAGCCAGGCCTTCGTGCTGATCGGCACGATTCCGCTGGTGCCGCTGATCATCGGCTACATCGTGTTCGTCTACTGGCTGTTCCGCGGCAAGCTGCGCGAAGGCGAGGGCTATCACTGAGGGATGCGCGGCCTCGCACGCAAAGACCGCTATCTGGCGGGCGTCGCCGGCGGCTCCGCGGCCGGCCGGATCACGGCCCAGCCGACGCGCAGGAGGCCGGTGCGTCCCTGGACGTCGCGCGCGAAGGCGCGCGGCACCTCCGCAACCAGATCGGGGAAGCGCGCCTTGACGGCGGCGGGCGGCGCGCCGAGAGCATCGGTCACGGGCCAGACGACGATCGCGCCCTTCTCGCCCACCTCCCGGTCGCGCATCCAGGGCGCGCGCTGCGGGTCGGCGTCGAGGTAGAGCTTCGGCCGGTCGGACGAGGCCATGGCGACGAGCCCGCCGGTGCGCACGTCACCGACCACGATCGCGAGCGGGCGGCCGGTGCGCCGGCGGAAGGTGTCGGTGAAGAACTCGCCCATGTCGGCGGCGGGCTTGCTCACCTCGAGCTCCACGGCGGCCGTCCATGGCAGGCTCAGCGTGGCGCCCACGATCATGGCGGGCGGGCCGACCAGCAAAGCGAGCCAGACGAGCCCGCCGATGCGCTGGCGGTGCAGCCGGATCGCGTCGCCGCTCGCGAGAATCACGGCGAGGCCGGAGAGCACCACCAGCGGTCCCGCGCCGCCGACCGGGGTCGCGCGGTTGAACAGCACCGCGACCAGAGTCGCGAGGAAGGGCAGCGCGAGCGCGAAATAATAGACGTAGCCCTTGGCGAAGGGCTCGACCGGCTGGCGCTCGAACACGGGCGCCGGCGCGCGCGGGCCTGCCAGCAGGCCGCCCGCCACCACCAGCAGGACGATCATGCCGGCATGGCTGAACAGCAGCCACAGCACGAGGGTGAGCCAGGCCCAGAGCCGCTGCTCGCTCACAAACAGCTGCGCGAGCGTCGCGAGCGCCGGCAGCGGCACGTCCCCGGCGCGCAGGAGCCAGACGAGGTGCGGCAGGTTGACGATCGCGGCGATCAGGAGCGCGCCCCAGGGATCGGGGGTCGCGAGCCGCGCGCGTCCTCTCGGCGAGGCCGCGACGAACAGCGCGAACAGGGCGAGCAGCAGCAGCCCCGCATAGGTGGTGAGCACCAGGAAGCCGAGCGCGAGGCCGACCCCCAGCCAGTCGTTGCGCCGGCCCTCGTCGAGAGCGCGATAGCCGTAGAGCAGGGCGAGCGCGGTCAGCGGCATCGCCAGCACGTTCGGTCCGAACTCGAGCGTCGGCACCGTGAAGGCCGCCATGCCGGTCATCAGCAGGATCGCCATGGCGGCATGGGCGGCGCCGACGATGGCGCGGCCGAGCGCGAACACCGCCCAGAAGGTCGCGATCACGCAGAGCTGCGCGAGCACGTAGAGGCCGATGACGCTGCCGCCGGCGACGCGGAACGCGACCTCGGCGAGCCAGTAGGCGAGCGGCGGCCCATAGGGCGAGCCGAGCAGCCATTCGCGGCCGACCGCGAGCGTGAGCGGCACGTCCCCGGGAGGTGCCGCATAGAACAGCACGGGAACCAGCGTCCACAGCGCCGCCTGCGCGAGCGTCGCGATCCAGAACATCAGCACCGGGCGCGCGCGCAGCGCCTCGACGATCAGCGAGACATGGAGCATCGGCACGCGCTGCGGGCCGGTGGTCGGAGAGAGAACCGCCATGGGAGCCGGACGCTATCGCATCAGCGCGCGAGGGAAAACCGGTTCCGCAGCCCGGGCCAGCGAAGCGAGCCCGGGAAGCCTACCGCATTTCGCTTTGCTCATGCGGATTACGGCCCCACATCGTCGAGCGGCAGGACCGCGGGCGCGAGCGGCTCCGGCTCCGCGCCCGGCGGCAGGCAGGCGGCGACCGGCGCGAAGGAGCGGCGGTGGTGCGCACAGGGGCCGAGCGCGGCGAGCGCCCGGAAATGCTCCGGGACCGAATAGCCCATGTGCCGCTCGAAGCCGTAGCCCGGATGGGCGGCGCCGACCCGCCCCATCAGCCGGTCGCGCGTGACCTTGGCGACGATCGAGGCGGCCGCGATCGAGGCGACCTGGGCGTCGCCCTGCACCACCGGCACGCATTCGCAGTCGACCGCGATGCGGTCGATGCCGTCGACGAAGACGAGGCGGGGCTTCACGGCGAGCGAGGCGACGGCGCGGGCGAGCGCCCAGAGCGAGGCGCCGCGGATGTTGAGCATGTCGATCCGCGACGGCGGCGCGACGGCGACGGCCACATGGGCGGTGGCGCAGATCTTCGCGTAGAGCTTCTCGCGCTCGTCCGGCGCGAGCTTCTTGGAATCGTCGAGGCCGCGTGGGACGCGGGCCGGATCGAGGATCACGGCCGCCGCCACCACGGGGCCGGCGAGCGGGCCCCTCCCGGCCTCGTCGCATCCCGCCACCGGCAGCAGGCCGCGCCGCATGGCGGCGCGCTCGCGCCGGAAGGTCGGGCGGAGCGCGATCTCGCCGAGCGGCAGGCGCGCGGGCGCGGGGCGGCGACTCATGGGCCGCGATCCTGCGCGCCCGCGATCGCAAGTCAATCGCGGCGATCGCCCCCTGTGAAGGACGGGGACAAGCAGCCGGATGACCCGACGTCACGGCACGGCGGGCCCGGTGAACCGTGACCGGCCGCACTCGAACTGAATCGGCTCCGGCCGGATCCTCGACGCCGATGGCTGGAGAATCTTGCCGGCGCACGCTCGTGTCGGCGATCCGGCATCCACATCGCCGGAACATGCGCCAGTCGTACGGCGTCGCAAGTCGCGGTCGAGACCAGAGCCTCGGCGTCATCCCGGCCGGGCGAGCACCGATCTCGCGCTTGCGCGAAATCGGCATCGAGAGATTTCTTCCGACGCAGTAAGCTAGTCGGGCAGGTCCACGCGACCCTCGGGGGTCACGGGAAAGTCGGGGACATGCACAACCTCCCAGGGATGGCCGTCGGGATCCGCGAAATAGCCCGAATAGCCGCCGAACGAGGTGCGATGCGGTTGCTTCAGGGACCGCGCACCGAGCCCGAGCGCGCGTGCGGCTCGCGACCGCCGGATCGCCGCTCCCGCCGATCCAGACGGCCGACCGCCCGACAATTCCTCAGAACAGGTCGAGCTGCCGGGGCTGCTTGCGCGGCTGGTCGAAATGCTCGGTGGTCAGCTTGTGCTTGCGGCGGTTGAGGCCGAGGCGCTCGCAGGCGACCTCGAAGCGCCGGCCGATCATCCAGGCATGGGGGCCCGAGCCCTTCATGCGCTCGCCGAACCGGGCATCGTAATCCCTGCCGCCGCGCATCTCGCGGATCAGCTTGAACACGTGGCGGTACTTGTCCGGATAGTTGGCGACCAGCCACTCGCGGAACAGGTCGCGCACCTCGAGCGGCAGGCGCAGCAGCACGTAGCCGGCCTCCCCGACGCCGGCGGCCGCCGCCGAATCGAGGATGCGCTCCATCTCGTGGTCGTTGAGCGCCGGGATCACGGGCGCGACCATCACGGTCGTCGGCACGCCGGCGTCGGCGAGGCGCCGCAGCGCATCGAGGCGGCGCGCCGGCGTCGCGGCGCGCGGCTCCATGGTACGCGCGAGCTTGCCGTCGAGCGTGGTCACCGAGAGCGCGACCTTGACGAGGTTGCGGCGCGCCATGCGCGAGAGGATGTCGAGGTCGCGCAGGATCAGCACCGACTTGGTGACGATGCCGACCGGATGGCCCGCGCGATCGAGCACCTCCAGGATCCGGCGCGTGGTCTCGTAGCGGCGCTCGATCGGCTGATAGGGGTCCGTGTTGGTCCCCATGGCGATCACGCGCGGCTCGTAACCCGGCGAGGAGAGCTCGCGCTCGAGCAGCGCAGGCGCCTCGGGCTTGGCGAACAGCTTCGACTCGAAGTCGAGGCCGGCGGAGAGGCCCATATAGGCGTGGGTCGGCCGCGCGAAGCAATAGACGCAGCCGTGCTCGCAGCCGCGATAGGGATTGATCGAGCGGTCGAAGCTGATGTCGGGCGACTCGTTGCGCGTGATGATCTTGCGCGGCTTCTCCTCGGTGACCGTGGTCGCGAAGGGCGGGAGCTCCTCGATGCTGCGCCAGCCGTCGTCGAAGGCGATGCGCGCGATCGGCTCGTAGCGCCCGGAGGCATTGGAGACGGCGCCGCGCCCGCGGCGGCGCTCGCGCTCGACGCCGGTGCCGAGGAATTCGCCCGCCGGCGCCACGGAGGGCGCTGGCACCGGCGGGCGCCGCGGAACGGTCGTTCGTGCTGCCGATGAAGGTGCCATGGCCGAAGGTTAACGGATCGAAGCGAACAAAACAAGAACGATGTTTTGTCGCGAGGGCTTGGTGCCTCTATACTAACGTTCTGATCCGGAATGAGTTTCCTTGGTTCCCCGACGGGGCACCATGATATGCTGCACCGCGGGGGTAGCTTCCGGCATGCTGAGCGTGGTGATCGCGACGGACGAATCGGAGCGCGCGCTGGTGCCGACGCTGGCAGCGCTGGTGGCGGGCGCCGCGGCCGGCGCGGTGCGCGAGGTGATCATCGCGGATGCGGGCTCGCACGACCAGACCGCGGCGGTGGCCGACGTGGCGGGCTGCGAGATGATGGTCTCGCCGGGGCCGCTCGGCGACCGGCTGCGTCGGGCCGCCCAGGCCGCGCGCGCCCCCTGGCTCATGTTCCTGCGGCCCGGCGTCGTGCCGGACGCCGGCTGGGTCGACGAGGTGATGCGCTTCGTCGCCCAGACGGGCGCCGCGGCCCCGGCGGCCGTCTTCCGCCCCGCGCAGGCCGGCACCGGCTCGGTCCTGGCCGAGACGCTCGGGCTGCTCAAGCTGGCGCTCGGCGGCCGGGCGCGCCCGGACCAGGGGCTGATCATCGCCAAGCAGACCTATCAGGCCCTGGGCGGGCACCGCGCCGACGTGGCGGAGCCCGAGGCCGATCTGCTCCGCCGCATCGGCCGGCGACGGATCGTGCTCCTGCGCACCGGCGCCGTCGCCCTGGCCCTCGCCTGAGGGAATCGAGCGACAAGATGACCCGACGAGCCATCGGAGTCCCGATGGCTCGCCGTGACGTCACGGCGCGACGCTCACACCGCGATCGGATCCTGCGCCTGCTCCTCGGCGCGGGCGGGCTCTGCGGCGCGTCCCGCGGCATGCTCGCCTTGGCCGGTCGCCGGCAGCTGCAGCACCGTGGCGTGCTGGCCTTCGCAGATCCGGGTCAGCAGCACGACCTGCCCATTGGGAAACTCCAGCGCGTCGTGGTGCACGCCGGGATGGTCGAGGTCCACCTGACGGAAGCGGGCCACCCTCTCCCCGACTTTGCGCTTCGGCAGGAAGCCCAGCGTCGGCTCGCACTCGACCTCGCGCTCGAACGCGATCTCGGTGCCGGGCATCAGGCACACCGCGACATGGGGATCGCCGACCGCGGTGAAGCCCCGCGTGATCGAGTTCGGGAAGCTCGAGGACACGAGCTTGTCGCCGACCCGGGCGGGTCGCGTCGCTACATGATGGAGGCTGTAGTCGCACATAGAAGGCTCCTCTTGGCTCGTGAAACAGCCGTACGGTTGTCCCTTCTCGGCAAGCCGCGAGGACATCAGATCACGGTGGCATTGTTGTGTCGGAGCGCGGGGCGCGGCACGCGTCCCGCGGACGGTGCGGCGATATGGACTTGCTGCGCGCGGAGCCCGCGTCGATTCACACGGTCGCGCCCTGCGCCTTTTGGCGGCGCAGGTGCTCGTCGAGCCGCGGCATGATCTCGACGAAGTTGCAGGGCCGGTAGCGGTAGTCGAGCTGGTGCACCAGGATCTCGTCCCAGGCGTCGCGGCAGGCGCCGGGCGAGCCCGGCAGGCAGAAGATGTAGGTCGCGCCGGCCACGCCCGCGGTGGCGCGGGTCTGGATCGCCGAGGTGCCGATCTTGGCATGGCTGACGAGCAGGAACAGGGTGGCGAAGCCGTCCATGCGCTTCTCGAACAGCGGCTCCACGGCCTCGGGCGTCACGTCGCGGCCCGTGAATCCGGTGCCGCCCGTGGAAACGACGACGTCGACCGCGGGATCGGCGATCCAGGCCTTCACCTGCGCCCGGATCCTCTCGACGTCGTCGGTCACGATGGCGCGCGCCGCCGGCGCGTGGCCGGCCTTCTCGATGCGCTCGACCAGGGTGGCCCCGGACTTGTCGTCGGCGAGCGCGCGGGTGTCCGACACGGTCAGCACCGCGATCCTGAGCGGGACGAAGGGCTTGCTCTGGTCGATGCCGGGCATGGGTCGAGCTCCGCGGGTCAGAGCTGGGCGGCGTTGAAGGTGTTGCAGCTCTGCACCGAGCCGTTCTTGAGGCCGATCGTGAACCAGCGCTGGCGCTGCTCGGACGAGCCGTGGGTGAAGCTGTCGGGGATCACGTAGCCCTGCGACTGCTTCTGCAGCCGGTCGTCGCCGATGGCGGCGGCGGTGCGCATGGCGGCCTCGATGTCGCCGGGCTCGATGAACTTCCATTTCTGCTCCGAGCGGTTCGCCCAGACGCCCGCGAAGCAGTCGGCCTGCAGCTCGACCTTCACCTGCAGCCGGTTCGCCTCGGTGCGGCTCAGGCCGCGCTGGGCCTGCTGCACCTTGCCGAGAATGCCGAGCTGGTTCTGCACGTGGTGCCCGACCTCGTGAGAGATCACATAGGCCTGGGCGAACTGGCACGCCTTGGAGCCGACGTCGCAGCCGCGGAAGCGCCGCTCGATGTCGCGGAAGAACGTGGTATCGAGATAGATGCGGTTCTCGCCCGGGCAGTAGAACGGCCCCATGGCCGACTGGGCGACGCCGCAGGCATCGGTGCGCGTCGCGCCCGCGAACAGCACGAGGCGCGGCTCGCGATAGCGCTGGCCGGCCTGCTGGAAGATCTCGCGCCAGCGGTCCTCGGTCTCGCCCAGCACCGCGGCGACGAACTGGCCGACCTGGTCGCTCGGCGCGCCCGCCTTGCCGGTGCGCTGCTGCGGCTGGGAGCGGGGCTCCGGCGCGTAGGGCTGCTCGTAGCCGCCGCGCCCGCCGGTGAGAATCTCGGCGCCGCCGATCAGGAGCCGGGGGTCGATGCCGAGCGCCCAGCCGATCAGCCCGAGCACGACGATCGTGCCGATGCCGAGCCCGCCGCCGCCCATCGGCATGCGGAAGCCGCCGCCGCCTTCGTGGCCGCCGTCGCGACGGTCCTCGACATTGTCGCTGCGGCGAAAGTCGTCCCAGCGCATTTCACCCCTCCTCGGCCGGCAAGCCGGCGATGCTCGCGCAAGCCTACAACAATCGGCGAGAATTCATTTGGTTGCCGAAGGCTTAATGCAGAAATTTAAAATTTCCAGGGATTTAAGTCGTTTTTTACCTTGGCCACCCATGATCCCGGCGTCGGTTGTCAGGTCATCGCGTCGCCGACCGCGTACCCGAGTGATCAAGAGTCATGCGTGTGTCGCGTCGCGGGGCGCCTCGTCGGGCGCCCCGCCAGTCTCCCGCCCCGTCCGAAACCGCGCGCATCCTGGTCGGCGATTGCGTCGCCGCCATGGCGGCGCTGCCGCCGGCTTCCGTCGACCTCGTGTTCGCGGACCCGCCCTACAATCTGCAGCTCCAGGGCGACCTCAAGCGCCCCGACGACAGCCGCGTCGACGCGGTCGACGACGACTGGGACAAGTTCGAGAGCTTCGCAGCCTATGACGACTTCACCCGCGCCTGGCTCCTCGCCTGCCGCCGGCTGATGAAGCCGTCCGCCACCCTCTGGGTGATCGGCTCCTATCACAACATCTTCCGGGTCGGCGCCATCCTCCAGGATCTCGGCTTCTGGATCCTCAACGACGTGGTGTGGCGCAAGACCAACCCGATGCCGAACTTCCGCGGCCGCCGCTTCACCAATGCCCACGAGACCATGATCTGGGCGGCGCGCGAGCCCGGCGGCAAGGGCTATACCTTCAACTACGAGGCGCTCAAGGCCGGCAACGAGGACGTGCAGGCCCGCTCGGACTGGACGCTGCCGCTGTGCACCGGCGAGGAGCGCCTCAAGGGCGCCGACGGCAAGAAGCTGCACCCGACCCAGAAGCCCGAGGCCCTGCTCGCGCGCGTGATCCTCGCATCCTCGCGCCCGGGCGACCTCGTGCTCGATCCTTTCAGCGGCACCGGCACGACCGGCGCCGCGGCGAAGCGCCTCGGCCGGCGGTTCATCGGCATCGAACGCGATGCCGCCTATGCCGCAGCGGCCGAGGCGCGCATCGCCGTCGTCGACCCGCTCCCGGAGGCGACGCTGGCGCCGTTCATGACCGCGCGCGAGGCGCCGCGGGTGCCGTTCGCGGCCCTGGTCGAGCGCGGCCTGATCGCGCCCGGCACCCGGCTGGTGGACGCCAAGCGTCGCCACAAGGCGCTGGTGCGCGCCGACGGCGCGGTGGCGCTCGCGAACGGGCCGGGCTCGAGCATGGTCGGCTCGATCCACCGGGTCGGCGCGGCCGCGCAGGGCCTCGAGGCCTGCAACGGCTGGACCTTCTGGCACGTCGAGACCGGCAGCTCGCTCATGCCGATCGACGCGCTGCGCGCCAAGGTGCGCGCGCAGCTCGAGACGGCCGGATCATAGCTCGCTTCCTCCCGGACCGGATGTGCTCGGTCGGGGGCCGTCCGCGTGGCGGGACGCAAGGCGTGCCGTCGGGAACGAAGCCGACGATGCCGGGCAGCCCATCATTCCGCTCCGAGCGGAGCCGGATTCGCGGCGTCGCCGAGCGCGTCAGCGCGCCGCCACCACCATGATCTCGACCTTGTAGTCGGGGGAGGCGAGGCGTGCCTCGACGGTCGCCCGCGCGGGCGTGTTGCCGGGGGACACCCAGGCGTCCCAGACGGCATTCATCTCCGCGAAGCTGGCCATGTCGGTGATCCAGATGTTCGCCGAGAGCAGCTTGCTCTTGTCGGTGCCGGCCTTGGCGAGATGCCGGTCGATGGTGGCGAGGATCTCCCGGGTCTGGTCCGTCACGCTGCGCCCGGCGTTCTCGCGCGCGACCACGCCGGCGAGATAGACCGTGTCGCCGTGGACGACGACCTGGCTCATCCGCGGGCCGACCTCGTGACGCTCGATCTTCATCGTGTCTTCTCCAGTGGATCGGTGAAGGATTGCATGCCGCCCAGCGCGACGGCGCGCGAAGTTACAGCCATTTCGCCTCGAGTGGAATCGGTTCTGGCCAGCCCATCGACCGGAAGCGGCCGCAGACTCTCGCCTGGCGCATGTTCCTATCGGCGACCGGTGCCCGCTTCGCCGGAACATGCGCCAGCACGCCGGCGCGGAAACGACAGGGGGTCGCCGCGCTTCATGCGGCGCGGACGGTGTCGAGGACCTCCCGGACCTTGCGGGCGAGCTCGCTCTTCCGGTAGGGCTTGTTGAGGAGGGCGACGCCGGGATCCAGGCGGCCGTGGTGCACGATCGCGTCCTCGGTGTAGCCGGAAGTGTAGAGCACCTTGACGGCGCCGCGGCGCTTGGTCACCTCCTCGGCGAGCTGGCGCCCGTTGAGCCCGCCCGGCATGATCACGTCGGTGAACAGGAGATCGAAGGCGGCGCCCTCGTCGACGAGGCGCAGCGCCTCGCCGGCATTGCCGGCCGCGAGCGTCGCATAACCGAGGCTCGCCAGCTGCGCGACCACGTAGTTGCGCACCAGCGGATCGTCCTCCACGACCAGGATGGTCTCGTGGCCGCGCTCGGGCCGGGCGACGGGCAGCGCCTCGCCGGCCGCGGCCGCCTCGCCGGTGCGCGGCAGATAGACCTTGATGGTCGTGCCGCACCCCTCCTCGCTGTAGATCTTGATGTGGCCGCCCGACTGCTTGACGAAGCCGTAGACCATGCTCAGGCCGAGCCCGGTGCCCTTGCCGGTCTCCTTGGTGGTGAAGAACGGCTCGAACACCTTGGGCAGGAGCGGCGCCGGAATGCCGGCGCCGGTGTCGCTCACCGCGATCATGACATAGGAGCCCGGCCGCACGTCGGGGTTCATGCGGCCATAGGTTTCGTCGAGCACCACGTTGCCGGTCTCGAGCGTGAGCTTGCCGCCCGCGGGCATGGCGTCGCGGGCATTGAGCGCGAGATTGATCAGCGCGGTGGAGAGCTGCCCGGGGTCGGCATGCGCGTGCCAGGCCCCCGGCTCGAGCCGCGCCTCGATCTCGATCTGCTCGCCGAGGGTGGGGCGCAGCAGCCGCGCGGTGTCGCCGAGCAGGGCGTTGACGTCGATCTCGCGTGGCTGCAGCGGCTGCCTGCGGGCAAAAGCGAGCAGCCCTTGCGTGAGCTCGGCGCCGCGCGTGGCGGCCTCGTCGATCATCTGGGCGATGGCGGCGAGCTTGGGGCGGTCGGCCACGCCTTCGGCGAGGATCTCGATAGTGCCGGTGATGACGGTCAGGATGTTGTTGAAGTCGTGGGCGATGCCGCCGGTGAGCTGGCCGACCGCGTCCATCTTCTGCGACTGGCGCAGCTGCTCGTCGGCGGCGAGCTTCTCGGTGAGGTCGCGGATGAAGCCGTTGAACACGTGCCCGCTGCGCCGGCGCAACGCTGTCACCGCGAGCTCGACCCGCACCGTCGACCCGTCGCGGCGCAACGCCTCGGTCTCGAAGCGCGTGCCGAGCAGCGACCCCTGGCCGGTGCACAGGAAGCGCGCCAGCCCCTCGCGATGCGCTTCGCGAAAGGCCGGCGGCACGATCAGGCTCGCGAGCTGCCGGCCGATCGCCTCCTCGCGCGAGAAGCCGAACGTCCGCTCGGCCTGCGCGTTCCAGTCCACGACCGCGCCGCTCTCGTCCATCTGAACGAACGCATCCAGCGCCGTCTCGACGATTCCGCGCGCCATGCGCTCGCTCTCGATCAGCGACTCCTGCGCCTTCTTGCGCGCCGTGATGTCCTGCACCACCGTGAGCGTGATCTGGCGTCCGGACAGCTCCATGTCGTCGGCCGTGACCTCGACGTCGATGATCTGGCCATCCTTGGTCATGTGGCGCCATTCGCCGACGCGGCGGCCGGGGCGCCGGCCGCCGCCGCCGAGATGCTCGAGCAGGCGCGGCACGTCCTCGAACGGCCGCAGGTCGGTGATCCGCATGGTCTCGAGCTCGGCGCGCGAGTAGCCGTATTTCGCTACCGTCGCGTCGTTGACCTCGATGAACTGCAGCGTCCGGGCGTCGTAGGCGAAGGTCGGCAGCGGGTTGAAGCTGAACAGCGAGCGGAACTTGGTCTCGCTCTGGCGCAGCCGCCGCTCCGCCTGCTCCTGCCGAGCGATCTCCACGCTGAGCCGCCGGTTCACCTCGACGGCCTGCGCGCGCTTTGCCACCAGCGTGCCGACCACGGAGCCCGCGAGCAGGCTGATCACGAGGCCGGCGAGCAGGACCACCAGGGGCCGCTGCCAGTCGATGCCCGCCGTGAAGGCCGGCAAGGCCGCGAAGCGGAAGGTCCAGGGATGCTCGCTGACCGATTCCGTGATGGTGCTGACGAAGGCGGCGCTCGCGAGCGCGTTGTCGGAGGGGTCGCGGCTGGTGAACAGCAGCGCGTCCTTCTGGACGCCGACGCCGTCATAGATCTCCAGCCCGAGGCCGGCATCGGAAGCCTGCCGCGCGAGTCCGCCGAGCCGGATCAGGTCATAGACACGAAACGGAGCGAACACGTAGCCGGTCAGCGCGGCCCGCCGCTGCTCGACGCTGGCGAGCGGGGCGCCGGCGCGGTAGATCGGAACGTAGATCAGGAAGCCCGACTGGATATCGTCGTTGGTCTCCTGAACCAGCGTCACCTTGCCGGACACGGCCGCCTGATCGGTGTCGCGCGCCTGCTGCATCGCGGCGCGCCGCACCGGCTCGCTGAACATGTCGTAGCCGAAGGCGCGCTGGTTGCGCCACTCGAACGGCTCGAGATAGACGATCGTCGTGTAGGGGTCGCGCTCGCCCTCCGGCCAGATCGTGTAGTCGGGGAAGCCCCCGGCGCGCACGGCGGCGATATGCGCCTCCCGCTCCGACGCCGGGACGATCCGGGCGAAACCCAGTCCCTGGATGCCGGGCAGCCGCTCCTCGATGCCGAGCGCCTGGACATAGGCGCGCCACTCCTCGCGCGTCACCTCGCTCGAGGCCGCGAACAGTCCGGCGCCGCCCCAGAGCACCTGGCCGTAGCTGCTCACCCGCTCGCGCACCGCGTCGACGAGACGCGCGGCCGCGAAGTCGAACTGGGCCCGCGCCCGCGCGTCCACGGTCGATTTCGTGGCATACCAGGCAGCCGTCGTCGCGATCAGGCATGCGAGCAACGTGAGCGCGGCCCAGAGCATGCCGGGAGCGCGCAGGCTACCTACCGGTCCGCGCGTGCGCTCACGCATTTCCTCGTCCCGGCTTGGCCCACTCTCCCCTCGTCGCGACGGCAGCTTCAGCGTAGCATTGCCCCGAGACTCGGAACAACCGGAGCGCGGGCGATCACGCCCCTCCTCCTTGCGCGCCTGCGGATCCCGCGACCGCATGCGCGATCACCTTGCGCATGACGTTCGGCAACGCTTCGCGCGCGAGGTCGCGCAGCGGTACGAAGCGCGCGTCCGGCAGGGCCGCGGCGTCGGCGGGCAGGCGCGTCGCATAGACGGTGAGCTCGAGAGGGAAGTGCGTGAAGGTGTGGGTCACGGTTCCGGAAAGACGGCGCCAGCGCGCGCCGCGATAGCGCGGCGCCTGCGCGAGCGCGGCGGAGGCGTCGAAATCGGCGCTCCAGGCCGTGGTCGGCACCTCGCTCATCCCGCCGAGGAGCCCGGTCGGAGGCCGCTCGCGCAGGAGCACGCGGCCGTCGCGGCGCAGCACGACGAAGGCCGCACCGCGCCGCAAAGCGCCCGTCGTCTTGGCGGCCTTGCGCGGGAAGCCGTCGGGGGTGCCCAGCGCGAACGCCGCGCAGGAGTCCCGGCACGGACACGAGCCGCAGGCGGGCGCCCGCGGCGTGCAGATCGTCGCGCCGAGATCCATCATGGCCTGGGCGAAGTCGCCCGGCCGCTGCGCCGGCATCAGGGCCTGCGCGTGGCACGCGACCACCGCCTTGCCGCGCGGCAGCTCCTCCGCGACGGCGTGGAGACGCGCGACCACGCGCTCGATATTGCCGTCGACCGGCATGGCGGGGCGATCGAAAGCGATCGCCGCGACCGCCGCCGCCGTGTAGGGACCGATGCCGGGGAGCGCGCGCAGCGCCTCAACGGTGTCCGGGAAGACCCCTGCGTGGCGCGCCACGACCGCCTCCGCGCAGGCGTGCAGGTTGCGCGCCCGCGCATAATAGCCGAGCCCCGCCCACAGCCTGAGCACGTCTTCGAGGGGCGCGGCCGCGAGGCGGCGCAGATCGGGAAAGCGCGCGAGGAAACGCGCGTAATAGGGCACGACGGCCGCGACGGTCGTCTGCTGCAGCATGATCTCGGAGAGCCACACCCGGTAGGGATCGGGGCGCTCGCCCGGGCGGGCGCGCCACGGCAAGCTGCGCCGGTGGCGGTCGTACCAGGCGAGCAGGGCCTCGGCGAGATGCGCACCGTTGCGCGGAGCAGCGCAGCGACCGGGCACGGCGGCCGCGCGCGATGCCGGCTTCTTTCGGCGATTCGACGCTGCTACGGTCATCGGCCGCAGCATGGACAGAGGTTCCCGGGATGAACAAGCCCCCGCGCTCGCAGGCGAGGCCCCTGCGCGATCTGGTCGGCAAGACCATCGCCGACGCCTTCGCGCGCCAGGGCTTCGCCAGCACCGGCCTCGTCATCCATTGGGACGAGATCGTCGGGCCCGAGATCGCGGCGCATGCCGAACCCATGCGCATGCAGTGGCCGCGCCGCACCGGGGAGGAGACGCCGGAACCCGCAACCCTGGTGCTGCGGGTCGACGGGCCGGTGGCGCTCGAGATCCAGCACCTCTCGGGCGTGATCATCGAGCGGGTCAACCGCTTCTTCGGCTGGCGCGCGGTCGGCCGGATCGCGCTGCGCCAGGCGCCGCTCGTCGGCCGCAAGCCGAAGGCCCCGCCCGCCGCGCCGGATCCCGCGGCGGTCGCCCGTCTCGCGGCCGGCCTCGGCGAGATCGCGGACACCGACCTGCGCCAGGCGCTGGCTCGGCTCGGCGCGGCCGTGAAGGCGAAATAGCCGGCCGGCCGCAGCCGTCCGCCCGTGGGGCGCGTCGAGCCGCCCCATCAAACCCGCGTGACCGCCGAAAACCGGACCGCTACATTGCCATATTCCGCCTCCCAGGATAGGGACGCGCCCGAACCCTGCTGTCACTTGAGGGGATCCCCTTGGCCATCACACGTCGAGAGTTCGTCACCGAAGCCAGCCTGGCGGTGCTCGCCGCCGCGGCATTGCCGGCGCTGCCCGCCTTCGCCCAGACCCCCTCGACCGAGGAGCTGCTGCGTCCCGGTCCCCTCCCCGAGCAGGTGCTCGGCAAGGCGGACGCGCCCGTGACGATCATCGAATACGCCTCGATGACGTGCGGCCATTGCGCCAGCTTCCACAAGACGACCTATCCGGAGCTCAAGAAGCGCTACATCGATACCGGCAAGGTGCGCTTCATCTTCCGCGAGTTCCCGCTCGATCCGCTCGCGGCCGGGGCCTTCATGCTGGCGCGCTGCGCCGGGGAAGGAAAATACTTCCCCATGGTCGAGATGCTGTTCGATCACCAGGACCAGTGGGCGGTTCGCCAGCCTCTGCCGCCGCTGCTCGCGCTCGCCAAGCAGGCGGGCTTCACCGAGCAGAGCTTCAACAGCTGCCTGCAGGACGACAAGCTGCTCAAGCAGGTCGAGGCGGTACGCGACCGCGGCGCCAAGGAGTTCGGGGTCAACTCGACCCCCACCTTCTTCATCAACGGCAAGATCGAGAAGGGCGCGCTGACGATCCAGCAGCTCGAGAGCAAGATCGAACCTCTCCTGAAGAGCTGAGTTTTCGCGCCGCGGCGGCCGATCCGGACCCGGATCGGGGTGGGAAAACGCATTATCCGGGTTGCCGGCCGCGTTTGCGCGATTCATTGTCCGGCGCCATGAGAGAGCTTCGTCCCGATTCGTGCCGGGCCGGCCCCGCGGTGCCGCGCGGCGCCGCGAACCGGGCGTCCATGCCGCAAAGGACCCCATGAAACTCACGCGACTGCGCCTGCTGGGATTCAAGTCGTTCGTCGAGCCCACCGACTTCCTGATCGAGCCGGGGCTGACCGGGGTCGTCGGGCCGAACGGCTGCGGCAAGTCGAACCTGGTCGAGGCGCTGCGCTGGGCGATGGGCGAGTCCTCGCACAAGGCGATGCGCGCGGCCGACATGGACGACGTGATCTTCTCCGGGACCCATACCCGGCCGGCGCGCAACCACGCCGAGGTGATGCTCTCCCTCGACAATTCCGACCGCACGGCACCCGCCCAGTTCAACGACCACGACCTGCTCGACGTGTCGCGCCGGATCGAGCGCGACGAGGGCTCGACCTACCGGGTCAACGGGCGCGAGGTGCGCGCGCGCGACGTGCAGCTCCTGTTCGCCGACGCCTCGACGGGCGCGCGCTCGCCGGCGCTGGTGCACCAGGGCCGTATCGGCGAGATCGTCCAGGCCAAGCCCGAGCAGCGCCGGCGGGTGCTGGAGGAGGCGGCCGGCGTCGCCGGCCTGCATGCGCGGCGCCACGAGGCGGAGCTGCGCCTGCGCGCGGCCGAGACCAACCTGTCGCGGCTCGAGGATGTGATCGGCCAGCTCGCGAACCAGATCGAGGCGCTCAAGCGCCAGGCGCGCCAGGCGGTGCGCTATCGCGCGGTCTCCTCGGCGGTGCGGCGCGCCGAGGCGATGCTGTTCCACCTGCGCTGGGTCGCGGCCAATGCCGAGGAGGCCGATGCCGGCACCGCCAAGGACGCGGCGAGCCGCCTGGTGACGGAGCGCACCGCGGCGCAGGCCGAGACCGCGAAGCGGCAGGCGGTCCTCGCGGCCGAGATGCCGCCCTTGCGCGAGGAGGAGGCGAAGGCCGCGGCGGTCCTGCAGCGCCTGGTACTCGCGCGCGACGAGCTCGACCGCGAGGAAGCGCGCGCCAAGGACCGCATCGTCGAGCTCGACCGCCGGCTGGTGCAGCTCACCGAGGACATCGCGCGCGAGGAACGGCTCGCGCGCGACGCCGAGACCGCGCTGACGCGGCTCGCCCAGGAGGAAGAAGGGCTCGCCCAGGACGCGGGGGCGGCGAGCGAGCGCGAGGGCAGCGTCGCCGCGCGCGTCGCAGAGGCCGAGGACGCGCTCGGCGGCGTCGAGAAGCGCTTCGCCGAGCTCACCAGCGCGCTCGCCGATCTCGTGGCGCGCCGCAACCAGCTCGAGCGCTCGGTGCGCGACCACGGGGAGCGCCTCGGCAGGCTCGAGGTCCAGATCGCCGAGGTCGAGCGCGAGGCCGCGAGCCTCGACGTGCCGAGCCCCGACCTCGAGGCGCTCGCCGCCGCGGTCGAGGCAGCGCAGAACGCGGTCGCCCAGGCCGAGGCGGACACGCTGCGCGCCGAGGCCGCACATTCCTCGGCGCGCCAGGAGCTCGACGCGGCGCGCGGTCCGCTGACCGAGGCGGAGCGGCGCGTCGGACGCCTGGAGACCGAGGCCAAGACGCTCGCCAAGCTGCTCAATGTCGAGGCCAAGAAGCTGTGGCCGCCGGCGATCGACCTCATCACGGTGGAGAAGGGCTACGAGAGCGCGCTCGGCGCAGCCCTCGGCGACGACCTCGACGCCCCGATCGATCCGGCCTCGCCGGAACGCTGGGCCGGCATCGCGATCGACCCGAACGACCCGGCGCTGCCCGCGGGCGCCGAGTCCCTCGCCCGCCATGTGACGGCGCCGCCGGAGCTCGCGCGCCGGCTCGCGCAGATCGGCGTGGTCGGCCGGGCCAACGGACCGTCGCTCATGGCGGCGCTCAAGCCCGGGCAACGGCTGGTCTCGCCGGAAGGCGACCTCTGGCGCTGGGACGGCTTCGCGGTGGCGGCCAATGCGCCGACCGCGGCCGGACGGCGTCTCGCCGAAAAGAACCGGCTCGCCGACGTCGAAGCGGAGCTCGCGACGGCGCGCGCCGAGGCCGAGACCAGGCGCGGGACCTTCGGGACCGCGCAGGGCGAGGTGGATGCCGCGGCCGCGATGGAGACCGAGGCCCATGCGCGGCGCCGCGAGGCGCAGGCGCGCGCCGA
>PQAH01000265.1 GCA_003105195.1 Bradyrhizobiaceae bacterium
CCGCGGCGCTCGCCGCCGCCGACCCCGAGGCCTCGCTGATCGCCTTCGCGCACGGAACCGAGCGCGTCGTCTTCGCGGTGCGCCAGCGGCTGCGCCCGGACGCGGTCGCGGTCGTGGGGCGCCTCAAGCGGCGCGGCATCGCGGTGGAGATCCTCTCGGGCGACCGCCCCAGCGCGGTGGCGCCGGTGGCGCGGGCCCTCGGCATCGCCGAGAGCCGCGCCGGCGTCACGCCGGCCGAGAAGATCGCCCGCATCGAGGATCTCAAGCGCGCCGGCCGCAAGGTGTTGATGGTCGGCGACGGCCTCAACGATGCGCCCGCGCTCGCCGCCGCCGACGTCTCGCTCTCGCCCGTCACCGCGGTGCACCTCACCCAGGCCGCGGCCGACGCCGTGTTCCTCGGCGACCGGCTCGCGCCCGTGGCGGACGCCCTCGCGCTCTCCGCCAAGGCCCGGCGCGTGATGCGCGGGAACCTGTGGCTCGCCGTGGTCTACAATGCGGTCGCGGTGCCGGTCGCGGTGCTCGGCTTCGTTACGCCCCTGATCGCCGCGCTGGCGATGTCCGGTTCTTCCGTGCTCGTCACCCTCAACGCGCTGCGCGCGCGCCACTTGCCGGAGGTGCGCTGATGGAGGTCCTGGTCTACCTGGTGCCGCTCGCCCTCGGCCTCGGCCTGCTCGGCCTCGTCGCCTTCCTCTGGTCGCTCAAGTCCGGCCAGTACGACGACCTCGACGGCGCCGCCTGGCGCGCCATCATGGACGACGACGAGAAGCCCGCAGACAAGACGGGCCCGTCCTGAGCCGTCCCGGATCCCCGGGCCCGGGTATCGAACGACGGCTCACGCCAAGTGCTTGATTTGTCTAGACCTGGCCCTGGACTTCGCGCCCGACGCGGTAACGGTCGGCCCCGATACGCCGACGCCCGGCCAGGGCCGGGCGCACGACTTCGACGATGAGTTCTTGCGCCGTTTTGCCTGTCCGGTCAAACCGGACGGGGCCGCAATGATCGTTGTCGACAGGTCACTCCGCCGCCAGGGCGCGGTCGCTGAAGGTGAGCCCGAGGCGCTGCCAGACGTCGACCAGGGCCTCGGCGAGCGCGTCGATCAGGGCGTCGTCGTGGAACGGCGAGGGCGTGATGCGCAGCCGCTCCTGGCCGCGCGGCACCGTCGGATAGTTGATCGGCTGGATGTAGATGCCGTGCTGCTCGAGCAGCATGTCGCTCGCGGCCTTGCACTTCTCGGGGTCGCCGACGAACACCGGCACGATATGGGTGTCGCTCGCCATCACGGGCAGGCGCGCGGCATTGAGCACCGCCTTGAGGCGGGCCGCGCGGTCCTGGTGGCGCTCGCGCTCCCAGGTCGATGTCTTCAGGTGCCGGATCGCGGCGGTCGCGGCCGCGCACACGGCCGGCGGCAGCGCGGTCGTGAAGATGAAGCCCGGCGCATAGGAGCGCACCGCGTCGATGACCGCCGCCTTGCCCGTGATGTAGCCGCCGAGGCAGCCGAAGGCCTTGGCGAGCGTGCCCTCGATCACGTCGATGCGGTGCGCGACGCCGTCGCGCTCGGTGACGCCGCCGCCGCGCCGGCCATACATGCCGACCGCGTGCACCTCGTCGCAGTAGGTCATCGCGTCGTAGCGCTCGGCGAGATCGCAGATCGCGTGCATCGGCGCGATGTCGCCGTCCATGGAATAGAGGCTCTCGAACACGATCAGCTTCGGCCGCTCGCCCGCCGCCCGCAGCAGCTCCTCCAGGTGGCCGACGTCGTTGTGGCGCCAGATCGCCCGGTCGCAGCTCGACTGGCGCACGCCCTCGATCATGGAATTGTGGTTGAGCGCGTCCGACAGGATCAGGCAGTTCGGGATCAGCTTGGCGATCGTGGCGATGCCGGCCTGGTTCGAGATGTAGCCCGAGGTGAAGACCAGGGCGCCGTCCTTGCCGTGCAGGTCGGCGAGCTCGCGCTCGAGCTCGACCAGCGGGTGATTCGTCCCCGAGATGTTGCGCGTGCCGCCCGCCCCGGTTCCCATCCGGGTCGCGGTCTCGACCATGGCGCCGATCACCTTGGGGTGCTGGCCCATGCCGAGATAGTCGTTGGAGCACCAGATCACGACCTCGCGCCGGCCCTGCGGGTGGTGCCAGACGGCGTGGGGGAAGCGTCCGGCCATGCGCTCCAGGTCGGCGAAGACCCGGTAGCGGCGTTCGTCCTTGAGGCGCGTCAGGGCGTCCGTGAAATACGAGTCGTAGTTCATGAATCTGTCTCCGGGGGCCCTGTCTTTTCTCGATTTTTTAGAACCGTTCTGGACGGTTTGTCGAGGTGATAATCCTTCAAATCTGCCCCGCGATCGTTGACACGGATCAAGGCTGGCGGACCAATAGGAGGCGGCCCCGGGCGGTTGTCGCGGGGGCAGGGGGCGCCGGGGAGGACCCATGGACACGAGCAGGCCCGCCGCCATGGCGGATTTCATGTGGCAGGCCCGCCGGCGCCGCGAGACCTACCGGAACCTGCCCGCGGACCTCGCCCCGCGCGATCTCGCCGAAGCCTATGCGGGCCAGGAGGCCTACTACGCCCTCGCCGAGCCGACCTATGGGCCGGTGGCGGGCGCCAAGATCGCGACCACGACCCGGGTCATGCAGGAGCTGATGGGCATCACCCATCCCTGCGCCGGGGCGATCTTCGCCCGCAGCATCCACGCCTCCCCGGCGCGCCTGCACCTGGCCGACTTCGTGAACCTCCGGATCGAGAGCGAGATCGCGCTCCGCCTCGGCGCCGACCTTGCGGCCGCCCGCGCGCCCTTCACCCGCGAGACGGTCGCCCCCGCGGTCGCGGCCGCCATGCCGGCCTTCGAGCTGATCGAGGACCGCCACGCGGTCTACCGCGAGACCGATGCCCGCTCGCTGATCGTCGAGAACTGCTGGAACGGCGGCATCGTCGTCGGCGCCGAGGTCGCGCGCCTTCCGGAGCTCGTGGCGATCCACGGCACGCTCGCGGTCAACGGCGCGACGGTCGGGGAGGGCGTGGCCGAGGACCCCTTCGCGACCCTTGCCTGGCTCGCCAACACGCTCGCCGAGCGCGGCCGCGGCCTCGCGGCCGGCATGGTGGTGATCACGGGGAGCGTCATCCCGACGGTCTCGGTCGCCCCGGGCGACCGCGCCGTGTTCCGGGTGGACGGGCTCGGCGAGGCGGTGCTCGACCTTCTCTGAGTGGTAGGGCGGGTCAGTCGTGCTGCGTCAGAAGGCCAACTCTCGGCGTCATCCCGGCCGAGCGAAGCGAGAGCCGGGATGACGCCGAGAGACTTGTCCTGACGCGGTAAGACCACCCTACGGTGCAACGGGCTCCGCCCCCGCCAGCTCGAACCGTCCGAAATCGAAATCCCGGCCCGGGGCGGCGTCGAACAGGGCGCGCGTATACGGGTGCTGCGGGTTGCCGAACACGGCGGCGGTCGGGCCCTGCTCGACCACCTCGCCGCGGTTCATCACCGCGATGCGGTCGCAGATCTGGGCCGCCACGCGCAGGTCGTGGGTGATGAACAGCACCGCGAGGTTGAAGCGCCGGCGCACGTCGTCGATCAGCTCCAGCACCTGCGCCTGCACCGAGACGTCGAGCGCCGACACGGCTTCGTCCGCGATCAGGATCTCGGGCTCCATGGCGAGCGCGCGGGCGATGCAGATGCGCTGGCGCTGGCCGCCCGAGAACTGGTGCGGGAAGCGCGACAGCGCCTCCGGGTCGAGGCCGACCAGGCGCATCAGCTCCTCGGCGCGCGCGCGCGCCTTCTCGGCCGGCATGCCGAAGTTCATCGGCCCCTCGACGATCGAGGCGCCGACCGTGCGCCGCGGGTTGAGCGAGCGGTAGGGATCCTGGAACACGATCTGGACGCGCTTGCGGTGCGGGCGCAGCGCCCGCGTGCCGAGCCGCGCGACGTCGATCCCCTCGATCAGGATCGCGCCCTCGCTCGGCTCGATCAGCCGCGCGATGCAGCGCGCGACCGTCGACTTGCCGGAGCCCGACTCGCCGACCACGCCGAGCGTCTCGCCGCGGCGCACCGAGAGGTCGACCTCGCTCGCCGCCTTCACCTCGCGCCGCGCGCCGAAGAAGCCGCCCATGGCGTAGGTCTTGCCGAGCCCCGCCGTCTCCAGCACCACCGGGGTCCCGGTCACGGGCGCCCGCGCCGGCGGCGTCAGGCTCGGCACGGCGCGGATCAGCATGCGCGTGTAGTCGTGGCGCGGCCGCCGCAGGATCTCCTCGGTCGGGCCCTGCTCCACCACGAGCCCGTGCTGCATCACCACCACCCGGTGCGCGATCTCGGCGACCACGCCGAAGTCGTGGGTGATGAACAGCACGCCGGTGTTGCGCCGCTCGCGCAGCTCCTTGATGAGCCGCAGGATCTGCGCCTGGGTGGTCACGTCGAGCGCGGTGGTCGGCTCGTCCGCGATCAGCAGCACCGGGTCGAGCGCCAGCGCGGCCGCGATCATGATGCGCTGGCGCTGGCCGCCCGAGAGCTGGTGCGGATAGGCCGCGGCCATCTTCTCGGCCTCCGGCAGGCGCACCGCCTCCATCACCTCGAGGACGCGCCGCCGCCGCTCGGTCTCGCCGAGATCCGTGTGGATCTCCAGCACCTCCTCGATCTGCGCGCCGACCCGCATCACCGGGTTGAGCGCGGTCATCGGCTCCTGGAAGATCATGGACATGCGGTCGCCGCGCAGGCGGCGGAGCTCCGCCGGGGTCTTCTTCAGGAGGTCGTCGCCCTCGAGCAGCGCGCGCCCGGCGGTCGGCGCCAGCTGGTCGGGCGGCAGCAGCCCCATGATCGCATGGGCGGTCACCGACTTGCCCGAGCCGGACTCGCCGACCACGCACACGATCTCGCCCGGATGCACCGCGAACGACACGTTCTCGACCGCGTTGAAGCGGTCGGCGTTCGCGGGCAGCCGCACCGTCAGTCCCTGCACCTCGAGCACGGGCCGGCTCATGCGTCAGACCCGCTTGGCGAGCTTGGGATCGAGCCGGTCGCGCAGCCCGTCGCCCAGCACGTTGACCGCGAGGATCGTCAGCGCCAGCGCCACGCCCGGGAACAGCACGATGCGCGGCGCGATCGGGAAGAACATCCGGCCCTCCGCCATCATGTTGCCCCAGCTCGGGATCTCGGGCGGGGTGCCGGCGCCGAGGAAGCTCAGGATCGCCTCGGTCAGCATCGCGAAGGCGCACACATAGGTCGCCTGCACGATCAGCGGCGGCACGCAGTTCGGCAGCACGTGGCGGATCAGGATCTTGGGCAGCGGCGTGCCGACCGCGACCGCCGCCTCCACATACGGCTCCTCGCGCACCGAGAGCACCACCGAGCGCACCAGCCGCACCACGCGCGGCACCGAGGGGATCGTGATCGCGATGATCACGGTGGTGAGGCTCGCGCCCGAGAGCGAGACCAGCGCGATCGCGAGCAGGATGTCGGGGATCGCCATCAGCCCGTCCATCACCCGCATCACGATCGCGTCGAGCAGCCGGATGTAGCCGGCGACCAGGCCGATCACCAGGCCGATCGCGACCGAGAGCACCGCCACGCAGACGCCGACCGTGAGCGAGACGCGCGTGCCGTAGACGACGCGCGTCCACAGGTCGCGGCCGAACTGGTCGGTGCCGAGCCAGTTCGCCTCGCTCGGCGGCCGCAGCCGCTGCATCGGGTTGAGGGCGAGCGGGTCGGCGGTGCCGAGGAAGGGGGCGAACACGGCGGCGAGCACGATCAGCACCACGATCACGGCGCCCGCCGCCGCGAGCGGATAGCGCGCGACCAGGCTGCGCCGGGCGCTCGTGACGGCGGCGCCGATGCCGAGGCCGGGGGCCCTGTCGGTCGCCTCGCTCAATAGCGGATCCTCGGATCGAGCATCGCATAAACGATGTCGATGATCAGGTTGATGATGATGTAGGTGAAGGAGAGGGCGATCACGAGGCCCTGGATCACCGGGTAGTCGCGCTTGAGCACCGCGTCGACCACCAGCCGGCCGACGCCCGGGATGTTGAACACGGATTCGGTGACGATGGCGTTGCCGATCAGGATCACCAGGCTGAGCCCGATCACGGTCACGATCGGCACCGCGGCGTTGCGCAGCGCGTGGCGGAACAGCACCCGCCGCTCGATCTGCCCCTTGGCGCGCGCGGTGCGGATGTAGTCCTCGCCCAGCACCTCGATCACGCTCGCGCGCGTGATGCGGGTGATCAGCGCGATGAAGATGGTCGAGATCGCCAAGGTCGGCAGCGCGATGTGGTGCAGGAAGCCGGCGAAATCCACGAACGGGCTGCGGTAGCCCTGGGTCGGGAAGATCCGCCAGGCGATCGAGAACTCGAAGATCAGCACATAGGCCAGCACGAAGACCGGGAACGAGAAGGCCGCGACCGCGAACAGCATCACGAGGCGGTCGATCCAGGTGCCGGCCTTCCAGGCCGCGAGCACGCCGAGCGGCACCGCGACCACGATCGAGAACACGATCGAGGTGGCCGCGAGCATCAGCGTCGGCTCGATGCGCTGCGCGATCAGGGTGGTCACCGGCAGGTTGGAGAAGATCGAGACGCCGAGGTCGCCGCGCAGGATCTGCCCGAGCCATTCGACGAACTGCACGTAGATCGGCCGGTCGAGCCCGAGCTGGGTGCGGATGCGCGCGATCTGCTCGGAGCTCGCATAGTCGCCCGCGATCATCGCGGCCGGATCGGTCGGCGAGAGCCGCAGCATCAGGAACACGACCATGGCGACCACCGCCATCACCGGGATGGTGGCGAGGATCCGCCGTGCGATGAAGGCCCACATGGAGTGCTACTTACCGAATGATCGCGCCGGCCGCATCGGCGTCATCCCGGCCGAGCGCAGCGAGAGCCGGGATCGATAATCCCGGTCTCTCCGAATCTCCGATACAGGGGCTATGGATCCCGGCTCGCGCGATCCCGGCTGCCGCCGGGATCGCCTGGCCGGGATGACGCGGAGCGCGTGGTTAGCGCGGCCCGTCACCCCACCTCCATGTTCCAGAAGAACTGGACCGGGGAGGGGATCATCCCCTTGACGTTCTCGCGGTAGCCGACCGGCACGAAGAAGGTGCCGAGATTGGCGTGGGTGCCGATCTCGATCGCACGCTTCTGCACCTCGGCCGCGATCTTCTTCTGCTCGTCGACCGAGGCCGCGGTGGCGAACTGCGCGCGCAGCTCCTCCATCTTCTTGTCGTTCGGCCAGCCCGGCCAGGCCTTGTTCGGGTCCGCGATCATCGCGGCGCTGATCAGCGGATTGAGCAGGTCGCCGCCGATCCACCAGGTCGGGAACATGTTCCAGCCGCCCTGCTCGATCGGGTCCTTCTTGGCCCGGCGCGAGGTGACCGACGACCAGTCCATCGCCTGGATGTCGACGTTCATGCCGATGTCGCGGCAGGCCTTGCCGACTACCAGCGCGAAGGCGTTGGAGATCGGGATGTCGCTCGGCTGCAGGATCACGACCTTCTCGCCGTTGTAGCCCGACTCCTTCAGCGTCTTCTTGGCGGCGTCGAGGCTGGTCGGCCGGATCATGTCGAGGCCGGCATTGGACTCGAGCGGCGAGCCGCACGGGAAATAGGCCTCGCAGGTCTTGTAGAACTGCGGATTGCCGACCGAGGCCGCCAGCACGTCCTGCTGCTTGATCGCCTGGATCACGGCGCGCCGCACCAGGGCGTTGTCGGTGGGCTTGGCGACGTGGTTGAAGCGCATCATGCCCTGGGAGCCGAGCGGGTCGAGCACGTCGAGCTTGATGCCGGGGGCCTTGGCGAGCACCGGCGCGAGGTCGCCCGGCACCTGCTCGTAGTAGTCGACCTCGCCCGAGATCAACGCGTTCATGGCCGTGGTCGAGTCCGGGATGTAGAGCCACTCGACCCGGTCGACCTTGGCGACCTTGCCGCCCGAGGCGCCCGAGACCGGCTCCTTGCGCGGCACGTAGTTCGGGTTCTTGACGTAGACCACCTTCGAGCCCGGCACCCACTCGTCCTTCTTGAACATGAAGGGGCCGGAGCCGATCGATTCCGGGATCTGCTTGAACGGGTCGGTCTCGGCGAGCGCCTTCGGCATCATGAAAGGCACGTTGGACGAGATCTTGCCGATCGCCTCCAGCACCAGGCCGAAGGGGCGCGAGAGCTTCATCTCGAAGGTCTTCTTGTCCTTCGCGGTCAGGCTCTCGACCGAGGCGAACAGCGACTGGCCCATGCCGTCGCGCTTGCCCCAGCGCTGCAGCGAGGCGACGCAGTCCTCCGCCGTCACCGGCGCCCCGTTGTGGAACGAGAGACCTTCGCGCAGCGTGAAGGTCCAGGTCTTCTTGTCGGCCGAGGCCTCCCAGCTCTCCACCATCTGCGGCTTGGGCGAGAGGCTCGCATCGAGCGCGAACAGCGTGTCGAAGACCATGTAGCCGTGGTTGCGGCTGATATAGGCCGTGGTCCAGATCGGGTCGATGTTCTTCAGGTCCGCGTGCGGGATGACGCGCAGCACCTTGCCCTTCGCCTGGCCGAAGCCGGGCTTGGCCAGGAAGGGAGCGGCGAGCGCGCCGCCGACGAAGGTACGACGGTTCAGTCTCATGGAATCCCTCCGTTCGCGGACCACGTCGGGGTTCTGAGCCCTGCGCGTGGTGCCGCCGGTGTGACGCGCGATGCTGCGGCATTGCGGCGGCGTTGACAACTGGCAATGCGGCCGCGACTGCCTCGTTTCGCGGCGCAGCGTGCTCCCCGCATGGTCAGGCGGCGCAGATTCCGGGCCGCGGGACGCGATCTTGCGTCGCGAAGGGATTGCCGCCACCCTGCCTCGACACGCGACAACAATTCTTGCGGAGCCGCCGATGCGTCTTCTCGTTGCGATGATGAAGCACGAGACCAACACCTTCTCGCCCGTCCCGACCGACCTGCAGCGGTTCCGCGACTGGGGGCTGCACGAGGGCGATGCGGTGCCGCGCGCCTATCGCGGCACCAACCACCCGCTCGCCGCCTTTCTCGATCTCGCGGCCGAGGCGGGCGCCGAGGTGGTCACGCCGGTGGCCGCGGAGGCGATGCCGTCGGGCTATGTGCAGCGCGCGGCCTACGACTATCTCGCGGGCCGCATCCTCGACGCGCTGGCGAAGGGCGGCTTCGACGCCGCCCTGCTCGACCTGCACGGCGCCATGGTGGCCGAGCACGAGCCGGACGGGGAGGGCGCGCTGCTCGCGCGCATGCGCGAGATCGCTCCCGGCCTGCCGATCGCGGTCACCTTCGACATGCACGGCAACATGTCGGAGCGGATCGTGCGCAACGCCACCGTGATCAACGGCTACAAGGTCTATCCCCACACCGACATGTACCAGGCCGGGGCGCAGATCGGCCGCGTGATGCTGCGCACGCTGAAGGGCGAGCTCGATCCCGTGATGGCCTGGGGCAATGTGCCGCTGCTGGCGCAGACGCTGCGCATGGGCACCGCCGACGAGCCGATGAAGACCATGCAGGAGATGTGCCGCGCCGAGGAGCGCGCCCCCGAGATCCTGGCCGCGAGCGTGTTCGGCGGCTTCCCGATGGCCGACATCCCGGACGCCGGGCTCTCCGCCATCGTGGTCGCGAACCGGGACCGCGGCCAGGCGGAGGCCGCCTGCGACCGGCTGCTCGACGCCGCCTGGGCGCGCAAGGCCGACTTCATCTACCGGCACGAGCCCTTGGCGCAGGCGGTGGCGCGCGCCAAGACGCTCGCCGACGGGCCGGTGATCCTGCTCGACCATGCCGACAATGTCGGCTCGGGCGGCACCTCGGACTCCATGGGGGTGATCGCCGAGCTGCTGAGGCAAGGGCTCGAGGACGTGGCGGTCGCCGCCGTCTGGGACCCGGCGGCCGTCCAGGAGATGATGGCGGCCGGCGTCGGCGCCACCGTCACGCTCGATCTCGGCGGCAAGACCGACATGCCGTCGATCGGCGCCAAGGGACGGCCGTTGCGCCTCACGGGGCGCGTGCGCCGGCTCTCCGACGGCGAATGGATCGTGCGCGGGCCGATGTATACGGGCTCGCGCGTGACCACCGGCCCGACCGCGCTGTTCGAGACCGGCGGCCTGTCGATCGTCGTCACCTCGTTCCACCACGAGCCCTGGGACACCGGCATCTTCACCGCGATCGGCATCGACCCGCACCATTGCCGCTACCTGCTGCTCAAGTCGCGCATCCACTACCGCGCCGGCTTCGCGCCGCTCGCCAAGGCGACCATCACGCTCGACGGCGTCGGCGTGACCACCTCCGACAACAGCGTCCTGAAGTTCGAGCGGGTGCGCCGCCCGATCTATCCCCTCGACGAGATGCAGAGCGCGCCGCGTCCGCGCCCCGCCTGACTGCACCGTCGCGACCCCGGCCGCCGGCGCGCGCGCCGCGCGCCGCGCGACAATGAGCGGTTGCATGACCCCGCAAGCGCCTGTTCCACAATGGAACATGCGGATGTTTCCGGCATGAAACACTCCGGAAATACGGTTGCAACACACGCCACTTAAGCACCATGATGCGTCGCGGCACTGGATTGGGGCGGGCCATCACGACGGCCGATCCTCGTTCACTCGGCGGAGTGACCGTGCGGAGCTGAACCATCTGGGCGGGGGAGAGTGTGCGTAGGCTCGCCGGACGGCGCGACATCGTTGTCGCCGCACTGATCGCTGGTCTGTTCTCGGGCGCCGCGTCGGCTCAGGTTCCGCCGAGCGAGCAGCCGGGACGCGAGCGCGAGCGGTTCGTCGAGCCGCCGGCGCCGCGCGCGCAGCCGGGCGGGCCGACCGTCACCCTGCCGAGCACCACCGCGCCGGCCGGCGCCGAGAGCATCACGGTCGTCCTGACGCGCGTGGTGATCGAAGGGGCGACCGTCTATTCGGCCTCCGAGCTCGCGCCGCTCTATGCCGATCTCGTCGGGCGGCCGGTGCCGCTCACCGCGGTCTACGACATCGCCCGCCGCGTCACCGCGAAATACGGGGCCGACGGCTACGTGCTCTCGCGCGCGGTCGTGCCGCCGCAGAACTTCGGCCGCACCGGCGCGGTGGTGCGCATCCGGGTGGTCGAGGGCTACGTCGACAAGGTGGTCTGGCCCGCGAACATCGCGCACTACCGCGACTTCTTCACCTACTACGCGGCCCGGATCACGGCCGACCGCCCGGCCAATATCCGCACGCTCGAGCGCTACCTGCTGCTGATGACCGACCTGCCGGGCTTCAAGGTCACGACCGCGCTCAAGCCCTCGGCGAGCAACCCGAACGCCTCGACGCTGTTCGTCGAGGTCACCGAGAAGCGCTTCGACGCGCTCGGACGCATCGACAACCGCGGCACCCATGCGCGCGGGCCGTTGCAGTACATGGCCTCGGCGACCGTCAACAACATCATCGGCGCCCACGAGGCCTTCACGGTCACCTATGCGGGCGCGTTCCAGCCCAGGGAGATGCAGTACATCGCGGCGGGCTGGCGCCAGGTGCTGACCGCCGAGGGGCTGACCTTCTTCGCCAATGCGAGCTACGGGCCGGGCCGTCCCGGCACCTTCCTGCTCGAGACGCTCGACTACCGCACCCGCAGCGCCACCGCCGAGGCCGGGCTCGCCTATCCGGTGATCCGCTCGCGCGAGCGCAACCTGACGCTCAGCGGCCTCGGCTTCGCGACCAACGACGAGAGCGACATGCTCGGCCTGCCCTTCACGCGCGACCGCATCCGCGGCGTGCGCTTCAAGGCGGACGCCGACTGGGCCGACGCGCTGCTCGGGATCAACCAGGTGAACCTGACGGTGAGCCAGGGTCTCGACGGCTTCGGCGCCGCCGGCGACTCCACCAATGCGGGCCGGCCCGGCTTCACCAAGCTCGAGGCGACCGTGAGCCGGCTGCAGCCGCTGCCCGCGAGCTTCTCGGCGCTTCTCGCGGCGCACGCGCAGTACGCGCTCGACCCGCTGCTCGTCTCCGAGCAGTGCGGCTTCGGCGGCCGCTTCTTCGGCCGCGCCTTCGACCCCTCGCAGCTGATCGGCGACCGTTGCTTTCACATGCTGGGTGAGCTGCGCTACGACCTGCCGGCCTTCGTCCCGCAGCTCGCCCGCACCCAGTTCTACGGCTACGCCGACCACGGCCGCATCTTCAACATCGATCCGGCGCTCGGCACGCCGCGCAGCGCGCAGGCGAGCTCGCTCGGCGCCGGCCTGCGCCTCGCCACCCCGAAGGACCAGTTCGCCGCCGACCTCTCGGTCGCCAAGGCCGTCGAGGGACCGCGTGACGACTGGCGCTTCTTCGTCACTTTGACCGCGAAGCATTGACGAGGCCTGATCATGCGTCGAGCCCGCCAGATCCTGCTCCTCGGTTCCGCGCTGCTGCCGCTCCTCGGCACCGGCGCCGCCGCCGGCCCGCAAGGGCCGAGCGTCGTCGGCGGCTCCGCGACCGTGCACGATCCCGGCTCCGCCAATGTGGTGGTCAATCAGTCGTCGCAGCGCGCCGTCATCAACTGGCACATGTTCAACATCGGTGCCGGCGAGACCACGACGTTCAATACGCCCGGCGCCTCCGCGGTGACGCTCAACCGCGTCACCGGCGGCATGGGGCCCTCGCAGATCCTCGGCACGCTCACCTCCAACGGCCAGGTCTTCATCGTCAACCGCGACGGCTTCGTGTTCGGCGCGAATGCGGTGGTCAACACGGCCGGCTTCCTCGCCACCACCCACGACATCCGCAACGAAGACTTCATGGCCGGCCACTATCGGTTCGACATCCCGGGCCGGCCGGACGCCTCGATCGTCAATCTCGGCACCATCACGGCCGCGAACGGCGGCTTCGCGGCCCTGGTCGCGCCCGGCGTGCGCAATGCCGGCACCATCACGGCGACGCTCGGCAGCGTCGGGCTCGCCGCCTCGGGCAACGGCTTCACCCTCGACCTCTACGGCGACCGGCTGATTACGCTCGGCGTCAACGACCAGGTCGCGAGCCAGGTGATCGACGTCGCCACCGGCCAGCCGCTCTCCACGCTGGTCGGCAATAGCGGCACGCTTTCGGCCAATGGCGGCCGCGTCGAGCTCACCGCCGCGGCCGCGCGCCAGGTGGTCGACCAGGTGATCAACACCTCGGGCGTGATCGAGGCGAACACCATCGGCACCAAGGGCGGCCAGATCGTGCTCGGCGCCGCCACCGGCGCGTCCAAGCCCGCCGGCGCGCCCAAGCAGACCGTGCGCGTCTCCGGCACCCTCTCGGCCGCCGGCAAGACCCACGGCCAGAAGGGCGGCAGGGTCGTCGTCACCGGCGAGAACATCGAGCTCGCCGGCGCCGCCATCGACGCCTCCGGCGTGGCCGGCGGCGGCAAGGTGCTGGTGGGCGGCGACACCGGCGGCGGCCAGCAGGTCGCGGCCCTCTCGCATCCCGGCGCGCAGCACGAGAGCTTCGCGGTGCCGACTGCGAGCGCCGTCTCGGTGGACTCGTCGACCACCATCAACGCCTCCGCGACCGACAGCGGCAACGGCGGCAAGGTCGTGCTCTGGTCCGACGGCCAGCTCACCTTCGCGGGCATGATCACGGCCTACGGCGCCGGCTCCGGCCGCGGCGGGTTCGTGGAGACCTCGGCGAAGACCATCGACGTCAGCGGCTCGATCGCGGCCGGACCGGGCGGCCTCTGGCTGCTCGATCCCGATGACCTGACGGTCGACGGACCGCTCGCCACCACCATCATGGGCACGCTCAACGGCGGATCGGACGTGGTCCACATGACCACGTTCGGAGCGACCGACCACAACCGGGACATCATCGTCGATGCGGACATCACCTGGACCGGCAATGCCTCGCTGACCTTCAGCGCCTACCGCAACATCCAGATCAACGACGACGTCTCGATCACCCACAGCGGCGGCACCGGCAATCTCAACCTGCGCGCCGACAATACGGGCAACGGAACCGGCACCATCGTGTTCGTACAGAACACCATGGGATCCCGGGTCGACTTCGCCAACAGCAGCGGCAAGGTCAACTTCTACTACAACCCGGCCAACTACACGAACCCGACCGACTTCACGCCGACGGGCCAGGGATCCGGTCGGGGGGTGCTCACACATCCATCCTTGCCGGACCAGTTCACCGCCTACATGCTGGTGAACAATCAGACTGACCTCAGCGATATCGGCAACAATCTTTCTGGCGCCTATGCCCTGGGGAAGAGTTTCGCCGGCTCGGGTACCCTCCTGCCTATCGGACTGGTGGGCGGGCCGTTCACCGGCATCTTTGACGGGCAGAACCACGTCGTCAGCAATCTGACGATCTCAGCGAACACTTCGACCGACGACAAGATCGGTCTGTTCGCTGAGATCGGCGCGAACGGCGTGGTCCGCAATCTCGGCCTCGCCAACATCACTGTTAACGCCAACCCCGCCGCGTTCGGCACGCAGTATCTCGGCATCCTGGCCGGGCTCAACAGCGGCAACATATCCCATGTGTCGTCATCCGGCGCCGTGTCGAGCTCAATGGGGAATGTCGTTGCCGGCGGTCTCGTCGGCCAGAATTCCGGGATGATCGCCAATTCCCAATCGGCGGCGACAGTCGGCCTCACTGCAGGTGGAACAGCGGGCGGTCTCGTCGGCCGAAATCAGTACGGCGGTACGATTTCGGCTTCGCATGCAACAGGCAACATATCGGCTTCCGATTTGGGCGGCGCCGACATCTTCGCGGGCGGATTGGTCGGCGACAATTACGGGGAGATCGAGCAATCCTCCTACGCGACTGGCAATGTGAGTGGCAGCGGCGGCGATCTTTCGCTCGGTGGCCTCGCCGGAGCGAACGATTACTATGGCGTCATCTCCAATTCATACGCGACAGGGGACGTGACGGCCGACACCACGACTTTCGCCTACGTGGGTGGTCTCGTGGGCGGCAACGAAGGATCGATTACGAGTTCGCACGCGATGGGCGACGCTTCCCTGGTGAACTCGACCATTGGCGTCGTGGGTGGACTCGTCGGTTACAATCTCGGGTCGGTGTCCGCATCGATGCTCCCCGACTCATACGCCACCGGTGCCGTCAATGCATTGAACGGGATTGGGGGTGGGTTTGTCGGCTGGAACGTCGGTAACATCTCTGGCTCGCGATCGGAGGGTGTGGTTACCGGTGGAATCGGCGCGATGCTGGGCGGCTTCGTAGGCTGGAACATCGCAGGGACGATTCAGACCTCTCATTCCAAGTCGTCCGTCGGTGGCGGCACCATTTCGGGCGGCTTCGCGGCGCTGAACACCGGCAATATCGACCGCTCCTTCGCGACCGGTGCGGTTTCGGTCTACGACTCGGGCATTGTGGGCGGGTTCGCGGCTATGAACTTCGCCGATACGGGCCTCGGCATCGGCAACATCAGCAACGCCTACGCGACAGGCGCGGTGAGCACGGGCCTAGGCGGATTTGCGGCCGGACTGGTCGCGCTCAATTTCGGGACGCTTGAGCAGACCTATGCCGCGGGTCTGGTCACCGGTGGCGCCGGAAGCACGCTGGGCGGCCTTGTGGCCATCAACGGGTTCAACCTGCCGGTGGGTTTCGTTCCTCCGAGCACGCCGGTTTCGACCACCGGCACGGCGACGAATTCCTACTGGGACATCGGCACCACCGGCCAGGGCACCAGCCAGGGCGGCACCGGCCTGACCACGCAGCAGCTCACGGCCGCGCTGCCGGCGGGCTTCGCGGCGCCGGTCTGGGGAATCAATGCGGGGACGAGCTATCCCTTCCTCGATGGCGTCTCCAATCCGATCCCCACCCCGGGTTCACAGGCGGGCCACGGCCATCCCGACGCGATCGTCGATCCCCCGCCCTTCGTGCCGCCGCTGGTGAACGATCCGCAGACGCCGGACCAGCCGCAGGACGTCATCACCATCGTCAGCGACACGCCGCCGCCTCCGCCCCCGAACGGCGGCAACCCGCCGCGTCGCGTCAGCGGCGTGCCGCCGGTCGGCGAGACCCGCTTCATCGACAACGAGGTCGTGCTCCAGCTCGGCGGCAACGTGACGCCCGAGCAGGTCGCGGCGGTCGCGCGCGAGCTCGGCCTCGAGGTCGTGACCACCGAGAATGTCGGGCTGCTCGCGCGCACCGTCTACCGCTTCCGCATCACCGACGGGAAGTCGGTCGCCGAGGTGATCCGCGCGCTCGAGGCGAAGAACATCGCGGCCTTCGCCCAGCCGAACTACGTCTACACGTTGGCCCAGGAGACGTCCGGGCAGGAGACCGCCTCGATCTCCCACACCCACGGCGACAGCGACCAGTATATCGTGCCCAAGCTGCGCCTGACCGAGATCCACTCGCTCGCGCGCGGCACCGACGTGCTGGTCGCCGTGATCGACTCCGCGGTCGATCCCAACCATCCGGACCTCCAGGGCGCGATCGCGGAGCGCTTCAATGCCCTCGAGGGCGAGGTGAAGCCGCACACCCACGGCACCGGCATGGCCGGCGCCATCGCCTCGCAGCGCCGCCTGCTCGGCGTCGCGCCGCGCGCGCGCCTGCTGACGGTCAGCGCCTTCGGCCCGAAGCAGCAGACCGCCGAGAGCACCTCGATGCAGATCGTCAAGGGGCTGAGCTGGGCGGTCGAGAAGGGCGCGCGGGTGATCAACATGAGCTTCGCGGGCCCGCACGACCCGATGCTGCAGCAGGCGATCAAGACCATGCACGGCCGCGGCATCATCATGGTGGCGGCGGCCGGCAATGCGGGCCCGGGCTCGCCGCCGCTGTTCCCGGCGGCTGATCCCAACGTCATCGCGGTGACCGCGACCGACATCCAGGACCGCGTGTTCCAGCGCGCCAACCGCGGCAAGCACATTTCGGTGGCGGCGCCGGGCGTCGACATCCTGGTGCCGGCGCCCGAGGGCAGCTACCAGCTCACCACCGGCACCTCGGTGGCGGCCGCCCATGTCAGCGGCATCGCGGCGCTCCTGCTCGAGCGCAATCCCGGCCTCAAGCCCGCCGAGCTCCGCAAGCTGCTGACCTCCACGGCGCGCAGGGGCAGCGCCCGCCCCGAGGACATCGGCTCCGGCCTGGTCGATCCCTACCAGGCGCTGCAGCGCGCCGCGCCGAAGTCGGTGCGGGCGAACTGAGCGGGTCCGCGCCCGCGCTGCCTACCGCCGCACGGGCGGCGTCGCGCGCGTGACCAGCCGGACGAGGTCCGCCTGCCGGGTGGTCTCGGTCTTGGCGAAGATGCGCTGCAGGTGCGTCTTGACGGTGGTGAGGCTGATGCCGAGCCGCTCGGCCGCCTCCTGCGGGGTCTCGCCCTGGCCGATGTGCTCGAGCACGCGGCTCTCCGCCAGGGTCAGGCCGTAGAGCTCGGCGAGCGCCTCCGCCGGCATCGGCGCGGTCTCGCCCGGGTCCTGCACGATCACGGCGGCGGCGCCCGGCACCGGTGGGGCGGCAGAGCACCGCCGAGCGGACCTCCGTCCGCGAGCGCAGACCTGCGAAAGTTGCGCAGGCGAAAGTGCGACCGCCGCAGCCGGCATTGCAAGGCGAGGCGGTCTTCCCCGCGGCGCGCATTGCCCCCGACCACGAATGTCGTGCACGGCATGTTTCACGCAACTTGTGCGCACTAGGTACAAACACGCAGCCCTGTTGGGGTTAATGACCCGTTTACGGGCGGAGAGCGAACACTTGCGTGCGGTGATTCACGTAATCCATGGGGGCTATCATGGGGGCAATATCCATACTCAACCTGCGCATCGGGGGACGGCTGACGGCCGGCTTCGTTGCGCTCTGCATCGTCCTGACCGGCGCCGTCGGGTATACGGTGTTCACGGTCGGCGGTATCTCGGCCGTCGTCGAGCGCATGGTGAACTTGCGCGCACCGGTCGCGCTCGGCAGCACCGAAATGGTCGGCAACCTCTACTCCACCCTCGCGACGCTGCGCGGCTACCTGCTCACCGGCGGCGACAAGGGCAAGGCCGATCGTGCGGCGATGTGGAAGGAGCTCGACGCAGCGACCGCCGAGTTCGACAAGATGGCCGGCCGCTTCACCAATCCGGAGAACAAGCGCATGTGGGCCGAATCCAAGGCGTTGCTCGCGGAGTTCCGCGCGGCGCAGGAGAAGGCCGAGGCGATCGCCTTCACGCCGGACGCCTATCCGGCCACCAAGCTGCTGGTGACCGAGGCGGCGCCGCGCGCCGAAGCCATGTTCGGCGCGCTCAGCCGGATGATCGACGAGGAGGAGCGGCTCGAGGCCGCGCCCGAGCGCAAGCGGCTGTTCAAGGCCATGGCGGATGCGCGGGGCAACCTGGCGAACGCGACCGCGCAGTTGCGCATGTTCCTGCTGGCGGGCGACACGGTCAACAAGGAGCAGTTCGCCCGCTTCTGGAGCAACCTGAAGGCGGCGCTCGAGACGCTCTCCGACCTGCAACGGCTGATGTCGCCGGGCCAGAAGACGGCATACGAGGCATTGATGAACGCCGAAAGGGAGTTCCGCCCGCTGCCCGCTCGCATGTTCGCGATCCGCGAGTCCGCGGAATGGAACGCCCCGGTGCACATCCTGGCGACGGAGGCTGCGCCGCGGGCCGCCAAGATCCTGGATCTGCTCGACGGGCCCAAGCAGGCGAACGGCACGCGGGCTGGCGGCATCAAGACCAACCAGAAGGCGATGCTGACCCGGGAGGCCGGCGAGGTGCGGGACAGCATCTCGGTCCTGACCACGGTCGAATGGATCCTGCTCTTCGCAGGGCTCGGCGCAGCCGGGCTGATCGCGTTCCTCACCTCGCGGTCGATCGTGCCGCACATCCGCAGGATGACGGATTCGATGAACAAGCTCGCCGGAGGCGA
>PQAH01000266.1 GCA_003105195.1 Bradyrhizobiaceae bacterium
CGGGCCGGGTCGGCCGTCATGGTATCGCACTGGGACGAGGCGAGGGCGGTCGCGCTGATCGGGTCGAAATCCGCGTTCTCACGCGACAGGCTGGTGACGTTGACGCGATGGGTGAGCTCGCCGCCCAGGATCGGCGCCGCGTGCGTGTACTTGTAGTCGAGCACCGGGTGGATGACCGGCAGCTGGTCCTGTTGGTCGACCTCGGAGAAGCCGTAGAAATACATGCCGCGCAGGTCGAAATAGCTGCGGTCGCCGCGCCCGCTCAGGAACAGCTGCGAGACGCTCTCCTGGCCGCCGGTCTTGAAGGGGTCGGCCGACTGGAAATAGGTCCGCAGCCCGTAGTCCTTCAGGAAGGTCTTGTCGGTGAGCAGCGTCGCGTCCCAGCCCCAGACCCATTTCTCGTTCAGGCTGAAGACGCCGGAGGAGTCGATGCTGCCGCGGAAATCGCGATAGCCGGGCGTCGCGGGACCGAAGGTGCGGCGGAAGTACTCCTTGTCCTGCTGCAGGATGCCGGCCGCGCGGATCGAGTAGGAGCCGTTCATCAGGCGTTGGCGCCATTCGCCCTCGAGCAGCAGGCCCTGCTGGGTCGTGTAGGTGGGGGTCAGCGTGAAGTCGTAGTCGGGGGCCAGCGCCCAGTAGTAGGGAACGCCGATGCCGATGCCGTACTTGCTGCTCGCCGAGTAGCGCGGCAGCAGCACGCCGGTCTTGCGCTTCACGGTGGGATCGGGCGTCGCGAAATAGGGCGACCACAACAGCGGAACGCCGAACACCTCGAGCCGCGCGTGCTCGAAGTAGATCATCTTCTCGGTCTCGTCGTGGATGATGCGCGCCGCCTTCACCTGCCACTTCGGCGGCCTCAGCGGATCGTCCTTGCACGGCTCGCAGGCCGTGTAGACGCCGCTCTGGAACACCGTGTAGTTGGAATCCGAGCGTTCCGCGCGCGGCGCCGCGAAGCGGGTCCTGTCGGGCGCCTCCAGGCGCAGCGAATCGACGAAGCCGTCGCGGAACTCGTCGTTGAGGTCGAGGATCTCGGCGACCACCAGCTTGCCGTCCGCCTCGCGCAGTCGGACATTGCCTTCCGCGCGCAGCCGCTTGGTCTTCTGGTTGAAGATGACCTTGTTCGCCTCGAGGGTCGAGCCCTTGTAGTAGATCTGGACCTGGCCGGCCGCGAGGACGCGCTCGTTGGTGTAGTCGTATTGGACCTCGTCGGCGCGCACCAGCATCTGTGCGTTGGGGTCGCGCCGCCCCGAGACCAGCGACTGCGACGCGGTGGCCGTGGAGGGGGCGTTCTTCGGCACGCCGACCCAGTTCAGGTTCTGGGCGGATGCCGGCGCGCCGGCCCAGAGGGCCGAGGCAAGCAGAAACGCGGCCGCGAGCCTGCGCTCGGGCCGGGACCACAATCCGTACGTTGGCGGGCGAGCGGTGGTCCGCAGGGCCATCACCCGTCCTCCTGGTGAAGCAACACGACAATACCCGTGAGCCCGCCGGCGAGCACAGGCAGCCACGCCGCAGCTGCCGGGTGCATCAGCTCCGCCTTGCTCAAGTCCCCAGTCACTTTGGACATCACATAGAGCAGAAAGCCGGCCGAAATGCCACCCAAAACCATTTGGGGTACGCCGCCGAAGCGGAAGAATCGCAAGCTCACCGAGGCCGCAAGTATAACCATGGCAGCCAGAAGAAACGGCCGCGCGATCAGAACTTGATACTGCAACTTGTAGCCGGCAGCCGCGAGACCCGACCGCTCGGCGATCTCGATATACAGCGGCAATTGCCAGAAGGGCACGGTCTCGGGCGTGGAGAAGCTTTCCCGGACCTGGGCCGCCGTCAGGTTCGTTTTCAGGAGGTGGACCTCCTCCTGCCGGGCCGGGCGGCCGCTCGCGTAGATTCGCGCCTGGGCGAGGCGCCAGTGGCCCGGCTCGAGGGCCGCCCGCGGTGCTTCGATCCGCTCCCGGAACTGTCCCGCCGGATCGAATGTGAAGACCGTGACGCCGTCGAGGCGCACGCCCTGCACCTGGCTCGAGGCCGCGTAGATGATGGCCTGCCCCTCGTCGGTCCGCTGGCGCACCCAGAAGCCGGCCCCGGCACGGGCCATGCCGCGGCGCTGCTCGCCGAACATCTCGGCCTCCAGCTCCTTCGATTTCTCGCGCAGCACCGCCGACAGGGGGTTGTAGACCGTGGTGGCGACGACCCCGAGCAGGAGCGCGACCACCACGGCCGGCGCGACGAACTGCCAGGCCGACATGCCGGCGGCCCGCGCCACCACCAGCTCCAGCCGGCGCGACAGGTTCAGGTAGCAGGCCATGGTGCCGACCAGCACCGAGAAGGGGAGGATCTGTTCGGTCAACTGCGGCACGCGGAAGAACGAGGTCTTGGCGACGATCCAGGGCGAGACATTGGGGATGTCGGATGCCCGCCGCATCATCTCGATGTAGTCGACCAGGACGACCAGCAGGAAGACGCCGACGAAAACGGAAAGCGCCGCCCCCAGGAAGCGCAGCCCGACATAGCGCGTGATGGTTAACGGAATCATCGCCGCCTCACGCCGGAGCGAAGCGCTGCTGGAAGCGCTGCACGGCGTTCGTCACCGCCTCGGTGATCGCGGCCGGCGGCTCGATCGGCTCGCCGCGCGAGATCGCCCAGAGGCCGAGCCCGAGCGCCGACACGAGCGACGCATACATGATGTAGATCGGCGTCACCGACTGGATCGCGAACACGTGGCACGCGAAGCCGAGCAGCCGCAGGCCCGAGATGGTCAGGATCGTCATCACCAGCGAGACGCCGCGGCTCTGCCGGCTGGTGCGCGGCGGCCCCAGGATCGCGAAGGCGAGCACCGCGAAGGCGAAGGGGTAGATCGGCGCCACGATGCGCTCGTGCAGCTCGGCGCGCACGTTGCCGGGCTGCGCGGCGAGCAGCTCGTCCTTCGGGTCCGGGAACATCAGCTCCCAGACGTAGCGTTCGCGGATGCCGTAGACCGTGACCGCGGCGCCGCCGGTGAAGCGCGAGAGGTCGAAGGCGTAGCGGTCGAACAGCACGATGGCGGGATCCGGCCGCGCGCTCTCCAGCCGCTGCACGCTGCCGTTGATCAGCAGGAGGAAGGTGCCGCGCTCGTTCTCGACGATCTCGCCGAGCTCCGCCAGGATCGTCGCCCGCTCGGCCGGATTGCGCCGGTCGTCGATGAAGATCCCGACCAGCTGCCCGTTCGCCTGCCGTTCGCGGATATGGACCGTGAGGCCGTTCTCGATCGGCGTGAAGCGTCCGGGCTGCACGATATTGGTCACCAGGTCGGCGCGGACCTTGGTCGCCCAATCGCGCAGCTCGCGCATGCCCTTGGGCGCGAGATAGGCGCTGACGAAGACCACCATCAGGGAAACCACGAAGGTCACCGTGACGTACGGCCGGAACACGCGCCAGGGCGACATCCCGGAGGCGTTCATCACGACGATCTCGGAATCCACGTTGAGCTTGTTGAGCGTGTAGGAGATCGCCACCACCAGCGCGATCGGCGCGATCACCAGGAGCAGGAGCGGGATCAGGAGCCCCGTGATCCCCATGAAGACCAGGATCGTCTGCTTCTGGTTGGTGATGAGGTCGATCTCGCGCAGCGCATGGGTGATCCAGATCACCGTCGTCAGGCTGACGAGGATCAGGACGAAGGCGCCGAACGTCGTGCGAAATATGTACCGATCGAACGAGTTCATCGTCCCGCGGACTTCCCCCGGCGCGTCCCACTCGCGCATGTTCCGGCGAGGTGGAGACCGGTCCGCCGACAAGAACATGCGCCACTCAAGAACCTACAGGCATTTCCGGTCGAGGCGCCGGCCCGAGCCGATTCAACGCGAGCCGAAATGGCGGTAGGTCCCCTGCCGATGCAGTATAGCGGATCGGTGGCAACAAGGCGGCAGCAATCTCGCCAGTTTCGAGGCGATGCGCTAAGGGATGCGGCCGAATCCCCCGTCCGGGCGGCCCCCGCCGCGGTGCCTTGCCGCGCCGTCATCTCGCAGGAGGAACCATGGCCGATGCCCCCAAGCTCGGTTTCGTGCCGATTGCCGCGCCGTCCAAGGGCGTCCTGGTCGTCTTTGCCGGCGAAAACCTGCAGTTCGGCGCCCGGACTCGCGCGCTGCTGCGGCCGACCGGGGACCTGGTCCCGCGGGTTGCCAAGGCCGAACGCTTCACTGGCAAGAATGCAACAGTCCTCGATATTCTTGCGCCGGCCGGGCTGAAAGCCTCGCGCCTGATCGTCGTCGGCACCGGCAAGGCCGGGGAGCGCCGGGACCTGGTGCGACTCGGCGGCGCCACGCTCGGGCGCCTCTCGCCAGCGGCCCGCGTCGCGACCCTGGTGCTGGAGCTCGCGGACGGGGCGCTCAAGCCCGAGGCCGCCGCCGACGTCGCGCTCGGGCTCGCGCTGCGCGCCTATGCCTTCGACCGCTACAAGACCAGGCGCAAGGACGACGAGGAGGCGCCGGGCCGTATCGAGCTCTCCCTCGCGGTGGCCGATGCCGCGGGCGCGCGCCGCGCCTGGTCGGCGCGTCGCGCCGTGGCGGAAGGAGTGGCGCTCGCGCGCGACCTCGTCAACGAGCCGCCCAACGTGCTCTTTCCCGAGGAGTTCGCGCGCCGCGCCGCGAAGGACCTGCGCGGTCTCGGCGTGCGCGTGGAGGTCCTGGGGGAGCGCGCGCTGCGCGGCCTCAAGATGAACGCGCTGCTCGCGGTCGGGCAGGGCTCCGATCGCGAGAGCCAGGTCGTGGTGATGCGCTGGAACGGCGGCAAGGCCGGCGAGGCGCCGCTCGCCTTCGTCGGCAAGGGCGTGTGCTTCGACACCGGCGGCATCTCGATCAAGCCGGCCGCCGGCATGGAGGACATGAAGGGCGACATGGCCGGCGCCGCCTGCGTGGTCGGCCTGATGCACGCGCTCGCCGCCCGCAAGGCGAAGGTCAACGCGGTCGGCCTCGTCGGCCTGGTCGAGAACATGCCGGACGGCAAGGCGCAGCGTCCGGGCGACATCGTCACCTCGATGTCGGGACAGACCATCGAGATCATCAACACCGATGCCGAGGGGCGCCTGGTGCTCGGCGACGTGCTCCACTACGCCGCCAGCCGCTTCAAGCCCGAGCTCATGGTCGACCTCGCGACCCTGACGGGCGCGATCCTGGTGGCGCTCGGCCAGGAGCATGCCGGCCTGTTCTCCAACAACGACGCGCTGGCGGAGCGGCTCGCCAAGGCCGGCGAGGCGACCGGCGAGAAGGTGTGGCGCATGCCGCTCGGGCCCGAATACGACAAGCTCGTCGATTCCAAGTTCGCCGACATGAAGAACACCGGCGGCCGCAATGCCGGCTCGATCACGGCGGCGCAATTCCTGCAGCGCTTCGTCGGCAAGACGCCCTGGGCGCATCTCGACATCGCGGGCACCGGCATGGGCTCGCCGCAGACGGACCTGAACCGGAGCTGGGGATCGGGCTGGGGCGTGCGGCTGCTCGATCGCCTGGTGGCGGACTATTACGAGACGTGACCGCGCAGGGCGCGATCGGGGAGCCGTGACCGAGGTCCTCTTCTACCATCTGCAGCGCCAGCCGATCGAGCGCGTGCTGCCGACATTGCTCGAGAAGTCCCTCGAGCGCGGCTGGCGCGTGGTCGTGCAAGCCGCGTCCGACGAGCGCGTCGAGGCGCTCGACGCGCATCTGTGGACCTATCGCGAGGACTCCTTCCTCCCCCACGGCACCTATCGCGAGGGGGATGCCGCGCAGCAGCCGATCCTGCTGACCGTGCGCGACGACAATCAGAACGGCGCAAAGGTGCGCTTCATGATCGAGGGCGCGGAGCTTCCGGCCGATGCCGAGAGCTACGAGCGCGTCGTGCTGATGTTCGACGGCGAGGATCCGGACGCCGTGGCGGCGGCGCGCGAGCGCTGGACCGCCGCCAAGGCCCGGGGGTTCGCCGTGACCTACTGGCAGGCCGACGACGAAGGCCGCTGGCAGCGCAAGGGCTGACCCGCTGCGGATCTGGGTCCGACGGACGTGGCATTTCCGCCACATGGCATCGCAAAGGCACCGCACTGATTTAAGTCAAGGCACGGCGCGCGGAGTGGCCTCATCATGCAAAATACGAATTCGGAGCCGTCGGACAAGCGACGGCCCGTGCGGTCTCGTTGCGCGGCACTGCTGCTCGGGGGTGTGTGGTGCTTCGTTGCGCGAGCGGGCGGTCCCGAAAGGGCCGCCCGTTATTTTTTGAGCATTTTCCGCCGAAGTGGACACCGGTTCGGCGCAGGAAATGCGACCAGAATAGAATCTCGCGCATTTTCCGCCCTGGTCCCCGGCGTCCGCCGCCGCCCGTCCGCGATTGATCGGGCGGGCGAAAATGCGTAGGTCCGGGTCCGTTCGCGAACGGGCCCATGCTGATCCTCGACGACCTCTCCTTGCGTGTGGCCGGCCGGCTCCTCATCGACCGGGCGTCGGCGCAGATTCCCCCCGGTGCGCGGGTCGGCCTCGTCGGCCGCAACGGCACCGGCAAGACCACGCTGTTCCGCGCCATCGCGGGAGAGCTCGCGCCCGAGCACGGGCGAATCGCCTTTGCGCCGCGCCTGCGGGTCGGCCGGCTCGCCCAGGAGGCGCCGGGCGGGCCCGAGCGCCTCATCGACGTCGTGCTCGCCGCCGATCGCGAGCGCACGGACCTCCTCGCCGAGGCCGAGACCGCGACCGATCCCCATCGCATCGCCGAGATCCAGACCCGGCTCGCCGACATCGGCGCCCACGCGGCGCCCGCCCGCGCAGCCGGCATCCTCGCCGGCCTCGGCTTCGACGAGGCCGCCCAGCAGCGCCCCTGCGCCGAGTTCTCGGGCGGTTGGCGCATGCGCGTCGCGCTCGCTTCCGTGCTGTTCTCCGAGCCCGACCTGCTGCTGCTGGACGAGCCCACCAATTACCTCGACCTCGAGGGCACGCTGTGGCTGACCGGCCATCTCGCGCGCTATCCCCACACCGTGATCGTGATCAGCCACGACCGCGACCTGCTCGACGAGGCCGTGGATTGGACGCTCCATCTCGAGCGCGGCAAGCTCGCGCTCTATCGCGGCGGCTATTCGGCCTTCGCGCGCCAGCGCGCCGAGCGCCAGGCGCTGGACGACAAGCTCGCCAAGGCGCAGCAGGCGCAGCGCCAGCGGCTCACCGCCTTCGTCGAGCGGTTCCGCGCCAAGGCCTCCAAGGCGCGCCAGGCCCAGTCGCGCCTCAAGGCGCTGGCCAAGCTCGCGCCGATCGCCGTGGCGGTCGAGGACGAGGTGCGGCCGATCGTCTTCGCGCCGCCCGACAAGGCGCTGTCGCCGCCGATCATCGCCTTCGACCGGGTGGCGGTCGGCTACGAGCCGGGACGGCCGGTGCTGCGCCGCCTCTCGCTGCGCGTCGACCCCGACGATCGCATCGCGCTGCTCGGGGCGAACGGCAACGGCAAGTCGACGCTCGCCCGGCTGATCGCCGGCCGCCTCGATCCGGACGAAGGCACGATCACGCGCGCGGACCGGCTGCGGGTCGCCTATTTCGCCCAGCATCAGCTCGAGGAGCTCGTCCCGGGCGAGAGCGCCTACGACCACGTGCGCGCGCTGATGCCCGATGCACCGGAGGCGGCCGTGCGGGCACGGGCAGGGGCCATCGGCTTCTCGGGCGCGCAGGCCGACACGCCGGTCGCGAGCCTCTCGGGCGGCGAGAAGGCGCGCCTGCTGCTCGGGCTCGCGACCTTCGGCGGGCCGCACCTCATCGTGCTGGACGAGCCCACCAACCATCTCGACATCGACAGCCGCGCCGCGCTGATCGAGGCCATCAACGACTATCCGGGCGCCGTGATCCTGGTCTCCCACGATCGCCATCTCATCGAGGCGACCGCGGACCGCCTCTGGTACGTGGGCGGCGGCACCGTCGTTCCCTACGAGGGCGACCTCGACGACTACCGCCGGCTCGTGCTCGGCCGCGACCGGACGGGCGAGCCCGCGCGGGCCAAGGCGGGCGAGAGCGCCCCGTCGCGCAGCGAGCAGCGCCGTCTCGCCGCCGAGAGGCGCAGCGAGTTGCGGCCGCTCAAGCAGCGCATCGACGCGGCCGAGCGCGCCATGGCCGGGCTCGCCGCCGACATCGCCCGGCTCGATGCCGCGCTCGCCACCGACCTGTTCGCCCGCGACCCGGCCCGGGCCGCGATCCTCGCCAAGGAGCGCGCCGCCGCCGCCGACAGGCTCGCGGCCGCCGAGGAGGACTGGCTTGCGGCGAGCACGGCTTACGAGGACGCGATGGCAGGGGCCTGACGGCCGCGGCGTGGCGTCGGGAAGAGCGCGCGCTAACAAGGCGCAGGCGGGGATCCTTGAATCGAGATCGGAAGACTGCGCGCTACCGCGCCACCCGCTCCGGCTCCCGCATGGTGCGCTGCTCGCCGGCCGCGGGCGCGGCCGCGCCGTAGAGCCGCTCGGCGTCCTCGCGCAGGCTGCGGCGCGAGGTGTCGCGGCTGTAGAACATGTGGCCGCCGCCATAGACCGCGAGCCGCAGGCGCTCGGCGGCGCCATAGGCCGGCAGCTGGTCGATGATCAGCTGGCTCTCGAAATAGGGGGTCACGAGATCGCTCGCCCCGTGGGTCACCAGCACCCGGAGATTGGGATCGAGGGCCAGCATGTCGCGCAGGTCGTCGACGATGTGATGCGTGGTGCGGCCGCGCCCCCAGTCCCATTCGACCTCGCGGTTGAGCAGCCGGTAGGGCGCCTCCACGCGCCACTGCAGCACGCCCTGGTAGAGGTCGACCATGGCGCTCGACAGCGGGCGGCTCATGGCGTTGAGCATGGGATCCCCGCGGCGCGAGGAGGCGGCGTGCGGCTCGGGATCGAAGCCCGAGACGGTCGCGTCATAGGCGCTGGCGACGAGCCCGCGGTCGCGCCGCAGCTCGCGCAGGAAGGTCGAGGTGTCCACGCGCCCGCCGAGCCGGCGCACCAGCGCCGCATCGAGCCCCGTGAGCTCGGCGACGCGCGCGCTGATCCGCGCCACGGCCTCGCCGTCGCGCGGCCCGCGCAGAAGGTCGATCAGGTACGCGCCGGCCGCGTAGCGCTCGACCTCGCGCAGCGCCTCGCGGTCGAAGGGCGCCGTCGCCTCGCGGGCGGCCGCGTGCATCGAGGGCAGCCGCGTCACCCAGGCGAGCGGCGCATGCGAGGCGTGGCCGCGCCAGCCGAAATCGAGCACCGGCGACACCAGCACGAGCCCGTTGATGCCGGTGCCGCGCAGCGCGCGCGTCACCTTGAGCGCGCGGAAGCCGCCATAGCTTTCCCCCGCGATGTATTTCGGCGAGAGATGGCGCCCCGCGCCCTCGACCCATTTGCGGATGAAGGTGGCATTGGCCTCGGCGTCGCCGTCCACCGACCAGAGCCGCTTGCGCTCGTCGCCGCTCGCATGCATGCGGCTGTAGCCGGTGCCGGCCGGGTCGATGAAGACGAGATCGGTGAAGTCGAGCCAGGTCTCGGCGTTCGGCACCACGCTCGGCGTCATCGCGGGCGTGACCTTGTCCAGCGGCAGGCGCCAGGGGCCCATGGCGCCGAGCTGCAGATAGGCCGAGGCCGCGCCCGGGCCGCCGTTGAACGCGAAGGTCACGGGGCGCGTCGCGGCCGGCACGTCCGCGCGCAGATAGGCCACATAGGCGACCTCGGCGAGCAGCTTGCCCTCGAGCGTCCTGATCGGGATCGATCCGGCGGTCGCGCGGAAGCGCAGGGTGCGGTCCGCGAGCTCGATCGCGTGCTCGGTGGTGGAATCCGCCGGAAGGACGCGCGCCTCCCGCGCATCTCCCTCGCGCGCGTCGCGCTGCTTGGCGGCTGCCTGGGCCGCGGCGGGCGCAGCGATCCATGGCGATGGCGCGGCCGCCGCAAGGACCGTAAGGACGAGAACGCCTCCGATCGCGAGCCGTCGGAGGCGGCGCAGCCCCGCGGGGGGTGCGTTCTGTGCGCTGCTCATGCCGGCAGCATGCGCGGGCCTCTATGGCAAGTCCGTGACCGCGCGCGCGCTTTCACGCCCCTGTGACGTCGCACCGCAGATCCGCGGCCTCCCGCTGCGCGGGGCGCTATTGGGTCCTGGATTTCGCCTTGGCGCGCCGCGCCGGCTTGGCCGCGACCTGCGGCTCCGCCACGCGCTCCATCGACTTGAGCCGGCCCGAGACGAAGTGATAGATGCCGGGCCGCTCGCCCGAGAGATAGGTCAGCGTCACGGTACGCTCGCCGCGCTCGTTGGCGCTGATCTGGAAGTTGGGCGTCGGGCCCGCGACGCGCACCACGTCGCATTCGGCCATGTCGAGAGCGATGCCGCGCGTCGTCGGCCGCGCCTCGGGGGCAGGGGCGCCGGGCGTCGGCCCGCCGGCCTGCGGACCCGCCGTGAAATAGAGCGCCTGGCTGCTCGCCTGGCTGGTCGGAGACGGCGGCGGGGGCGGGGGCGATGCGATCTGCGGAGGCAGCGCCGCAGCCGCGGGTGTCGGGGCGGGGGTCTCGGCCACGACCGGCGCCTCGAAGGCGCAGCGTCCGTCCGGGCCGATCAGGTCCTCGGCCGACACGGCACGCGCCGTGCGCCGCGGCCCGGCCAGCGCATTGGTTTCGGTCTCGAACGGATTCTTCAGCCGGAGCTCTGAGGTGGTCAGCGAGTCGAGCGCCGACGCGCAGCCCGCGAGCGCGAACGCGAGCGCGGCGGCGGCGAGAGGAGCTCCCTGGAATCGAACCGGCACGTCTCAAGCTCCGATACGCGGGTGACGGTACGTCATGGGCGAAGTTACGCCAGTTTGCGCCAAGGCGCTCGCGCCTTCAACCGCCCCGTCGCGGCATGGTCAATCGAGCAGGCGGATGCCGGTCCCGCTCTCCCGCTGCAGCAGGATCAGGTCGAGCGAGGGTGCCTCGCCCGCGATCGCCGTGAGCAGCGCGTGCACCTGCCCGCGATGATGGGTCTGGTGGTTGAAGAAGTGATCGAGCGCGGGAGCGAGCTCCTGCTCGACCGTGTGCGGGTTGGTGATGGTGCGATAGCGGATGACGCCCGCGAGGTCCTCTGCACTCAGGCCGCCGATCCAGCGCGCGATGCGCGCGTCCTCGGCGGCGCGCGCCGCGCGCAGCGCGGCGAGGTCCTCGTGCAGGATCGCATCGAGCCGATTCGGGTGCTCGCCTTCACCAGTGAAGCGCTTCATCCAGATCCGGTCCGCGACCAGCAGATGGTTGAGCGTGCCGTGCACCGACTTGAAGAAGGCGCCGCGGTCGGCGCGGTAGTCGGCCTCGCTCAGGGTCTCGGCCGCCGCATAGATCCGCTGGTTGGCCCAGGCATTGTAGGCCGCGAGCGTCGCGTAGCGTGATGTCATGGTCGGGCTCTCCGTGCGCGGAGCCGTTAGCACGAAAGAGGACTCCCGTGGAACGCGGGGCGCTGTCCGCAACAGCGAAAACCCCGGCCTCGCGCGGAGGCCGGGGGTTGATCGGGCCGGATCAGGCGATCAGTAGCAGATCTTCACGAGCTTCTTGCCCCACTTGGTGTGCTTCTTCACCCAGTGGCAGTCGTAGCCCCAGCCGTAGCCGTAGTAGCCGGCATGGTACGGGCCGTAGAAGCCCCAGTAGGGCTTGGAGATGTGGTGGCCGTGCCAGCCGTGCCAGCCCTTCTTGAAGCCGGCCTCGGCCGACGAGGTGGCGAGCGCCCCGGCGCCGACCGTGGCGACGGCAGCGAGCGCGATCAGGGATTTGCGGATCATCGGGGGGTCTCCTGTGTTGCAGACGTCGGATGTTCCGGTTGGTCGTGCAGGCGCCGCCGATGGTTCACGGGGGCGGGATTGATTGCGGAACTCGGCCGCGGTCGTCGGAAAAGACCGTGCCTGTCCAATGCGCTGGGAGGCGCTTCTGAATCGAATTGCGAACGCGGTGAACGCGCAATGCAGGGAAGCGAGGCGCCCGCCGGCGCGCGCGAACCCCGGCCTCGCGCGCGAGACCGGGGTCACGGGGCCTTGGGCCGTTCCGTGGATCAGTAGCAGATCTTCTTCAGCTTGATGCCCCACGGGGTGTGCTTCTTCACGAAGTAGCAGTCGTACCCGTAGTAGCCGGCATAGCCCCAGTAGGGCTTGTAGAAGTGCTTGCCGTGCCAGCCGTGCCAGCCGTGGCCCTTGCCGTGCCAGCCGTGGCCCTTGCCGAACTTGGCCGAAGCCTCGGTGGCCGACAGCGCGCCGGCGCCGAGTGCCGCGACCGCGGCGAGAGCGAGAATGGACTTGCGGAACATGGGCGGATCTCCGTGGATCACAGTGTGGTCGACATCCACCCTCTTGGTCGCCGCGTCGCGCCCCGAGGTTCATGGTTATCCCATTGAAAGATATCGATGAACGGGCGTTCAGGCTGTGATCGTGGTCACGTTCTCCCGCGCCCGCGCCGCGTCCGCCCGGTGTTGCCGGACCGCACCGCCGTCGCTATAAGCCGCGGCGATTCCGACCTTCTTTCTCTCCAGCCATGAGGATCTGACGATGGCGGTCGAGCGCACGTTCTCGATCATCAAGCCCGACGCGACCAAGCGGAACCTGACCGGCGCGATCAATGCCATGATCGAGGCGGCCGGCCTGCGCATCGTCGCCCAGAAGCGCGTTCGCATCACCCGCGAGCAGGCCGAGACCTTCTACGGCGTCCACCGCGAGCGCCCGTTCTTCGGCGAGCTCGTGGCGTTCATGACCTCGGGGCCGGTGGTCGTGCAGGTGCTGGAAGGCGAGAACGCGATCGCCCGCTACCGGGAGGTGATGGGCGCGACCGACCCCGGCAAGGCGGCGCCGGGCACCATCCGCAAGGTGCACGCCCTCTCGATCGGCGAGAACTCGGTGCACGGCTCCGACGCCGCCGACACCGCCGCCAATGAGATCGCGCAGTTCTTCTCGGGCAACGAGATCGTCGGCTGAAGCGACGCTGCCGAGGCGGTCGGCTGCGCCCGCTGCTGATTTCCCCAACCGGACTTTGCCTGTAGAGTTACGCTGGTATAACTACGGTGCCAGCGTGACTTGAGGCCGAAGCCGGCTGCGCCCGAACGGGCCGCCGCGGGGAAACGAACGCAGCCGGAGGGGCGCGCAGTGGACGGATACATCGCCGATTTCCTGACGGTCTCGTTCTGGGTCGGGGCGGCCAAGATCATCGGCATCAATATCGTCCTGTCGGGCGACAATGCGGTGGTCATCGCGCTCGCCTGCCGCATGCTGCCGCCGCGCCAGCGCTTCTGGGGCATGATCCTCGGTGCCGGCGTCGCCGTGCTGCTGCGCGTGCTGTTCACGCTGGTGGTCGCAGGCGCGATGGGGCTTCCCTACCTCAAGCTCGCGGGCGGCGCGCTCCTGTTCTGGGTCGCGATCAAGCTGGTCGTGCCCGAGGAGGGGCACGGCGACGGCAAGATCGAGGCGGCCGACAGTCTCTGGCGGGCCGTCCGCATCGTGGCGATCGCCGACATCGTGATGAGCCTGGACAACGTGATCGCGATCGCGGCCGCCGCCGAGACGGCCGCCGCCCAGGTGAACCTGCTGCACGCCACCTCGATCAAGACCGTGCTGATCGTCTTCGGCCTCGCCACCAGCGTGCCGCTGATCATCGCGGGCAGCGCGCTGCTGATGGCGCTGCTCGACCGCTATCCGGTCCTGGTCTGGGCCGGCGCCGGCCTGCTCGGCTGGGTCGCGGGCGACATCATGGTGAAGGACTCGGCGCTCACCCAGTGGTTCCCGGTCGCGACCATCGAGGCCCTGCACCATCTTCCGGTCGCGGGCTCGCTCAGCCTGAACCTGGCCGGTGTGCTGGGCGCGGCCCTCGTGCTGGGGGCCGGCTACCTGATGGCGCGCACCCGTCGCCCGGCCGCGGAACTGAGCGACGTCTGAGCCCGCTTCGCGCGCCGGCGCCCCGTAGCCCGGGTTTCGCTGCGCTCACCCGGGTCACGGCCGCGAACCGGTCGTCCGGCGGCCATTTCCGGTCGCGCCGCGCTGGTGTAGTTTCGGTCGCGATCTGCTCCGCCAGGAGGACCGATGCACCAGCCCCTGCAGCGCGCCACCCGGGCATCGGCCTGTCCGCACGACTGTCCTTCGACCTGCGCGCTCGAGGTCGAGGTGCTCGATTCCCGCACCATCGGCCGGGTGAGGGGGGCGGAGGACAACGCCTACACGGCCGGGGTGGTCTGCGCCAAGGTCGCGCGCTATGCCGAGCGGGTGCACCATCCCGACCGGCTGCTGCATCCGCTGCGCCGCCGGGGACCGAAGGGATCCGGCGAGTTCGCGCCGATCTCCTGGGACGATGCGCTCGATCTCGTGGCCGAGAAGCTGGGCGAGGCCGAGCGCCGCCACGGCAGCGAGGCCGTCTGGCCCTACTACTATGCGGGCACCATGGGCCTGGTGATGCGCGACGGCATCAACCGCCTGCGCCACGTCAAGAAGTATTCCGGCTTCCACTCCACGATCTGCGTCAATCCGGCCTGGACCGGCTACATCGCGGGCACCGGCAGGCTCGCGGGGCCCGATCCGCGCGAGATGGCGCGCTCCGACCTGGTCGTGATCTGGGGCACCAACCCGGTCAACACGCAGGTCAACGTGATGACCCACGCGGTGCGCGCCCGCAAGGAGCGCGGCGCCAGGATCGTGGCGGTCGACGTCTACATGAACGGCACCATGCAGCAGGCGGACCTGCCGGTGCTGGTCCGCCCCGGCACCGACGGCGCGCTCGCCTGCGCCGTGATGCATTGCCTGTTCCGCGACGGCAAGGCCGACCGCGACTACCTCGCGCGCTACACCGATGCGCCGGCCGAGCTCGAGGCGCATCTCGCCTCCCGCGGCCCCGAATGGGCGGCGCGCATCACGGGCTGCGACGTCGCCACCATCGAGGCCTTCGCGGCGCTCGTCGCCGAGCGGCCGCGCGCATATTTCCGCCTCGGCTACGGCTTCGCGCGCTCGCGCAACGGCGCCGTCAACATGCACGCGGCGAGCTGCATCGCGGCCGTGCGCGGTTCCTGGCGCCACGAGGGCGGCGGCGCCTTCCACAACAACGGCGCGATCTACCGCTGGAACAAGACCATGATCGAGGGGCTCGACGCGGTCGACCCCGCGATCCGCGTGCTCGACCAGTCGCGCATCGGGCCGATCCTGTGCGGCGATGCCGACGCCCTCGGGCACGGACCGCCCGTCACCGCGCTCTTGATCCAGAACACCAACCCGGTGTCGGTGGCGCCCGAGCAGGAGCGCGTCAAGCGCGGCTTCGCGCGCGAGGACCTGTTCGTGTGCGTGCACGAGCAGTTCATGACCGAGACGGCGCGCCTCGCCGACGTGGTCTTGCCCGCCACCACCTTCGTGGAGCACGACGACGTCTACCAGGGCGGCGGCCACCAGTATATCCAGCTCGGGCCGAAGCTGATCGAGCCGCCCGGCGAGTGCCGCTCCAACCACGAGGTGATCTCCGCGCTCGCCGCGCGGCTCGGCGCCGAGCATCCGGGCTTCGCCATGAGCCCGCGCGAGCTGATCGACTGGACGCTGCGCCAGTCCGGCTGGGGCACGCTCGCCGCGCTCGAGGAGAGCCGCTGGATCGACTGCCAGCCCGACTTCGAGGTCGCGCATTACGTGAACGGCTTCGCCTGGCCCGACGGCAAGTTCCGCTTCAAGCCCGACTGGCCGACGGTCCCGTTCCGCAGCCCCTGGCATGCCGGGCCGGTCGCCGCCATGCCGCGCCTGCCCGACCATTGGGAGGTGATCGAGGAGGCCGACGCCGAGCACCCGCTGCGGCTCGCCACCTCGCCGGCGCGCAGCTTCCTCAATTCGACCTTCAACGAGCAGCCGACCTCGCTCGCGCGGGAAGGGCGGCCGAGCGTCATGATCCATCCCGAGGACGCGGCCCGCTTCGGCATCGCCGACGGCGCCAAGGTCGTGCTCGGCAATCGCCGCGGCGAGGTCCGGCTCGCGGCGCGGCTCTCCGAGGGCGTGCGCCGTGGCGTGGTCGTTGCCGAGTCGATCTTCCCCAACGCCGCCTTCGAGGACGGGAAGGGCATCAACACCCTCACGGGTGCCGACGCGATCGCCCCCTACGGCGGCGCCGCCTTCCACGACAATCGCGTCTGGATCCGTCCCGCTGCGCCGGCCTGAGCGAAGAGGAATCGAATGACGCCTCGCCCAGCCTCGCTCGCCGTCTTCCGCACGCTCGCCCTCGCGGGCGGCTGCGCCGTGATGCTCGCGGCCTGCGCCGGCCTCAATGTCGCCGCCACGGGCAGCGAGGCCGCCGAGGCGGAGCGTCTGCGCCTGGTCGACCGCTGCATGTTCGCGTCCGGCCAGGCCGCGTCCGCGAGGGAGGCGACGGCGGCACGCTGCCAGTGCGTCGCGCGCGCCGTGCTCTCGGGCGTCGGCGAAGGCGAGGCCTCGACCGCCTGCGCGCGCAACCCCGCGGCCTATGGCCAGGCGACCCGCCGTCCGCGCGCGAAGACGCCGTGAGCCGCTACCAGCGCAGCTCCAGGCCGGCAGTGCCGGCGTGGGACTGGAAGTTGCCGCGGAAGCGGCCGTCGTAGAGCAGATACAGCCGGATGAGCTCGGACAGGCGCAGCGACGCGCTCGCGCCGGCATCCATGCCGAAGCGGCTTTCGCTCAACCCCTGGAAGGTCGCGGGCGGCGCCCCGCCGCCCGAGACCGTCGCCACCGGAAGCTCCTGCGCGAGAATCTCCACGGCGCGCGCATAGGCCGCGAGGTCGAGGACCGCGGCGTGGCTCGCAAAGCTGCGGCCGACCTCGAATCCCGCGAAGCCGCGCACGCGCCAGCCCGACTGCGCCGCGACCGTCACGGGATTGGGGATGCCGGTCTCCGTGAAGCCGTCGGTCTCGGTGTGCTGCCAGTCGAAGCCGAGCTTCGGTATCAGGCGGGCGTCGCCGAGCGGGATGTAGTAGCCGGCTTCGCCGATCGCGCCCCACAGCCGCGCCTCGTAGTCCGCCCGCGCGACTCCCGGCACGCCCATGAAGAACGAGGTGGCGTTGCGCGTCTCGATGTCGCCGCGCCCGTGGATCGCGGCGAGGCCGAGCGTCCAGGCGCCCAGCTCGAAGCTCGCATTGACGCCGAACTGAATCAAATTGATCCGTCCGCTCTGCGGCAGGCCGTTCACGTCGACGTCGGTCCAGCCCTGGTCGACCGCGAAGCCGAGCGTCGCGCCCGGTGCCACCGTATAGGCGAGGCCCGCCACCAGGCCCCAGGTGCGACGCGAGTCGCCGGGGAGGCCGTGGGTGTCGCTGAGGTGGGAGTGCAGGCCATAGGCCTCCGCCCAGGTGCGAAAGCGCCGCTGGACCTCCTCGGCGGGCGCGCCGCCGCCGTCCGGATTCCGGGTCGTGGTGCCGCCGTTGCCGGTCTCGTCCTCGATTCGCCGCAGGAAGCGCGTGCCGAGATCGAGCACCGCCGCCGGCGCGGACTGATAGATGCCGGGATTCGACGGGTCGATCCGCAGCGACTGCGCGGCGGCCGGCGCCGCGATGGCAACGAGGAGCACCGCGGGCAACGACCAGCGGCCCGCGGCCGCGACGACGGCGGGTGACCACTTGCGCACGCCACGCTCCGTCCGCCTGACCATCGCGCCTGCTCGCGCGGGGAGATCGATGAAGAGATCGCCTCGGAGGCCCCGTGAGGCCGGATTGTTCCGGAATTCTCCAGCGCGTCAACGTCTCGTGCGTCGCGTCACGGCAACGGCGCGCGAGCGTGACCCGCAGGACACAACGCGTGCACGGGATGCGTCCCACGAGCCATCCTCTGGCCGCATTTTTTGTGTCTGCTTGGAACCGCAATCGGATTTTGGCTGCTTCTGTCCGCCATGCGTTCGATGAGGGCGCACTCGCTTCGGATTCCTCCAAAACCCGGCTTGTGGCGTGGGCGCGCCGCGGTGCGCCGGCGTCGACTTTGAACTTGAATTGGGAGACAGACGATGCAAAAGGGCACCGTCAAATGGTTCAACCCGACCAAGGGTTACGGGTTCATCAAGCCTTCGGCCGGTGACAAGGACGTGTTCGTTCACATCTCGGCTGTCGAGCGCGCGGGTCTGAGCACGCTCAACGAGGGACAGACGCTCGAGTTCGAGCTCGTCACCAACCGTGGCAGGACATCCGCGGAGAACATCAGGGTCGCGTGACGCGGCCGGGCCGGACCCCCATCCGGTCGACGGGAACGATCCCGCAGCCCCCGGTCTCCGCCGGGGGTTTTTTATTGTGCGCCGGCCAGAGCGTTACTGCGGCACGAGCAGGGTCGCGTCGGGCGCCGCGGCATCGGCGATCACGCAGCGCCCCTCGACCAGCCGCACGCGGCCCTCCGCGAACAGCTTCAACGCCAGCGGATAGATCCGGTGCTCGGCCGCGAGCACCCGCTCGGCCAGCGACGCGGGCGTGTCGTCCTCGCGCACCGCGACCGCGGCCTGGGCGATGATCGGCCCCGAATCCATCTCCGGGACGACGACGTGCACGGTCGCGCCGTGGATCTTCACGCCGGCCGCGAGCGCCCGCGCATGGGTGTCGGTCCCTTTGAAGGCGGGCAGCAGGGCCGGGTGGATGTTGAGGATGCGCGCCTCCCATCGTCGCACGAACCAGGGCGTGAGCAGGCGCATGAAGCCCGCGAGGCAGACGAGGTCCACGCGATGCGCCGCGAGAGCGGCGTCGAGCGCCCGCTCGAAGCTCTCGCGGTCCTTGCCGTGGCGCGCGTGGTCGACCGTCTCGGTGGCGATGCCGGCGGCGCGCGCGCTCGCGAGCCCGGCGGCGTCGGGCCGGTTGGAGGCGACCAGCACGATCTCGGCCGGATAGTCCGGTGCGCGCGCGGCCTCGACCAGCGCCGTCATGTTCGAGCCGCGGCCCGAGATCAGGATCGCGACGCGCTTGCGGCTCATGGCGCGAGATCGAGCGCGCCGTCATAGGCGACGCGGGGCGCGCCCGCCGCCGCCGCCTCGAGCCGGCCGAGCCGCGCCACGGTCTCGCCGTTGGCGGCGAGCACGGCCGCGACCGCGTCGGCCTTGTCTTCCGCCGTCACCACGACCATGCCGATGCCGCAGTTGAAGGTGCGCAGCATCTCGGCCTCGACGATCTCGCCCGCCCGCGCGAGCCACCGGAACACCGGCGGCACCGGCACCCGGGAAAGATCGATCCGCGCGCGGAGCCCCTCCGGCAGCACGCGCGGGATGTTGTCCGGAAAGCCGCCGCCCGTGATGTGGGCGAGCGCCTTGACGGCGCCGGTCTCGCGGATGGCGGCGAGGCACGCCGCCACATAGATCCGCGTCGGCGCCAGCAGCGCGGCGCCGAGGCTCGCATCGGGCCGGAACGGCGCCGGCGCCTCCCAGCCGAGACCCGCGCGCGCGACCACCTCGCGCACCAGCGAATAGCCGTTGGAATGCACGCCCGAGGCGGCGAGGCCGAGGATCACGTCGCCGGCCGCGATGTCGCGCCGCGGCAGGAGTCCGTCGCGCTCCGCCGCGCCGACCGCGAAGCCGGCGAGGTCGTAGTCGCCCTCGGCGTAGAGGCCCGGCATCTCGGCGGTCTCGCCGCCGATCAGGGCGCAGCGCGCCTGCCGGCAGCCTTCCGCGATTCCCGACACCACGCGCGCCCCGGTCTCCGGATCGAGCCGTCCGCAGGCGAAATAGTCGAGGAAGAACAGGGGCTCGGCCCCCTGCACCACGAGGTCGTTGACCGACATGGCGACGAGGTCGATGCCGATCGTGTCGTGGCGACCGGTCTCGATCGCGATCTTGAGCTTGGTGCCGACGCCGTCCGTGGCCGCGACCAGCACCGGGTCGCGGAATCCGGCGCGCTTGAGGTCGAACAGCCCGCCGAAACCGCCGATCTCGGCGTCCGCGCCCGGGCGCGCGGTCGCCCGCACCAGCGGCTTGATCAGCTCCACCATGCGGTTGCCGGCGTCGATGTCGACGCCCGCCTGCGCATAAGTGAGGCCGCTGCGGCCGCTCTCGCTCATCTTGGCTCCCGTTCCCGGCGCCTCCTACGTCGGAATCGCGGCCCTGGCAATGCCGCGACCGTCTTGGCAAGGGTCCCGCGCCGGTCTATCTGCCAGCTGGCGCGGGGCTCGGGGGATACGGGTTCGCCGACAGGACCCGGCGCCAAGCGACAGGCCTGTGGCCGGCTCCGATCTGGAATCGCCTCCTTTCGATCCGATCGGGCAGGCTGTGGGCGCCATCCGGGGCCACTTTTGAGTATTCCGAACCTCATCACCCTCGCCCGCATCCTGTCCGTGCCGATCCTGGTCTGGACGATCGCGGCCGGGCATTTCTTCCTCGCATTCGCCCTGTTCCTCGCCGCCGGCGTGAGCGACGCCGTCGACGGCTTTCTCGCCAAGCGCTTCGGCATGCAGAGCGAGCTCGGCGCCTATCTGGATCCGCTCGCCGACAAGGTGCTGATCGTGTCGATCTACGTCGCCCTCGGCATCGCGGGCCACGTGCCGCGCTGGCTGGTGATCCTGGTGGTGTCCCGCGATCTCATGATCGTCGGCGCCTTCATGCTGTCCTGGCTGGTGGGCCGGCCGATCGCGGCGCGGCCGCATCCGGTCTCCAAGGCCAATACGGCGGCGCAGATCCTGCTCGCCGGCCTGGTGCTGGCCTCTCTCGGCTTCGACTTCGATGCCGGGGTCGGGCTTGCGCTCACCATGGCGGCGGTCGCGGTTTTGACGTTACTCTCGGTCGGCTTCTATGTTCGCGACTGGGTGCGCCACATGGGCTCCGCCGAAACGCGGGCCTGACGCGCCGGCGCGACGACGGGCGGACAGGCTGCGGATGACGCTGACCCGGCAGATGACCTTCTGGCTCCTGACCTTCATCGGGGTCATCGCGTGCCTGTGGATCCTGCGCGAGATCCTGCTGCCCTTCGTCGCCGGCATGGCGCTCGCCTATCTGCTCGACCCGACGACCAGCAGGCTCGAGCGCTTCGGGGTCGAGCGCTTCATCGCCGCGCTGGTGATGATCGGGCTCGTGGTCCTCGCCTTCATCTTCCTGGTGCTGCTGATCGCGCCGATCCTGGGGACGCAGCTCTGGCAGTTCATCGACAACATGCCGGGCTATGCCTCGCGCCTGCAGGCGCTGATCACCGACCCGAACCGGGAATGGCTGCGCAAGATCGTCGGCGAGGGCATCACCGAGACCCAGGTGGGCGACCTCGTGCGCCAGGGCGCGGGCTGGCTCGCGACCTTCCTGCGATCGCTGTGGTCGGGCGGGCAGGCGCTGATCTCGATCTTCTCGCTGTTCGTGGTGACGCCGATCGTCGCCTACTACCTGCTCTCCGACTGGAGCCGCATGATCGACGTGGTCGACGGCTGGGTGCCGCTGCACCAGCGCGAGACGGTGCGCGCGCTCGGCCGCGAGGTCAACGCGGCGATCGCCGGCTTCCTGCGCGGCCAGACCGCGGTCTGCCTGATCCTGGGTTCCTTCTACGCGGTGTCGCTGACGCTCGCGGGGCTCAATTTCGGCCTCCTGATCGGCCTCGTCTCCGGCCTCATCACTTTCATTCCCTATGTCGGCTCGATGACCGGCCTGGTGCTGGCGGGCGGCGTGGCGATCGCCCAGTTCTTCCCCGAATGGGTGCCGATCGCGACGGTGCTGGCGATCTTCTTCGTCGGACAGTTCGTCGAGGGCTATGTGCTGCAGCCGAAGCTCGTCGGCGAGAGCGTCGGCCTGCATCCGGTGTGGTTGATCTTCGCCCTGTTCGCCTTCGGCTACCTGTTCGGCTTCGTCGGCCTGCTGCTCGCGGTTCCGCTCGCCGCCGCGATCGGCGTGCTGCTGCGCTTCGGCCTGCGCCGCTACCTCGCGAGCCCCTTCTACACGGGCGAGACCGTGTCGCCGGCGAAGCCCGTGCCGCTGGAGCCGGGCAACCGGCCGCGCTGACGCCATGACGGGGGCCCCGCGTCAGCTCGCGCTCGCGCTCGGACACGCGGACTCCTTCGCCCGCGAGGATTTCCTGTCCGGCCCGACCAATGCGGCCGCGCTCGCCATGATCGAGCGCTGGCCGGACTGGCCGGGCCGCGCGCTCGCCCTGGTCGGGCCCGAAGGCGCCGGCAAGAGCCATCTCGCCGCCATCTGGGCCGCGGCGTCGGGTGCGCGCTTCCTCGCCGCGCGCGCGCTCGCGGATGCCGATCTTCCGGCCGCGCTCGCGACCGGCGCGCTGGTGCTCGAGGATGCGGCGCCCGGCATCGTCCACGAGCGCTCCCTGTTCCATCTTCTCAACCTGGCGCGCGAGGAGGGGGCGTTCCTGCTGCTCGTTGCCCGCGACCCGCCGGCGCGCTGGGAGGTGCGGCTCCCGGATCTCGCCTCGCGGCTGCGCGCGCTCACCGTCCTGGAGCTCGGCGCGCCCGACGACGCGCTGCTGCGCGCCGTGATCGTCAAGCAGTTCGCGGATCGTCAGCTGCGCGTCGACGAGGCCCTTCTCGCCTATCTGGCGACGCGCATGGAGCGCAGCTTCGCGGCGGCGCGCGATATCGTGGCGGCGCTCGACCGCGAGGCGTTGCGCCGGAAGCGTCCGCTCAGCCGGGCGCTCGCCGCCGAGCTCCTGCGCGACGATATGCCTTGACGTTTCGCCGCCCTCCTGGGCGATCATGTCACCGGGGCGCCATATCGAGGCCCTAGCTTGGCGGCCCCGCAAGGCGCTCCCCGCATGGTCGATCACAGCGAAGCTATTGTTATAGCTAAAGAAACTTCGGTCGGCGAAGGTCCCGCCGGGAGCCCGGCCGCGGCCGATTCGGCCGCGCCGCCGGACCTCTCGGCGAGCCCGGAGCGATTCATCAACCGCGAGCTTTCCTGGCTGCAGTTCAACCGGCGCGTGCTCGAGGAGGCCGAGAACCCGAATCACCCGCTGCTCGAGAAGCTCCGCTTCCTGTCGATCTCGGCCAACAACCTCGACGAGTTCTTCATGGTCCGGGTCGCCGGCCTGAAGGGCCAGCTGCGCGCCGGGATCGCCACCCGCAGCCCCGACGGCCTCACGCCGGCCGAGCAGGTCGCCCGCATCTCCGAGGCCGTGGCGAGCCTCGCCAGCGACCAGCAGGCGCGCTGGCGCGAGCTGCGCGCCGAGCTGAGCCAGCATGACATCGTGCTGGTGGACGGACACGACGTGTCCAAGCACGAGATGGCATGGCTCGAGGACCATTTCCTGCACCACATCTTCCCGGTGCTGACGCCGCTGGCGATCGATCCGGCGCATCCTTTCCCGTTCATTCCCAATCTCGGCTTCACCATCGCGCTGCAGCTCGCCCGCGCCAGCGACGGCAAGGGCATGAACGCGCTGATCCGCATGCCGGGCCGCATCGACCGCTTCATCCGGCTTCCCGACCTGACCGAGGGCGGGGCGCAGCGCTTCATCACCCTGGAGCAGGCGATCGGCCTGTTCACGGCCAAGCTGTTTCCCGGCTATTCCGTGAAGGGCCAGGGCGCCTTCCGCGTGATCCGTGATTCCGAGGTCGAGATCGAGGAGGAAGCCGAGGATCTCGTGCGCAGTTTCGAGAGCGTGCTGAAGCGGCGCCGGCGCGGCTCGGTGATCCGGCTGGAGACGGAGGCCGGGATGCCGGTCGAGCTGCGCCTCTTCGTGCAGCGCGCGCTCGCCGTGACCGACGACGAGGTGTTCCTGGTCGAGGGGGTGCTCGCCCTCAACGACCTGTCCCAGCTCGTCGGCGTCGACCGCCCCGATCTGAAATTCGTGCCCTACAATCCGCGCTTTCCCGAGCGCATCCGCGAGCAGGGCGGGGACTGCTTCGCGGCCATCCGGCAGAAGGACCTGATCGTCCACCACCCCTACGAGTCCTTCGACGTGGTGGTGCAGTTCCTGCAGCAGGCGGCGCGCGACCCGAACGTCATCGCGATCAAGCAGACGCTCTATCGCACATCCTCCGACTCGCCGATCGTGCGGACGCTCGCCGAGGCCGCCGAGGCCGGAAAGTCCGTCACCGCGCTGGTCGAGCTCAAGGCGCGCTTCGACGAGGAGGCCAATATCCGCTGGGCGCGCGACCTGGAGCGGGCCGGGGCCCAGGTCGTCTACGGCTTCATCGAGCTCAAGACCCACGCCAAGCTGTCGCTGGTGGTGCGCCGCGAGGGCCGCGCGCTCACCTCCTATGTCCATGTCGGCACCGGCAACTACCATCCGGTGACGGCGCGCATCTATACCGACCTCTCCTTCTTCACCAGCGATCCGGCGATCGCCCAGGACGTGGCGCGCGTCTTCAACTTCGTCACCGGCTATGCGGAGCCGGCCGAGCTCGAGAAGATGGCGGTCTCGCCGGTCTCGTTGAAGCAGCGTATCCTCGACCACATCGCCCAGGAGATCTCCCACGCCAAGGCGGGCCGGCCGGCCGCGATCTGGCTCAAGCTCAACTCGCTGGTCGACCCGGCCATCATCGACGCGCTCTACCAGGCCTCCCGCGCCGGCGTGGAGGTGGATCTCATCGTGCGCGGCATCTGCTGCCTGCGCCCCGGCGTCCCGGGCCTCTCGGACCGGATCCGCGTCAAGTCCATCGTCGGCCGCTTCCTCGAGCACAGCCGCATCTACTGCTTCGGCGCCGGCCACGGCCTGCCGCACCGGAAGGCCGCGGTCTACATCTCCTCGGCCGACCTGATGCCGCGCAACCTGGACCGCCGGGTCGAGGCGCTGTGCCCGATTCTCAACGCGACCGTGCACGAGCAGGTGATGGACCAGATCATGGCCGCCAATTTCAAGGACAACGAGCAGAGCTGGAAGCTCTTGCCGGATGGCACCTCGGTGCGCATAAAGGCGGCGCCGGGCGAAGAGCCGTTCAACGCCCACAAGTACTTCATGACCAATCCGAGCCTCTCGGGCCGTGGCAAGTCGCTCAAGGAATCGCAGCCCCGCAGCCTCACGCGCCGCCGCGAGCGCTCGTGAGCGCCGCGCCGCGGCCGGGCGCAACGGCGGCGCCCAGGGCCGCCTCGACCACGGACCGCCGATCGCGGTCGTCGACATCGGCTCCAACTCGGTCCGCCTCGTCATCTACGAGGGGCTGACCCGCAGCCCGACCCCGATCTTCAACGAGAAGGTGCTCGCCGGCCTCGGCCGCCAGGTGCAATCGACCGGGCTGCTCGCGCCGGACGCCGTCGCCAAGGCGCTGGCGACGCTGCGGCGCTTCCGCGCCCTGTGCGACACCGCGGGCGTGAAGCGCGTCTGGGCGCTCGCCACCGCGGCCTGCCGCGACGCGCGCAACGGGCCCGCCTTCATCGCCGAGGCGTCGCGCATCTGCCGCGTGCGGGTGGACGTGCTCTCGGGCAAGCGCGAGGCGAAGCTCGCCGCCCTCGGCGTGGTCTCGGGCATGCACCGGCCGGACGGCATCGTCGGCGACCTCGGCGGCGGCTCGCTCGAGCTCACCGACGTGCACGGCCACCGCATCCGCGCCGGGCTGACGCTTCCGCTCGGCAGCCTCGCCCTGAAGGACGCCTCTGGGGGGAACCTGAAAAAGGCCGAGAAGATCGTCCGCAAGGCGCTGCGCGGCGTCGACATGCTGGAGCGCGGCGGCGACCGCACCTTCTATGCGGTCGGCGGCACCTGGCGCGCGCTGGCGCGGCTGCACATGAGTCAGACCGGGCATCCGCTGCACGTCATGCACGGCTACGTGATCCCGGCCGAGGAGGCCTTCGAGTTCGCGCGCCTGGTGCACCGCGTCAACCCCGAGACGCTCTCGCGCATCGAGGTCGTCAACGAGGCGCGGCGGCCGCTCTTGTCCTATGCCGCGATCGTGCTCGAGAACATCGTCCGCATCGCCCGGCCGCGCGAGGTGGTGCTCTCGGCCCTCGGCGTGCGCGAGGGCCTGCTCTATTCGCGGCTCGCCAAGCGCGAGCAGAAGAAGGACGCCCTGCTCGCGGCCGCGCAGGAGCTCAACATCCTGCGCTCGCGCTCCCCCGAGCACGGCCAGGAGCTGATCGCCTGGACCGACCGGTTCATGGACTCCTCCGGCCTCGACGAGAGCGCCGAGGAGCGGCGGCTGCGCCATGCCGCCTGCCTGCTCGCCGACATCGGCTGGCGCGCGCATCCGGACTACCGCGGCGAGCAGTCGCTCAACATCATCGCCAACGCGGCCTTCGTGGCGGTGGATCACCCGGGCCGCGCCTTCCTCGCCATCGCGGTGTTCTTCCGCCATGTCGGGCTGATCGACGACGCGCTCTCGCCGCATGTGCGCGAGCTCGTGACCTCGCGCCTGCTCGACCGCGCGCGCGTGCTCGGCGCCTCGCTGCGTGTCGCCTACCTGATCTCGGCCTCGATGCCCGGGGTGCTGCCGCACACCCCGCTTGCGGTGAAGCGCGGCCGGCTGGTGCTCCACCTTCCGGCCGGCTACGCGGCGCTCGGCGGCGAGCGCCTGTTCAACCGCCTGCGCCAGCTCGCCCGCCTGATCGGGCGGGAGCCGGTGCTGGAGAACTGACGGTCGAGCACAGCCGATTCAATTCGCGTGGAGAGGGCTGTAGCGAGGCAGCGCGATGGTCGCGCGCAGGCCGCCTTCGGGCCGATTGGAAAGGCGCAGCTCGCCGCCGTGGGATTGCGCGATCGATCGCGTGATGGCGAGGCCGAGGCCGATTCCGCCGGTTTCGCGGCTGCGCGAGCCCTCGACCCGGTAGAAGGGCTCGAGCACGCGTGCCAGGTCCTGCGCGGGGATTCCCGGCCCGTCGTCGTCGATCGAGATGGCGATCGTCTTCGCATCGACGTCGATGCTGGCGCGCGCGGTCTTGCCGTACTTGATCGCGTTGTCGAGCAGGTTGCGGACCGCGCGCTTGAGGGCGTCGGGGCGGCAACCGAAGACGACCGGCGCGGCCGGATCCATCGTCACGGGCAGGCCGGCATCGGCCATGTCGTCGACGACGCTCTGCACGAGAGCCGCGAGGTCGGTGGGGCGTCCCGCTTCGCCCGTCGCCTCGTCGCGCGCGAACCGTAATGCCTCGGCGATCATCGCATCCATCTCGGCGATCGAGTTCAGCATCCTGTCCCGTTCGGCGGCATTGTCGATGTTCTCCGCCCGCAGCCGCAGGAGCGTCAGCGGCGTCCGCAGGTCGTGCGAGATGGCGACCAGCAGGTGGGTGCGGTTCGCGATCAGGCCGCGAAGCCGTGCCTGCATCCGGTTGAACGCTTGCGATGCCTGCCGCATCTCGATCGTGCCGGCCTCCGGCATGGGCGGGGCGTTCAGGTCGCTGCCGAGCCGCTCGGCGGCGGCCGACAGGGAGGCCAGCGGCGCGGTCACCCGCCGGACCGCCCATGCCGACACCGCGAGAATGATGAGCGCCATCAATCCCATCGAGACGAGGAACTGGCGCGAGAACGAAGGCCCGCTGTGCGGGAGGCCGGTCGTGAAGGAGAGCCATTGGCCGTCCGCAAGCGGCACCGCCACCTGGAGATCGCGGAACCCGCCGAAGCCGCCGAGACCGCCGTACTCCCCGAAGCGATGCATCATCGGTCCGTGGCCCATCATGCGGCGCCCCCCGCCGAACAGGGGTCGATCGGCGAGAGAGGCGGACACGCGCGCCTCCTGCCCCGGCCCGAGGGACAGCTCGGCGGCCAGGAACTGCGCGATCGCCTGGGCCATCGGCAGGTCGTCGTCGCCCGGCGCGAGGGCGGGGGGCCGGGGAGAGAGCGAGACACGGAAGGTCTCGTCGCTCAGCGCAGCGACGATGCGCTCCCGCCACTCGCGCGGCGCCTCGCGCACGAGGCGCGTCAGGTTGGTGATCCGCTGCGCGGCCGCGAATCCGCCGACGGCGCGCACCGCCTGCTCGCGATCCGAGGTGTAGATCCAGGAGCCCGCGAGATGCGAGACGATCAGCCCCGCCACCAGCACGAGCAGGGTCTGGCCGAACAGGCTGCTCGGCAGCAGGCGGTTCATTCCGCGCCCACGTCCGGCGCGAACACGTAGCCGCCGCCCCAGACCGTCTTGATGATCTTCGGGTCGCCCGGGTCGCGCTCGAGCTTCTTGCGCAGGCGGCTCACCTGCGTGTCGATGCTGCGGTCGATCGCATTGGCCGAGCGGCCGCGCGCGAGGTCGAGAAGCTGGTCGCGGCTCAGCACGCGCTGCGGTCGCTCCACCAGCGCGATCAGGAGATCGTATTCGCCGGTGCTCAGCGGCACGGTCACGCCGTCATCGCGCAGGAGCTCGCGGGCCCCGGTGTCGAGCGCCCAGCGGTCGAAACGATAGCGCTTCGCACGGGCAGGGGCCGCGGCCGCGCCGCCCGGCATGCGGCGCAGAACCGCCTTGATGCGCGCGACGAGCTCGCGGCTGCCGAACGGCTTGGGCAGGTAGTCGTCGGCCCCCATTTCGAGGCCGATGACACGGTCGACCTCTTCGCCCTTGGCGGTCAGCATGATGATCGGGATGTTCGATTCGGCGCGCAGCGAACGGCAGAGCGCCAGCCCGTCCTCGCCCGGCAGCATGAGATCGAGCAGGATCAGGTCGATGCGGCTGTCGGACAGCACCTTGCGCATGGCGCGGCCGTCCGCCGCGGCGCTGACGCGGAAGTTCTCCTTGGCGAGCGCGCGCGCGACCAGGTCGCGGATCTCCCGGTGGTCGTCCACGATCAGGATATGCGGCGAACCTTGCATGCTCGTCATATAGGCCGGCAAACGCTGCGGCTCTTGTTCAAATGTGTGTCGGATCGTGGCGTTCGCCGCGCCCGACACACTTTGTCACAAAAAACCCCGCGCCTGAAAAACTTGGGTGAAATCCGGCCGCTCCAATGCCCACGAGCAACGATCCCCCTGTTGCCACGGACATTGGAGGTTCAGATGAGGAAGACGGTTCTCACGATCGCAGGCGTCGCGGCCGCCACCCTGCTGGCCGGCGGTTGGGCGCTGGCGCAGACGGCCGGCTATGGCCAAGGCGGAATGCGCGGCATGGGGCCCGGCATGCACGGCCGGATGGACGGTGGCATGCACGGTCGCATGGGTGGCGGCATGCGTGACGAGATGGGTCCGGGCATGCACGGCCGAATGGGCATGCATGGTCGGATGGGCGGGCACATGCAGGGCGGCATGGGCATGCATGGCCGTATGGGCCCCGGCATGCACGGCGGCCCCGGCCAGGCGCAGTTCGACCCGGCGGAGCTCGACACGCTGAAGAGCGAGCTCGGCATCACGGCGGCCCAGGAGCCGGCCTGGGCCAAATACGCCAAGGCGGTCGGGGACGCGGCCACGGCGATGAAGTCGGCGCGCGAAAGCGTCGATCGGGACACGGTCAGCCGGCTCAGCCCGGCCGATCGCTTCGCCTTCCGGAGCAAGATGCGCGAGCAGGCGCAGGCGCGGTCCGACGCCGTCGAGACGGCAGCCGAGGAGCTTCTCGCCACCCTCGACGACGCGCAGAAGGCGATTGCCGAGGAGGCCTTGCCGGGACTGGCGTTCGGCCCGGGTCCGATGCGCGGCGCCATGGGCGGTCCCCGGCATCGCCCCTGACGCCACGGATGCGCCGTCGCGTCCTCCGGATCCTCCGGCGGGCGCGATGGCCGCCGTCGCCCGACACCACACCCTCGAGAAGGTCGTTCATGCCCCCCGCAAGATCCCTCACACGCCGCCGGATGCTCGAGCTTTCGGGCGCAGCCGCCGTCGGCATCGCCTCCGGTGCCCGGCCGCGCCTGGCGCGCGGCGCGGGCTCGCCGCCGCTCCCGGTTCCGACCCTGATCGAGGCGCGCAGCGGCGAGCCTGTCACGCTCACTTTGCAGAAGAGTCGCCATCGCTTCGGGGCGGGCGCCGCGGTGCCGTCGACCGGCATCTCGGCGAGCCATCTCGGGCCGGTCGTGCGCGTCCGTACCGGCGACACGGTCCCGTTCCGCGTCGAGAACCGCCTCGACGAGGAGACGACGCTGCATTGGCACGGGTTGCTGGTGCCGTCCGAGTTCGACGGCGGCCCCCACAACACGATCGCGCCGGGCGCCGTCTGGACCCCGGAGATCGCGCTCAGGCAGCCGCCGGCCACCACCTGGTTCCACCCGCATCCGCACGGGAACACGGCGCGGCAGGTCTATGGCGGGCTCGCCGGCATGATGATCGTGAGCGACGGCGGCGACCAGGACCGCGGACTGCCCCGCACCTACGGCCTCGACGACCTTCCGCTCGTGCTGCAGGACAAGCGCTTCGCCCGCGATGGCGCGCTGCGCTACGAGCCGACCATGATGGACCTGATGCACGGCTTCCGCGGCGACACCCTGCTGGTCAACGGCGCGATCGGCCCGGTTGCCCGCGTCCCGGCCGGCGTGGTGCGCCTGCGCCTGCTCAACGCCGCGAATGCCCGCAACTTCGATCTGCGTTTCGCGGACCGGCGGCCGTTCTTCGTGGTCGCCGGGGACGCCGGATACCTGAACGAGCCGGTCGAGCTGCGTCGACTGGTGATCGCTCCCGCCGAGCGCTACGAGATTCTCGTGGACTTCTCCGACGGCCGCCCGGCCGTGCTCGCCACGGGCCCCGATCCGCACGAGGGAATGGGGCCCGGCATGATGATGGGCATGGGGCGCGGTCCGGACCGCGTCGGTCCTGCCGAGCCGCTCGTGAGCTTCGCGCCCGATCCGGCGCTCGCGGCTGCGGTCACGCGCTTGCCGCGACAGCTGGGACGGCTCGCGTCTCCCGATGTGAATTCGGCGGTCGCCTGGCGGACCTTCGTGCTCAACCCGATGATGGGCATGGGCATGGCCGGAATACATGGGATGGGGGGAGGCCGCGTCCAGGGCGGCGGGCATGATCACGCCGCCGCGCAGATGATGGGAATCAACGGCCGTCCGTTCTCCATGAACCGCGTGGACGTGACCGCCAGGCTCGGCACCTCCGAGATCTGGGAGATCGTCTCGGACGCCATGGCGCATCCGTTCCACCTGCACGGCGCGAGCTTCCGCATCCTGGGCAACAGCGGCCGCAAGCCACCCGCCGAGCAGGCCGGCTGGAAGGACGTGATTCTCGTCGAGGACCAGGCCGAGATCCTGGTCCGCTTCGACCATCCGGCGCCGCCGCGGATGCCCTTCATGTATCACTGCCACATCCTCGAGCACGAGGATCACGGCATGATGGGCCAGTTCGCCGTCGTGTGACGGAGCTTCCGTGCAATGACGCGCCAACGGATGCCGCGCCGCATTTCATCAGGTCGCCGGGGGTCGACAGTTACCGTGCCAGCATCCACGCGCCGAGGCCGATGAGGATCGCCCCTCCGGCCGCGCGGCTGAACGCCGCGTAGCGCGTGTCGACCATCTTCTGCACCGCGAACGCGGCGAGGCCGAACACGATCAGGTCGTCCAGCATGAAGAAGGCCACGTAGAGGCCGATATAGGCGTAGTACGTGCCGGTCGACATGTCGGTCAGCGCCAGCACGTGCGTGTAGATGGCGGGCAGCGCGGCCGAGCAGACGAACTCGATCGAGTTCACCGCGAAGGCGAGCCCGATCACCAGGACGAGGCTCGCGAGCCCGACCGGCGCGGCGACGATGTCGCGCATCCACTGCATCGTGCGTTGCCGGGTCGAGGCGTCGCCGACCTCGCAGACGATCACGCCGCGCGAGACGGCGAGCTCGTAGAGGTGGCTGGCGCCGAAGCCGATGGCGAGCAGCGCGACGAACTGCGTCAGCGGGCGGATATAGCCGAGCACGAGGAAGGTGTTCAGCCACGCCGTCATGAACAGGAAATAGAGGATCCCCGAGGCGAGCACGAAGGTGCCGACCAGCCACCAGATCTTGCGCCGGTCCTGCACCGCGGAGATCAACGAGATCAGGTAGACCAGCACCCACATGGCGCAGGGATTGAACCCGTCGGAGAGACCCATCAGCGCGGTGAGCATCGGCAGCGAATAGCCGGTCGGATCGATCGTCCCGAGCAGCGGCAGCCGGATCGCGAGACCTCCTCCCTCGCTTCGTGCCGGGCTGTCGTCGCGACGGAGCACGCTGTCGTCGCCGGCGAGCGCAAGGAGCTCGCGACCCGTCGTCTCCGCGCTCTCGAAGCCGATGAGGGTGCGCGTGCCGCGCACGAACAGCGGCACGCCCAAGTCCTGGTCCGGGATGCCGCTGCGGCGCGCCACGTCGAGCAGCAGCGCCTCGTTGGCGGCGGTCGAGACGTCGTGAAGCACGGCATCGATTTGCGGCTGCGTGCGCAGGAACGCGAGGGCCTCGTGGCAGTGCGGACAATCCGGGTGGAAGAAGACGTGCAGCCGTCCGTCGTGCTGCCAGGCGGTGGTGCTCGTGGCAGGCGGCGTGGCCGGGGCCGCGAGCTGGAGCGCCACGAACACCAGGCCGAGCACGAGCGCGAGGGCGATGCGGAACCGGCCGGGCGTCAGGGCGGCGAGGCGAAGCATGCGAATCGAGTCTCGATCGCGGCGCGCGGGCGGCGGCGCGCCGTGGGGGGTCGCCGGCAGGATTACCTGCGACGGCGGCTCGTCGGCATGACATGAATCAATGAGCTGGCGCGGCCGACGGCGCGGCGCTCAGCGCTCCACCGCGATCACGCGGTGCTTGTCGATGGCGAGCGCGAGGCGGCCCTGCTTCAGGGCGATCGCCTTCTCGCCGAACATCTCGCGGCGCCAGCCCTTGAGCGCGGAGACGTCGGCGGCGTCGTCGGCCGCGATCTGCTCGAGCTCGTCGACGGTGGCGATCACCTTGGCGGCGACGCCGTGGCGCTCCGCCGTCATGCGCAGCAGCACCTTGAGCAGCTCGACGGTGGCGGCGCCGTTGGTGCGCGGCTTGCCGCGGTCGAGCTTGGGCAACGTCTTGGGATCACGCGCGAGCCCGCGCTTCACGGCATCGAGGATGTCGTGGCCCCATTTCGAGCGCTCGAAGCCTTTCGGCAGCGAGCGTAGCGCCGCGAGCTTCTCGGCCGTGGTCGGCGCCTGCACCGCGATGTCGCCGATCACCTCGTCCTTGATCACGCGGCCGCGCGGCACGTCGCGCGCCTGCGCCTCGCGCTCGCGCCAGGCCGCGACCTCCATCAGCACCGCGAGCTCCTTGGGCTTGCGCGCCCGGGTCTTCAGCCGCTCCCAGGCGCGCTCGGGCTCCATGCGGTAGGTGTCGGGCGAGGTCAGCACCTTCATCTCCTCCAGCACCCAGTCGGTGCGGCCGCGCCGCTCCAGGTCGGCGGCGAGCGAGAGATAGACCTCGCGCAGGTGCGTGACGTCGGAGATCGCGTAGGTGAGCTGCGCCTCCGAGAGCGGCCGGCGCGCCCAGTCGGTGAAGCGGTGCGACTTGTCGAGGGCGTCGCCGGTGATGCGCTGCACCAGCTGGTCGTAGGAGATCGAATCCCCATAGCCCAGCACCATGGCGGCGACCTGGGTGTCGAACACCGGGGCCGGCACCAGCTGCGCCCGGTGCCAGACGATCTCGATGTCCTGGCGCGCCGCATGGAAGACCTTGAGCACCTTGGGGTTCGCCATCAGCTTGAAGAAGGGGGCGAGGTCGATGCCCTCGGCGAGCGCGTCCACCACCACGGCCTCGTCGGCGCTCGCGATCTGGGCCACGCACAGGATCGGGAAATAGGTGGTCTCGCGCAGGAATTCGGTGTCGACCGTGATGAACGGGTGCTTCGCCAGCCGGGTGCAGGCCGCGGAAAGTTCCTTCGTGGTCGTAATGGGTTGCACGGGCCGACTGTCCATTGCGGCTATTTAGCGGAGTCGGGCGCGGCTGTCGCGGGCCGAAAGGCGTCGCCCGGGCCGTCCAGGTCCCGGCACCAGCCGCCGGTCCCTCTCCAGGCGAGATCTCAAGAAAGAAGAAAAGCTTATTGAAATAGCTTGGTTATCGCTTGGAGAACCTGCCGGCCCGGGCGGGCAGGAGCGCCGCTGCTCAGCGGCCCCGCACCTTGGGCATGAGGATGAACTCCCAGGGCGAGGGCATCGGCCCCACCGGCACCTCGATCAGGGTCGGCGTGTCCCGTCGCGCGAAGGCGCGGCTGAGGGCGGCCTCGAGGCCGGCCGGGTCGCGCACCCGCTCGCCGGCCGCGCCGAAGCTCTCGGCGAACTTGACGAAGTCGGGATTGGCGAGGTCGCTGGCGATCAGCCGGTTGCCGTAGTGCTCCTCCTGGATCCGGCGCACATTGCCGAAGGCCCCGTCGGCGAACACCACCGCGGTGAGTGGGATGCGGTGGCGCATCGCGGTCGCGAGCTCGTTCGCCGTGTAGAGGAACCCGCCGTCGCCGTTGATCGAGAGCACCGGCACGTCGCGCCGCGCGTGCTGGGCGCCGAGCGCGGTGGCGTAGCCCCAGCCGAGATTGTCCTGGTAGCCGGGCGAGAGGAAGGTGCGCGGCTTGTAGACCGGCAGCAGCAGCCGGGCCGTGAAGCCGACCTGCGTCACCTCGTCGACGAAGATGCCGTCCTCGGGCAGCGCCGCGCGGATCGCCTCGAGGAAGCCGATCTGCGGCGCGAGCTTGCTCATGCGCTTGCGCCACCGCGCCTGACGCTCGACCAGCTCCTCGCGCCGGGAGGATCGCTTCGCGTTGTGGCGCGCCAGCACATCGACGAGCCGTCGCAGGATCGGCGCGGCATCGCCGATCAAGGACACCGCCGGCGGCGCGATGCGCCCCGGTTCCTCGGGATCCGCATCGATGCGGATGATCGTCAGGTCGTCGTCGATGCCCCACTGGGTCAACGGGAAGAACAGCCGCGTGCCGACGGCCAGCACGACATCGGCTTCGCCCCAGAGCTCGCGTCCGAGCGGCAGCGTGACGCTCAACGGATCGCGGCTGTCCAGCACGCCCTGGCCGCGGCGGAAGCCGACGCATACGGGCGCCTGCAGCATGCGCGAGAGCGCGGTCACCTCCGGCGAGGCGTCCTGCGCGCCGCCGCCGCAGATGATGAGCGGCCGCTTGGCGGCGCCGAGGCGCTTCGCCGCCGCGAGGATCGCGTCCTCGTCGAGGGCGGGGGCCGCCGGCGCGAGCGGCCCGGCGGGCTCGACCGGTCCCGCGCGGCCCCAGACATCCATCGGGCACTCCAGCGCCGCCGGGCCGGGGCGCCCGCGCGCCATGGCGGCCATCGCCTCGGCGACCAGGCGCGGCGCCTCGTCGGGCGCGCGGATCCGCGCCGTGAAATCGACCAGGCGGGCGAGGATGCCGGACTGATCGCGCATCTCGTGCAGGTGGCCGAACCTGCGGCCGATGGCCGAGGCCGGGATCTCGCCGACCAGCGCCAGCACCGGCGCGTTCATGCTGTAGGCGGTGAGCAGCGCCGCCGCCGAGTTGAGCAGCCCCGGGCCCGGCACCACCGCATAGGCCTGCGGCCGGCCGGTCGCGAGGGCTGCGCCGAGCGCCATGTAGGCGGCGCCCTGCTCGTGGCGCGTGTGCACCGTGGCGAGCCGGTCGGACGCCTTGAACAGCGCGTCGAACAGAGGATCGTTCTGCACGCCCGGCAGCGCATAGACGGTGTCGAGTCCGTGCGCGATCAGCGTCGCCAGGACCGCCTCGGCGGTCGTCATCGTATTGGTCATGCCGTCCTTGTGCGGGGGCCTTCCGATCGGGGTGGCCGAGTGTGCAGATCGCGGCCGGGCTGTCGAGGGATAGTTGGGCGGTGGTCGAGCGTGAAGGGCTGCCGGGTCGCACGCCGCCGCCGGCCGCGGTCAGCGCCGCGTCTCCAGCGCCATCCTGACGGCGAGGCCGGCGAGCACCGTGCCCATCAGCCAGCGCTGGACCACGAGCCAAGTGGGCCGCGCCGCGAGGAACCGCGCGAGCGAGCCGGCGCCGAGCGCGATCAGCGCGTTCACGGCGACGCTGATCGTGATCTGCGTCGCGCCCAGCACCAGCGCCTGCGCGAGCACGCTGCCGTTCTCCGGGTGGATGAACTGCGGCAGCAGCGCGAGATAGAGCATCGCGATCTTCGGGTTGAGCAGGTTGGTGAGGAAGCCCATCACGAACAGCCGGACCGGCGGATCGGCGGGAAGCCGTTGCACCCGGAATGGCGAACGCCCGCCCGGCCGCACCGCCTGCCAGGCGAGCCAGATGAGATAGGCCGCGCCCGCGAGGCGCAGCGCGTCATAGGCATAGGGGACGGCGAACAGCAGCGCCGTGACGCCGAGCGCCGCGCACAGCACATAGACCGCGAAGCCGAGCGCGATGCCGCCGAGCGAGATCAGGCCCGCCCGCCGTCCCTGGCTGATCGAGCGGGAGACCAGGTAGATCATGTTCGGACCCGGCGTCAGCACCATGCCGAGGGCGACGAGCGCGAAGGCGGCAAGCGTGGTCGCGTCGGGCATGGCGGGGATCCTCCTGCGGGCGTCCGGACAAGCGCCCCTTGTAAGGGATTCCGCGGCCTGCCGGAACCGCGGGCGCCTTGACAAACCCCACCCCCCATGTGCTCCTCCGCCCGCTTCGCGGGGGCACCGGCGCGCCCGCCTTCTTCCATTCGGGACAGCCATGCATCGCTACCGCACCCACACCTGCGGCGTGCTCCGCGAGACCCATATCGGCGAGACCGTCCGCCTCTCGGGCTGGTGCCATCGCATCCGCGACCATGGCGGCGTGCTGTTCATCGACCTGCGCGATCACTACGGTCTGACCCAGATCGTCGCCGACCCCGATTCGCCGGCCTTCAAGACCGCCGAGACGCTGCGCGCCGAATGGGTGGTGCGCGTCGACGGCAAGGTGCGCCGCCGGCCGGAAGGCACCGACAATCCGGAGCTGCCGACCGGCGCCGTCGAGGTGTTCGCGACCGACATCGAGGTGCTGGGACCGGCCGGCGAGTTGCCGCTGCCGGTGTTCGGCGACCAGGAATATCCGGAGGAGATCCGGCTGCGCTACCGCTTCCTCGACCTGCGGCGCGAGCGCCTCCACCGCAACATCATGAAGCGCGGCGAGATCATCGATTCGATCCGCCGCCGCATGAAGGGGCAGGGCTTCTTCGAGTTCCAGACGCCGATCCTCACGGCCTCGAGCCCCGAGGGCGCGCGCGACTACCTGGTGCCCTCGCGCATCCATCCCGGCAAGTTCTACGCCCTGCCGCAGGCGCCGCAGCAGTTCAAGCAGCTGATCATGGTGTCGGGCTTCGACCGCTACTTCCAGATCGCGCCCTGCTTCCGCGACGAGGACGCCCGCGCCGACCGCTCGCCGGGCGAGTTCTACCAGCTCGACGTCGAGATGAGCTTCGTCACCCAGGAGGACGTGTTCGCCGCGGTCGAGCCGGTGCTGCGCGGCGTGTTCGAGGAGTTCGCCGAGGGCAAGCCGGTCACGCGGAGCTTTCCGCGCATCCCCTTCGCGGCCGCGGTGCGCGCCTTCGGCACCGACAAGCCCGATCTGCGCAACCCGCTCGTGATGGCGAACGTCACCGAGGTGTTCCGCGACTCCGGCTTCAAGGTGTTCGCCAACCAGATCAAGACCGATCCGCGCTTCGAGGTCTGGGCGATCGCCGCGCCGGGCGGGGGCAACCGTGCCTTCTGCGACCGCATGAACGCCTGGGCGCAGGGCGAGGGGCAGCCGGGTCTCGGCTACATCTTCTGGCGCGAGGGCGAGGAGGACGGCGCCGGGCCGATCGCCAAGAACATCGGCCCCGAGCGCACCGCGCTCTTGCGCCGGTTCTTCGGCACGCATGCGAGCGAGCACGTCAAGGTCGCGGCGGGCCTGCCGGGCGAGTTCGTCCGCAAGTACGCCGACCTGCGCCCGGACGGCTTCCAGGCGGGCGACGCGGTGTTCTTCGTCGGCGGCGTGCCGGCCAAGCAGTACAAGTTCGCCGGCGAGGCGCGCAACCGCATCGCGGGCGAGCTCGGCCTCGTCGCCGAGGACCGCTTCGAGTTCTGCTGGATCGTCGACTTCCCGATGTACGAGTGGAACGAGGAGGAGAAGAAGATCGACTTCTCCCACAACCCGTTCTCGATGCCGAACTATCCGATCGACGACTTCCTGGCGCTCGACCCCGCCGACCACGCGAAGATCCTCGACATCCTCGCGATCCAGTACGACGTGGTGTGCAACGGCGTCGAGCTCTCCTCGGGCGCGATCCGCAACCACCGGCCGGACGTGATGAAGAAGGCCTTCGCGATCGCGGGCTACGGCGAGGACGTGCTCGCCGCGAAGTTCGGCGGCATGCTGCGCGCACTCTCCCTCGGCGCCCCGCCGCATGGCGGCATCGCCCCCGGCATCGACCGCATCGTCATGCTGCTGTGCGGCGAGGAGAACCTGCGCGAAGTGGTGCTCTTTCCGATGAACCAGAAGGCCGAGGACCTCCTCATGGGCGCCCCCTCCGAGGTGACGCCGAAGCAGCTGCGCGAGCTGCACATCCGCCTCGCTTTGCCGGAGAAGTCGTAGGCGCGTAGGGTGCAATAGCCGCGCAGCGGCGTATTGCACCCTTTGGCCCTCCGCATTTCGCATCATTGCCGCTGGAATACGCGCGCCTTCGCCCGCTATTGCAGCCTACGAAGCTGCCGGAGAGATCGTAGGGTGCAATAGGCGCGCAGCGCCGTATTGCACCGGCAGCATTTCGGCGGACTGAGAGGCCGACGGTGCAATACGCCGCATGCAAGTCGGCTGTTGCCGACTTGCACATTGATCATGCTCAGGTCGAGCAAGCGCGACCTGGGTGCGGCTATTGCACCCTACGGGCCGCGGCGCACCGAGGCCTCGATCGTGAAGCGGGAGAGGGCGGCGAGCGCCTGGTCCGGCGCGAGCCCCAACAGCTCCATCAGCGGGACCCGCGCGTTGGGCGTCGCTTTCACGGTGAGCGTGCCGCCCGGCGTCTCCAGGAAGCGCGCCGCGGCGGCGAACAGCGGCGCGAGATCGGGGCTCGCCTGGGTCAGCACCTCGGCGCTCTGGTTGAGCTCGCCCGTGAGCTCGGCGAGCGCGGCGTCGCGCGCGAGACCCCGGGCCGCCGCATATTGCCGGATCGCGAGCTCGAGGCCGCCCATGTCGCGCAGGCTGATTTCGACCGGTCCCGCCTCGACGCCGGCGGCCGCCTGTATCACCCTCACGGGGTCGAGCGAGAACAGGTCCGACGCCACGTTGCCGACCGCGACCGTCGCGCGCACCGCCGCGAGGTCGGCGATCTCGATCGCGGCCGGCGCGATCGTAAAGGCCCGCGTCTCCGCGCTCCAGTCGGTGCCGAGGTCGAGCGCCACGGTGGCGCGGTCGAAGCCCGTGGCGGCGAGGAGGCTGAACGGCTCCGCGTCGGTGAGGTCGATCGGTCCGGTCATGCGCGCGGACAGCCGCAGCTGCGTCGGCGTCGGGCCGACATACCGGGCCCAGGCGACCGCCACCCGGTCGACCTCGACCAGCTTGTCGGTCTTCTGATAGGGGGCCACCAGCCCCTCGAGCGCGACCCCGTCGAGGAGCTTGACGAGCGCCGCGACGTCGCCGGGCGTCGGCTGCGCGCCGATCCGGTCGAGTTGCGCGGAGGCGCGCATCAGGCCGGCGAGGTCGAGCCCCTGGAGCGCGAAGCGCGCGACGCGCACGGGCTGCTTCTGCCCGGTCTCGGCCTCCAGGCCCTCGAGCGCGAGCTCCGCGAGCCGGCCGCCCGACAGGCTCTCGAGCCGCAGCGCCGCGAGACGGAAGCCGCCGTCCGGCAGGGTCATAGCAAGGCCGCGCATCTCCAGGCGGCCGAGGGTGAGGCCGTCATACAGCCGGGCGACCGTCTCCAGGATGGCGCGGGTCGCGGCCCGTGAGGGCGGCGTTCCGGGCGCCGGCGCGTGCTCGACCAGGGCGACGATCTCGGCGAGCGGCACCTTGGCGGGCACGAGCCCCAGCTCCTTCAGGATCATGCCCTCGATGCGCATGCGCACCCCGTCGCCGAGGCTCGCCGTATAGGCGCCGGCCGTGACCTCGCCATAGATCGTGTGCGCGCGCTCGTCCTTGGCGCCCTCCGGCGACAGCGTCGCCAGCGCCGCGGCCGCGTCCACCTCCACGACCGCAACGCCCGCGAGCTCGCCCGCGATCGCGCCGGTCCCGTTCGCGCCCGGGCTCGTGAAGGCCACCTTCTCGATCGACGCGCCGGCGACGCGGCCGCCGCCGATGCCGCGGATCTCGATGCCCGCATAGGCGTAGTCGATCGGCGCGACCGGCATGCCGTTCGCGGCCTTGCCGGGCGAGAAACGCGCCGTGAGCGCGGGAAGCGTCACGGTGCCGGCCGAGGTGGCGACGAGCTGCGCGACCGCGATCCGGGAGAGCGCCAGCATCGAGGAGGTGTCGAGCCGGCCGACCGGGCCCGCGGGACCCGCATAATCGGTCACCACGATGCGCGGCGCGCGGTAGCTCATCGCGAGCCCGGCCGGCGCCGCGACCGTGGCCTCGAGCGCGAGGTCGTCGATCTCGATGCGTTGCGCCGAGAGGCGGCCCGGCGCGGGCCGCCCGACGCCGGTCGCGACCAGCCGGGCCGCCTTCAGCCCGGCGGGCGTGGTCCCGGCCGGCTGCACGACCACGTCCGCCACCCTGAGCGTGCGGCTCCACAGGTCGAATTCCACCTTGCCGTGCGTCGCGGTGGCGCCGGCGGCGCGAATCGCCTCGAAGGCGGCCGCGACCTCGCGTTCCGCGCGCTGTTGCGCGAAGATCGTCGCCGCGAAGGCGCCGGCGAGCGCGAGCGCCATCGCGGCGCCGGCGCCGATCAGAAGCTTCCGCATGGGATCGACTCCTCGGCTGGTCGCCGCCGGCGGGCGAGGCGATTGTCCAAACGCGCAAATCAAATAGTCTCGGCCGGATCTTTCACGGAGCGACCGGATGGCCTCGACGATCTCCGACGACCTTCGCGCGGGCGCGCTCATCTATCATCGCTTGCCCCGGCCCGGAAAGCTAGAGATCCAGGCCACCAAGCCGCTCGGCAACCAGCGCGACCTGGCGCTCGCCTATTCGCCGGGCGTGGCGGCGGCCTGCGAGGCGATCGCCGCCGATCCGGCCGAGGCGGCCGAGCTGACCGCGCGCGCGAACCTGGTGGCCGTGATCTCCAACGGCACCGCGGTGCTCGGCCTCGGCGACATCGGGCCGCTCGCCGGCAAGCCGGTGATGGAGGGCAAGGCGGTCCTGTTCAAGAAGTTCGCCGGCATCGACGTGTTCGACATCGAGATCGACGCGCGCGAGGTCGACCGCGTGGTCGAGGTGGTGGCGGCGCTGGAGCCGACCTTCGGCGGCATCAACCTGGAGGACATCAAGGCGCCCGAGTGCTTCGAGATCGAGGCCAAGCTCAAGGCGCGCATGCGAATCCCGGTGTTCCACGACGACCAGCACGGCACCGCCATCATCGTCGCGGCCGCCGTGAAGAACGCGCTGCATCTCACGGGCAAGAAGCCCGAGGCCGTGAAGATCGTCGCCTCCGGCGCGGGCGCCGCGGCGCTCGCCTGTCTCAACCTGCTGGTCGCCCTCGGCGTGAAGCGCGAGAACGTGTGGGTCGCCGACATCGAGGGCCTGGTCTACGAGGGCCGCGAGACGCTGATGGACCGCTGGAAGGCGATCTATGCGCAGCGGACCGGCAAGCGCACGCTCGGCGAGGCGATCGAGGGCGCCGACATCTTCCTCGGCCTCTCGGCGCCCGGCGTGCTGAAGCCCGAGATGGTGGCGCGCATGGCCGAACGGCCGCTGATCATGGCGCTGGCCAATCCGATCCCCGAGATCATGCCCGAGGAGGCGCTGGCGGCGCGTCCCGACGCCATGATCTGCACGGGCCGCTCGGACTACGCCAACCAGGTCAACAATGTCCTGTGCTTCCCCTACATCTTCCGCGGCGCCCTCGACGTCGGCGCCACCACCATCAACGAGGAGATGAAGCTCGCCGCCGTCGAGGCGATCGCGGCGCTCGCCCGGGAAGCCCCGTCCGACGTGGCTGCGCGCGCCTATGGCGGCGAGGCGCGCACCTTCGGCACCGGCTCGCTGATCCCGAACCCGTTCGATCCGCGCCTGATCCTGCGCATCGCGCCGGCGGTCGCCCGGGCCGCCATCGCCTCCGGCGTCGCCGCGCGGCCGATCGGCGATTTCGCGGCCTACCAGGAGCGCCTCGACCGCTTCGTGTTCCGCTCCGGCTTCATCATGCGGCCGGTCTTCACCCGCGCGAAGGCGGCGCCGAAGCGTGTCATCTATGCCGAGGGCGAGGACGAGCGCATCCTGCGCGCGACCCAGGTGCTGGTCGAGGAAGAGCTCGCCCAGCCGATCCTGGTCGGCCGCCCCGCCGTGGTGGAGGCGCGGCTCGAGCGCTTCGGCCTGTCGATCCGCCCGGGGCTGGATTTCGAGCTGGTAAATCCCGAGGACGATCCCCGCTATCGCGACTACGTGCAGACCTATGTGGAGGTCGCCGGCCGCCGCGGCATCACGCCCGACGCGGCGCGCACCCTGGTGCGCACCAATGCGACCGTGATCGCCGCGCTCGCGGTGCGGCGCGGCGAGGCCGACGCCATGATCTGCGGCGTGGAAGGCCGCTACATGAACCACCTGCGCCATATCCGCGACGTGATCGGCTTCGCGCCCGGCGTGCGCGAATACGCCGCGCTCTCGCTGGTGATCACCGCCAAGGGCGTCTACTTCATGGCCGACACGCAGGTGCGGCCGGAGCCGACCGCCGAGGAGCTCGCCGAGACCGCGGTGCTCGCCGCCGCCCATGTGCGCCGCTTCGGCCTCGCGCCGAAGATCGCGCTCGTCTCCCATTCCGACTTCGGCAGCTACGACACGGCCTCCTCGCGCAAGATGCGGCGCGCCTGCGACCTGCTCGCCGCCGATCACCCGGAGCTCGAGGTGGACGGCGAGATGCACGGCGATTCGGCGCTGAGCCCGGCCTTCCGCGAACGCGTCTTCCCGTATTCGCGTCTCAAGGGCGAGGCGAACGTGCTGATCATGCCCAATCTCGACGCCGCCAACATCGCCTACCAGATGATCAAGGTGCTGGCCGACGCGCTTCCCGTGGGCCCGATCCTGATCGGCGCCGCGCGTCCCGCCCATGTGCTCACGCCGTCCGTGACGGCGCGCGGCATCGTCAACATGACGGCGGTGGCGGTCGTGGAGGCCGGCGCAGCCGCGTGAACGAACGGCGCGAAGTGACGCATGGCGCTGTCAAAAAAAGTTCTTGATCGGGGGGAGGGTAGCCCCTATTTGGAGGCCTGCCGCCAAGATCGGCCTTGCCCGGGCCCGGTTTGGCGGCATTCGCTTTCCGTGGAGCCGGCTTGCCGGCACCTGGTTCGATCTCTGGTTGGGGAGGACGGCATGCGCCACAACGCCCTCTTCCAATTGGGGACGGGCTTGGGGACCCCAGGCACCGCCCGAAAGGAAGACTTCAAGGTCGCGACGCCCGTATCGGTCGACTCCGAGGAGCGGCACGATCATTTCGTGGTGAGGAACGGGGTGCGCTGCGCAGGCGCGCATCTCATCGTGGATCTCTACGAAGCCGAGCGTCTCGACGATATCGATCACATCGAGGACGCCCTGCGCCGCTGCGTGGCAGCCGCGGGGGCGACGCTGCTGCACATCCATCTGCATCACTTCGAGCCGAACGGTGGCGTGTCCGGCGTGGCGGTGCTGGCCGAGAGCCACATCTCCATCCATTCCTGGCCGGAAGCCAACTATGCGGCGCTCGACGTGTTCATGTGCGGCGATGCCGAGCCCGAGAAGTGCATCCCGGTGCTGCGCGAGGCCTTCAAGGCCAAGCGGATCGCCGTGAGCGAGCTCCTGCGCGGGCAGGGCGCCTGACGTCCTTCCCGATCGTCGCATGCCGCCGAACCTGAACGGCCGGGCCCCCGCCCGGCCGTTCGCGCACGATGCCGGCATTCGCTCTATGCTGCGCCGTCACGGAGCGAGGACGCCATGGCCGGGAAACGCTGGATCGCCGAGACGCTGTTCGAGCCGCGGGGCTTCCGCGTCAGCTATGCGGCCGACCGGGTCCTCTACGAGACGCGCACCGCGCATCAGCACCTGGTGCTGTTCGAGAACGCGCTGTTCGGCAGGATGCTGATGCTCGACGGCGCGACCCAGGTGACGACGCGCGACGAGTTCATCTACCACGAGATGATGTCCCACGTGCCGATCCTCGCCCACGGCCGGGCGCGCGAGGTGCTGATCGTCGGCGGCGGCGACTGCGGCATCGCCGAGGAGGTGCTCAAGCACAAGGCGGTGCGGCGCCTGACCCAGGTCGAGATCGACGCCTCGGTGATCGATTTCGCCCGCGAGCATTTCCCCGAGTTCGCCCGGCCGGTGTTCCGCGACAAGCGCTTCGCCTGCGTGATCGACGACGGCATGCGGTTCGTCGCGGCGACCGAGCGCCGCTTCGACGTGATCATCGTCGACTCGACCGACCCGCAGGGGCCGGGCGCGGTGCTGTTCACGCGCGCGTTCTACGCGGCCTGCCGGCGCTGCCTCGCGCCGGGCGGCGTCATGGTGACCCAGAACGGCGTGCCCTTCCTGCAGCCGGACGAGCTGGTCGCCTCGCTCGGCCATTTCAAGGCGCTGTTCGCCGATGCGGGGTGCTACGTGGCGGCGATCCCGACCTATGTGGGCGGCCACATGGCCATGGGCTGGGCCGCCAAGGATCGCAAGCTGCGCCGGCATTCCGCGCGCACCATCGCGGGCCGCTACGCCAGGGCCGGCCACTTCCCGACCCGCTACTGGACCCCCGAGGTGCATGTCGCGGCCTTCGCCCTGCCGCGCTTCATCGCCGACCAGGTCGCCAAGGCGAAGCGCTCGCGGATGTAGGGCGCAATAGCCCCGAAGGGGCGTATTGCGCCGTGTGCCTGCCACCGTCGTCTGCGCGAGAGGAGAGTTCTGCCGGCGCAATACGCTCGCGATGCGAGCTATTGCGCCCTACGTTCCGTCACTCCGCGCGCAGGCCGAACAGGCGCTCCGCATTGGCGTGGGCGATGTTCTTGGCCTGCGCGGGCGGCAGCTGGGCGAGCCAGGCGCGGTAGGCCTTCATGAGGTTGTCGTACTGGAACCAGCGCTCGTTGATCCAGGTGTCGGAGCCGATCATGAAGCGCTCGGAGTGGCGCGCGAACAGGGCGCGCCATTCGGCCGAGAGCGTCCCGTCGCCCTCCGTGATCCCGCTGCGATAGGAGAGCTCGCCGATCAGCGCCGGGTGCGCCTCCAGGAGCTCCCGCACGCGCGCCGCCGGCGTCGAGAAGCCGGTATGCGCCCAGATGATCCGCGCCTTCGGATTGTGGCCGAACAGGATCAGCAGCGCTTCCTCGTCGCAGTGGGCGTGCAGCCAGAGATCCTTCTCCACCGCGAAGTCGACGATGCGCTTGACCAGCGGGCGCGCCGCCGCCTTACCGTAGATGTGGAACTCGCCGATGCCGCGGTAGGTGCCGCGCTTGAACTCGGCCTGGATCAGCTCCCAGATCGCCTCGTCGTCGAACCAGGTCTGGATGTCGCTGCGCACCCGGTAGGGCCGGATGAACGGCACCACCCGCAGCCCCGGCGCCTTGGCGTCGACCAGCTCGTGGGTGCCCTTGTTGGGCCGGCTGGTCGCGAGGATGCCGGTGACCCCGTTGCGGCGGAAGATATCGAGCACCTTCTCGAGGTCGTAGAACGGGTTCGGCTCCTGATTGTAGTGCAGGTGGGCGTCGAACAGCGCGATCTCGTCCTGCGCCCGCGCCGGCACCACCGCCGTCGCCAGCGCGACGGCCACGAGCCAGCCGATGATCCGTGATATCATGCGCGGCTCCCGTGACGGCGGCCGCATTACGGCACCCCGCGCCGCCGCCCGCAAGGGGCCTCAGGCGGCCTCGCGGTAGCGCCGCTCGATCGCCTCCACGTCGGCCGGGGTCGGCAGCGAGGCCTCGATGCCGAGGTTCTGCACCGAATGGGCCGAGGCCGCGCGCGCGAAGCGGAAATGCCGCTCCCACGGCGCCTGCGGCGCGCGCAGGTAGGAGTACATGTAGGCGCCGTGGAAGATGTCGCCGGCGCCGTTGGTGTCGATCACCTCCTCCTTCGGCACCGCCAGCGCCGGCAGGTGGCGGATCTCGCCCCCCGCCTCGCACCACACCATGCCGTGCTCGCCCATGGTCACGCCCGCCACCCGGCAGCCCTTGCCGATCAGGAACTCGCACATGGCGGCCGGGCTGAGGCCGAGCTGCTCGCACATGCGCTGCGAGACGATCGCGACATCGATGAAGTCCAAGAGCTCGCGCGTGTTGGAGCGCATGCCGCCGCCGTCGAGCGAGGTCAGGATGCCGGCTTCGCGGCACTGGCGGGCGTAATGGATCGCGGCGTCGGCCTGGTGGCCGTCGAGATGCAGCCCGCGGCAGCCCGAAAGGTCGAGGGAGGGCACCGGATGCAAATAGTGGTCGTCGCGGCAGCGGATGATGGCGCGCATGCCGTGGTTCGGCATCACGAAGGAGATCGAGGATTCGCGCACCTTCCGCCCGTGCACCGAGATCCCGTATTTCGCCGCCATGTCGAGGAACATGCGCGAGAGCCAGTCGTCGGCGAGCGAGGTGAGCAGGTCCGGCACGATGCCGAGCTTGGCGCAGCAGAAGGCGGCCGAGACCGCGTTGCCGCCGAAGCTGACCGCGTAGTCGCGGGCGATCGCCTTCTCGTCCCCGCTCGGAATCCGGTCGATGAGGAAGGTCACGTCGATATAGGTCTGGCCGATGAAGAGCGCTTCCATGTCGTCTCCCGCCGTCGCGCGAATCGAAGCACGATCCGGTGAGTCGCGGTATTCCTTCTCGCCCGCGACCGGCCGGCTTTGCGAGCCCGTCTTTACGGATCGTTCACCATGAGGCCGTGCCTTTCGCGGTGCCGCAACGGCACTTCTCTACGGTTGTAATGATGCATTAATAACGATGGTGGAATTTACCACGGTAATACAGTGAGGGTTCCCGTGGTTCCCAGGACGCGACGCAAGCTGGTCGGCGCGGTGGCCGGCGTGCTCCTGGCGGGGGTGCCTGCGGCCTTCGTCACGCGCGCCCTGGACGACTATGTCGACCGGCAGATCCGCGAGGAGGCCGGCGCCGGCGCCCGGCGCGCCCTCGCGCACGCGGAGCGCCGGATCGACCAGGCGATCGATGGCCTCGCCACCCTTGCGGGCGCGGTTGGGACGGACTGCCGCGAGATCGATGTGCACGCGCTCAACCGTATCGTCGTGACGACGACGCCGGTGAAGGAGATCGGCGTGCTCGACTCCGACGGCACCGCGCGCTGCGCCGAGCTCGGTCTCGCCGCGCATTCCTGGCTCCTCTCCCGCGAGGTCGCGGCGGCGGGCAGCGGCGTGCGGCTCGCCGTCGTGCGTCCGCTCGACGTCCGCCACCGGGTCCTGCGCGTGCGCGCGCGGCCTGCCGAGGGCGCGCTCGGCATCGCGGCCTTCCTGCCCGCCGACATGTTCATGCGCGACGAGCCGACCCGCGCGGGGGCAGGGCAGGTGGAGGTGCGCGTGATGCTGAACGAGGGGACCGTGGTCGCAGGCTCGGACCATCGGGCGCCCTGGCCGCAATCCCTCGAGGACCGCGTCACCGTGATGGTGGAGTCCGAGCGCTACCCGCTGGTCGCGGTCGCCTCCGCGCCGCGCGCCGCGCTCGCCGCCGGCCACTCCGAGCTCACGACGATCGGCACGCTCGGCAGCGCCGCGATCGCGCTGCTCATGCTGGCGCTCGGGATCCTGCTTCCCTGGCGCGACCGCAACAACCCGATCGGCGAGATGGAGCGGGCGATCGCGCGGAACGAGTTCGTGCCCTATTTCCAGCCGATCGTGGACCTGCAGTCCGGCAAGGTCGTCGGCGCCGAGGTGCTGGTGCGCTGGCGCAAGCCGGACGGCGAGGTCGTCCCGCCCGCGCGCTTCATTCCGCTCGCGGAGACGAGCGGCCTGATCCTCGAGATCACCCGCGCGCTGATGCGCGCAACACGCGACGAGCTCGGTCCCGCGCTCGCCCGGCGTCCGGCCACGCGCATCGCCTTCAACCTGACGGCGCAGCATTTCGCCAACGAGACCATCGTCGCCGACGTGCGCGCCGTGTTCGACGGGTCCGCGATCGCGCTCTCGCAGCTCGCCTTCGAGGTGACCGAGCGCGAGCGGCTCGACGACCTGGCGACCGCGCGGCGCGTGATCGCGGCCCTGCAGGGGCTCGGCTGCCGCGTCGCCATCGACGACGTCGGCATCGGCCACGGCGGCCTCTCCTACATGCTCAAGCTCGGCGTCGACTTCATCAAGATCGACAAGATGTTCGTCGATGCCATCTCGACCGAGCGCTACACCACGACCATGATCGACACGCTGGTGGACCTCGCGCAGAACATGCGCATGGACATCATCGCCGAGGGCGTCGAGACCTTCGAGCAGGTTGCCTATCTGCGCGATCACGGCATCCGCATGGCGCAGGGCTACGTGTTCGCGCCGCCGCTGCCGGGCTCGCTGTTCCTGCAGCTCCTGGAGGCGATCGACCCGTTGCAGCCCGGGCAGTCCGCGCCCGCGCCGGCCTCCGCGCTGGCGCAGTATGTGGCCGAGCGCCGGTCCGCGGCCGCCTGAGGCAGTTGCGGCAGATCAAGGTGTCCGGGGTGGTTTGCCCCTACGCGGGATCGATGCCCCCCGGGGCGCCGGATTTGAAAAGTGCCGTAAACTCGCCTAATCATGGGGGCGGGTGGAGGTTGCGAGAGGAGAAAGAACATGATTCGCAGGATTGCCGTGGCGGCCACGCTGTTGGCTCTCGTCGGCACCGTGCCGGCCCCGCAGGCCGCCGCCCAGGACGCCCTCGGCGGCGCGCTGATCGGCGGCGCGGTGGGCGGCATCATCGGCGGTGCGGCGACGGGCCGGGCCGGGGGCGCGGTCGCGGGCGCGATCATCGGCGGCACCGCCGGCGCGATCATCGGCGCCGAGTCCGAGCGCCGCGGCGCCTACTACTGGCATGGCGGCCACAGCCGCTGCTACGCCCGCCATCCGAGCGGCGGCTGGGTGCGCGTCGCCCGGCGCCACTGCTGGTAGGCGGAGCGTCCCGGCGCTGCCGGGCCGGTTGGTCGGGATTCGGCTGCGCCCTCCGGCCGGAGGGCGCAGCTTCTTCTTCTGCAGCCCGCGCTCCGGGGCTCCGCGCTACAGGCCTTCCGCGGCGGTGTCGTAGTTGAGCTCGATCATCACGCCGTTCGGGTCGCGGATGAAGATCTGCCAGAGCACGCCGCCCGGCACCTCGCGGGTCTCGAACGCGACCTTCCGGGCCGCGAGATGCTGTTTCATGGCATTGAAGCCGCGGCTCACGAAGGCGATGTGGTGCACCACGCCGGAATCGGCCTTCTGCGTCTCGCCCGAGGGCGAGAGGTCGACCAGGTGGACGACCGCGCGGCCCTCGCTGTAGAGCCAGGCGCCCGGAAACGAGAAGTTCGGCCGCTCGCCGTTGGTGAGGCCGAGCACCTCGGTGTAGAACTGCACGGTCTCGGGAAATCGCCGCGTCCTGATGTTGTAGTGGTCGAGCATTCCGACGCTCGCGCCCGCCGTCATGGCTCTGCCTCCCGATCTGTCGCGTGGGGTCCGGATGAGGGTCGGGCGCTCGTCGGCTCCCGCCGCGTCATCTTGTCCGGACAGCCACCGGCCGCGCAAGGCCCGCCCCCGATTGAACCGGAGGCGCGCCTGCCGCGACCAAGCCCGAACCCCATCGGCATCTCGGAGCGGGCATGCGGGTCTTCGTGTGGAGCCTCACCGGCCTCCTGATCGGCCTCGTCGCGGGCTACGTGCTGGTGCTGGCCGGCTGGCTCGCCTATGCGGAGCTGGTCGAGCTGGTCGATCCCGGCGGCGGCAAGATCATGGGCGTGCTGCTGATCCTGGCGCCGCTCGGCGGCCTGGTCGCCGGCCTCGCCGCCGCGATCCTGATGGGCCGCCGGGCGGCGCGGCGCAACGAGGGCTGACGGCCGGCGCGGCCCCGCGGGCTCAGCTCGCCGCCGGCATCGCCGCCGCGCCTTTGCGGCGCGCCTCGTAGAACGCGATGATGCTGCGCGCCGTCTCCGAGCGCAGGCGCGTGAATCCGGCGAGCGCCCGGTCGAGGTCCTGGACCGACATCGCCCGCCCGCTCGCCCGCACCAGGATGCATTTCGCGGTGGTCCAGGTGAGTCCCGCGACCTTGGACAGGATCACGATCATGTCGGGCTGGGCGTCGAGCATCGCCCGCTCGACGAAGTCGATCGGCACCTTGGCGAGCAGCGACAGCGCGAGCGCGGTCTCCTCGAACTTGTGCGCATCCGCGTAGGCGTAGACCTCGGCCTCGGTCAGGCGGCCCGCGGCGTGGAGCGCGGCGACCTCCTCGCGCGCATTGGCGAAGTCCGACGAGGCCTGGCGCGCGGCGGCGCGGATGCTGCCGTCGATCTCCGCCACCACGTCGCGCACCGCCGCGGCGGCGTCCGGGTCGGCCGCGGCGAGCTTCTGGCGCACGCTCGCCGAGGCGCATTCGAGCAGCTTGAGGAAATGCGGCCGCGGCAGGTCCTTGCGCAGGCCGACCGTGGTCGCGAGGATGTCGTCGCCGTTCGAGCGCTCGACCAGCGTGCGGAAGGCGGCGTTCGAGAAGCGCGCGCCCGAGTTCTCGGCGACGGCGCGGACCACCTCCGGGTCGCCGCGCTGCACCAGCACGTCGGTCACGGTCTCGCTCAGCGAGCTGCGCTGCGAGATCGCGAGCAGGTGCTCCTGGCTCTTGCTGCTGGCGGTGGCGACGAGGTGGCGCTCGTCGAGCCGCGGCGAATAGCGCAGGATCTCGCCCGCGACCGCGATGTCGTCGTCCTCGGCGAGCGACTGCACCACGCCGCCGGGCGCGTTGGGAATGCGCGCCAGCCGCGAGGCGAGCCGCGCCCGCGCCTTCGCCTCGATGTCCGAGGCGAGCCTGGCGATCACGTCGTCGAACAGGCCGATCTGGTCGTCCGAATAGCGGTCGGCGCCCGAGATGAAGAGGTCGGTCACCCGCCACAGCGCCGCGTGCCGCTTCTCCGCCGTCGTGGACGCGAGCGCGTCCTCGAGTTCGTCGATCAGCGAAGGGGCCGGCATGAGGTTCTGCATTGTGGAGAGACTCGCGACGAGACCCCCGAGGATTAGCGCCGAGGTATGAATAATCGATTGCGGTTCCGCCGGCCGGGGTGGCCCAAATCCGAGGGAACCCGTGAACCGGCGGTTTACCGCGCGGCGGGCAGCGCGGGCAGGCGGCCTGCGGGGCTCCGGGAGGCTCCCGGGCCGGGCCGCTCGCGGCCGGCTCAGCCGCGGCGCGGCGGGAAGGCGCCCATGCGGTCGCGCACCTCGGCCGGGACCCGGTAGTCGCGCAGGACCGACCGGCTGTCGCGCAGGCCGCAGGCCTCGCGCTGGACGATGAAATACCAGAGCGCCGTGCCGGCCTCGGCGACCAGCGCGTCGCGCCGAGCCTCTTCCGCGCCCGCCTCGGCCCGCTCCGCGTCGAAGGCGGCGAGCGCCGCGAGCGCGCGCTCGAGCGCCCGGCCGAGACGCCCGAGAGCCGAGGCCTTCTCCTGCGCGAGCTCGTAGTCGAGCGCCGAGACCGGAGCCTTGCTCCAGATCGGCGCGCTCGGTTTCGGCGGACGGAACGACATGCGCCGAACCTCGCCAATCGCGCGCCCGGATGCAAGGGCGCGCGGACACGCGCGGCGGGCGGCGGGCGGCGTCAGAACACCGCGAGGTAGCGCAGCAGCGACACCACGCCGATGATGATGACGACGATGCGGGCGATCTGCTTCGCGCGCGCGTCGATCGGCAGCATGTTGATGAGATAGAGAACCAGGATGACGACGAGGAAGGTGATCAGCAAGCTGATGAGGAGCGACATGCGGCTTGATCCTGCTCGGGAAGATGCGCGGGTTCTTGCGCGGCCGCCCTTCCGTCGTGCGCCCGTGCCGTCCCTTCAACGTGCGAGTTCCGTCCGGGTTCCACGCGGGCCCCGGCGGCGGAACCAAGCCGGAAAGCAGGCATTGTCCCTCGACGGTCGATGGCGCGAGCCGCCGCGCGCGCCGCGGCCGTCGCGAGAAGGAGACGGCAATGTTGGGCGAGCAGGGCGGCTGGCTGTGGCTGATCATCGACGTGGCGCTGGTCGCTGCGCTCGCGCTGGGCATCGCCTACGGGGTCATGATGTGGCGCAACCGGCGCACGACGCCCAGGCTGGAGCGCCAGCGCGACGAGGCGACGCGGGAAGGCTACCGGCACGGCTCCGGCGATTCGCCGCGGCGCTGAGGCGATGTCCCCGGTGACGATGCGATAGCGGGTGACGCTGCGTCGTGCGGGAATGCCCGTATACCCCGGCGTCGCGGCTCCCCTGCGACGAAACAATTTGGTCGCGAGCGAAACCATCCGCCCGTGCGAGGACATCACCAGGAAACGATCGATCGCTAGGGTGCGCCTCGTGAGCACCGGGGCCGCGACGTGCCCGGACGGAGGTGTGCCGCAATGATTCGAGTCCTGACCGCCCTGGCCGGCATCGCGATCGCCGCCGTGGCCGCTGCCGGCCTCACCCTCGCGGGCGAGCGTCCCGGCACGCCGGCCGCGCGTGCGCCGCTGGCCGAGACCTTCGGGGCGGCCGAGGTCATCCGCCACGACCTGGGGTCGAAACGCGCGGTCGGCTATTTCGTCGCCGTCGACGGCGGCTGCCGGGTGACGCTGGTGGTCGCCGAGGTGACGCTGCCGGCGCCCGCGCAGGACCAGCCCGCGCGCCTCACCATCAGCCTGCGGCCGGGCGAGCAGACCGAGGTGGTCGGCGCGGCCGGCGAGCGCCTGACGCTCTCCTGCGGCCCCGAGGCCAAGACCATGCAGGTGGTCCGCGCGGCCTCGCCGCGCTCCTGAATGCCTGGGGCGCATTCCGCCAAATCGAATCGAAACGCGCCCCGGATTCCTGATCCGGTCGCTCTTCTGCGCCGAGCCTGTGCCCGCTTCGGCGGAGAAGGCTCCAGGCTCAATCGCCCGTGATGGTGCGCACCACGCTCGAGGTCGGGCGCTGGCTCAGCGTGGGCAGCTTCTGCTCGCTGCGCACCTGCTCGTCGTACTTGGCGATCGTCGTCACCGGATCCTTCGCCTTCATGTGCACGACGCGGTAGCCCTCCGCCTTGAGCTGCCTGAGCAGCTCGGGCAGCGCGTCCGCGGTGTGCGGCTGGAAGTCGTGCATCAGCACGATGCCCTTGCCGAACTTCTTGAGCTTGGCCATCACCGAGGCGACCACCTGGTCGGGCTTGCGGATCTTGAAGTCGAACGAGTCCATGTCGGTCGAGAAGATGCCGATATTGCGCTCGCCGAGATACTTCACGAGCTCCGGCGGATGCTTGAGCGCCGGGAACCGGAAGAACGGCGCCGTCGGCGCCCCGGCCGACTGGCGCACCGCGCTCACGCCTTTCTCGATCTCGTCGATCGCCTCCTGGACCGACTTCTTCTCCAGGTTCTGGTGCGACCAGGTGTGGGTGCCGATGGAGTGGCCCGCTTCCGCGACCTGCTTGAGGATCTCGGGATGGTAGGTCGCGTGCTTGCCGATCGGGAAGAACGTCGCCTTCACGCAGTGCGCCGCGAGCGCGTCGAGCACCGCCGGCGTGGTGCGCGGCCACGGCCCGTCGTCGAAGGTCAGCAGCACCTCCTTGTGGCGCAGGAAGTCGTGCGCCCTGAAGTGCTCGAAGCCGAAGCCCGGCCCGCCCGTGGTGTCGATCTCCACCACGCGCGCGACGCCGAGCGCGTTCGGGTTGCCCGGGCAGGCCGCGGCGCCCGCCGACGGCGCGCGCACCGCGGAGAGCGCGGACGGCGTCGCCTGTGCGGCGTGCTGCGGGTTCTGTTGTGCTTGTGCAGTCGTTGCGAGTGAAACAGTCACGGCAAAAGCGTACGCGGCGACACAGCGCATCGCTCGATCCCCCAATCTGACACTGCGGTCGGCCCCTCGACCGGAGTTCCGATCCTAGGCGAGAACGTGGCGCGCCA